>NZ_JBXAHO010000052.1:0-35883 GCF_058795195.1 Pseudomonas sp. GW823-FHT06B06 | reverse complement strand
CCATCGCGGCGACCCACGGAGCAATGCCGGAGTGAGGGCATGCCGAGCCCTAGCGAGGCACCGAGTGGTGGGGCAAAAGCGTTTGGTTACTTTGCGCTTCTCAAAGTGACCCGCTGTAAGAGCGAAACCATAAGTCGCCGTTACCGCAGCAATGGATATACACCCAATCCCCTAGGCCACCCCCCCCTAGTCCACTTTGACGATGAGCCCATCCCCCCGCAGCCCCGATCATGGGCTGCACTCCGCCAGCGCACCCTGCGTGGTCGGCGGTTCTTTCCTGACCTCAGCTAATGGCATAACAACAATGACGGCTCAAGTTCAGTCTCAGACCCACTACGACGTGATCGTCGTCGGTTCGGGTGCAGGTGCGATGACTTCGGCGGTATTCCTCGCCGACCAGGGTTTCAGTGTGCTGGTGGTGGAGAAAAGCAACCAGTACGGCGGCACCTCGGCGATCTCCGGAGGCGGTATCTGGATTCCCAACAACCACTATTTCGCGCGCATGAAGGGCAACGACAGCTACGCCACCGCCCTGACTTACCTGAAGGCGGCAGCGGGCGAGCATGTCGGTGAAACGCGCCTGCGTGCCTACCTGGACAATGCGCCGAAGATGATCGAGCAGCTCACCCGTATCAGCCGGGTGCGCTACGCCGTGGCGGCCAAATACCCTGATTATTATCCGCACCTGCCGGGGGCTTTGCCCGGTGGGCGGACCCTGGATCCGGAGTTGTTCGACACCAGTCTGCTGGGTGAGGAACTGGCAAACCTGCGCAAGCCTTCGCCTTCGACCCTGCTGATGGGGCGCATCGCCTGGACGGCGCGCGATGCGCACAAGGCCATGGCCCGTAGCTTCGGCTGGCGCCTGCTGATCATGAAACTGATGCTGCGCTACAAGCTGGACTTCAAATGGCGACGCAAGAGCAAGATGGATCGCCGCGCGTCCTTGGGCAGTTCGTTGGTGGCGTCTTTGCGCCGCTCGCTGATGGATCGCAATGTACCGTTGTGGCTCAACACCGATTTCTGCGGCCTGGTCACCGATAACGGTCGGGTCAGCGGCGTCACCGTGCGCCGTGACGGTGCCGAGCTGCAACTGCAGGCACGCCACGGTGTGATCCTGGCCTCCGGTGGCTTCGAACAGAACCAGGCCCTGCGTGACCAGTACCTGCCCAAGCCAACCCGCAAGGCCTGGAGCGCGACACCGCCCGGCAACAACACCGGCGCGGCCCTGGAAGCCGGCATGGCCCAGGGCGCGGCCACCGCGCTGATGGATTGGGCCTGGTGGGCGCCGACCATTGCCGTACCGGGAGAAGACAAACCCCGGGGGATTTTTGCCGAGCGTGCGTTCCCCGGCGCCATCGTGGTTAACGGCCTGGGGCACCGCTTTGTCAACGAAGCCGCGCCTTATCTGGAATTTGTCGATGCCATGCATCAAGACAACCAGAAAACCGGCGGCAAGTCGGTACCGGCCTGGGTGATCTTCGACGCGCATTTCCGTTTCAACTATGCCATGGGGCCGTTGATGCCAGGGCAGATCATGCCCGACAGCCGCCTGCGCAAGGAGTGGCTCAATAACCTGTATTGGAAGGCCGACACTGTGGCTGGCCTGGCCCGACAGATCGGCGTCGACAGCCTCGGTCTGGAAGCCACCGTGGCCAAGGTCAACGACTATGCAGGCTCCGGTGTGGACCTCGACTTCGACCGTGGTGGCAATGTCTTCGATCGCTACTACGGTGACAGCAACATCAAGCCCAACCCGTGCCTGGCGCCCCTGCGCAAAGGCCCGTACTACGCCATGCGCCTGGACGCCGGGGACATCGGCACCAAGGGCGGCCTGTTGACCAACGAGCATGCCCAGGTGGTGCGCGAAGATGGCACCGCCATCGCCGGCTTGTACGCCATTGGCAACTGCTCGGCGTCGGTGATGGGCACCAGCTATCCGGGAGCGGGTGGCACCCTGGGGCCGGCGATGACCTTCGGCTATGTCGCCGCCAATCACCTGGCTAGCCAGCGTTAGGAGGGGCTATGTCAATGTCCGATAACCTCCCCAGCACCGATGTGCTGCCGCCCCTGCAAGTAACCGATGGCAGCAGTGTGGACTGGGACGAACGTTGCGACGTGCTGGTCGTCGGCTGGGGCGCTGCCGGTGCCTGCGCCGCGCTGGAAGCTCGGGCCCAGGGGGCCAACGTGCTGATCGCTGACCGCTTCACCGGCGGCGGCGCCAGCGCCAAGAGTGGCGGGGTGGTCTACGCCGGTGGCGGTACGCGTCATCAACAGGCCGCGGGCTTCAACGACAGCCCCCAAGCCATGTTCGATTACCTCAAACACGAAACCGGGGGCGTGGTGAGCGATGACACTTTGCGGCGCTTCTGCGCCGACAGTGTGAGCAACCTCGAGTGGCTGGAAAGCCACGGCGCGCCCTATGCCCACCAGATGCCACCCGGCGGGGGAAAGACTTCGTACCCGCCCGACGGCTACTTCCTCTATTACTCGGGCAACGAATTGGTGCCCGACCACGGCGGCCCCTTGCCGCCTGCACCACGAGGGCATCGCACCGTGGGCAAAGGGCAGGGCGGCGCGGTGCTTTTTGCCCACCTGAAGGCAGCGTGCCTGAAGGCCGGAGCGAAAACGCTGTTGCAGGCGGCGGCGCGACGACTGCTGGTCGACCCCCGGGGGCGGGTACTGGGTGCCGAGTTTTGGTGTATGCCCGAAGGCAGCAAGCAAGCCCAGTTGCACGCACGACTGTCCGCCCGCGCCGAACGCCTGCAGAACTTCGCGCCGGGCTATTGCAACAAATTGCGCAAGAAGGTCTGCCAGCTGGAACGGGATTTCGCCAGGCCCCTTCGGGTGCAGGCACGCCATGGCGTGATCCTGAGCACCGGCGGCTTCATCTTCAATCGCCAGTTGCTCGAACAGCACGCACCGAAGTTCCGGCGCAACTTCAAGGTCGGCGCCACCGGTTGCGATGGCAGCGGCTTGCGCCTGGGCGCCAGTGTCGGCGGCCAGGGGGCGGGGCTTGAGCGGGTATCGGCATGGCGCTTCATCAACCCGCCGTACAGTTGGCACAAGGGCATCGTGGTCAATCGCGAGGGCCGGCGCTTCTGCAATGAAGAAGTCTACGGCGCCACCCTCGGGCAACCGTTGATGGAAGAGCAGGGCGGCAAGGCATGGCTGGTGCTGGACGCGCCGTTGCGCAAGAAAGCCATCCGCGAAGCGCTGTTCGGCGGCTATTGGTGGTTCCAGAGTTTTCCGGCCCTGGCGCTGATGCTGTTCAAGGTGCGCAAGGGCAAGAGCCTGAGCGAGTTGGCCAGTGCGACCGCCATGGACCCCGCCGTACTGCGTGCGTCGGTGCTGGCCGCCAACGCCGCCGCCCGTGGCGAAGCGCCGGAGCCATTCGGCAAGTCCGAGGGCGGTCGCCAGGTGCTTGAGCAGGGGCCTTTCTATGCCTGCGATATCTCAGTGACCAATCCGGTCTTCCCCCTGGGCGCCCTGACCCTGGGCGGCTTGCGCGTGGATGAGCGCAGCGGCGCGGTGCTGGACCAACACGGGCAAGCCATCAGTGGCCTGTACGCCGCCGGCCGCAGCGCGTTGGGCATTCCCTCGCACCTGTACATCAGTGGCTTGTCCCTGGCCGACTGCGTGTTCTCCGGTCGACGAGCCGGTGCCGCTGTCGCGCGCACCCAGCAAGCCGAAACGATCCATACACACGAGATGACATGATGACCGACAACAAGAATGGCCGGGTTCACGGCAAGGTCGCGCTGGTCACCGGCGGCGCCAAGGGCATCGGCGCCGCGAGTGTGCGGCTGCTGGCGGCCGAAGGCGCCCAGGTGCTGATCAGCGACCTGGACATCGAGGCCGGCCAGGCCCTGGCCGCCGAAATTGGGCCGACGGCAGCCTTTGTTCGCCAGGACGTCAGTAGCGAAGACCAGTGGCGCCAGGTCATCGACCATGTGCGCGAGCGCTACGGTCGCCTGGATATCCTGGTCAACAACGCCGGCATCCTGATTTGCGGCTCGATCGAAGAAACCACCCTGGCGGACTGGCACAAGATGCTGCGGGTCAATGCCGACAGCGTATTTTTAGGCTGCCGCGAAGGCATCGCATTGATGAAGGACAGCGGTGGTTCGATCATCAACCTGTCGTCGATCGCGGCCCTGGCCGGACGCGACGATTACGCGGCCTACAGCGCCTCCAAGGGCGCGGTGGCGGCGTTGTCGCGTTCGGTGGCAGCGCTTTGCCGGCGGCGCAAATACCGCATCCGCTGCAACACCCTGCACCCCGACGGCGTCCTCACCGACATGACCCGCGGCAGCCTTCCCCAAGGTATCGACCCGGACCGCCTGACCATCGACAGCGACCCGATGAACCGCATGTGCCTGCCTGAGGATGTGGCGGCCAGCGTGCTGTTCCTGGCCAGCGATGAGGCGCGGGCGATCAATGGTGTGGAGTTGCGCGTTGATAGTGGGCAGATGGTGATGAGTATCTAGCGGCTGGTGCTATCCCATCCCCAAACACCCAACACCGGCTCGCTCCTACAGGCGGAGGCGTATCTGAAATTACCTTCTGATATTCACCCTGTAGGAGCTGCCGCAGGCTGCTGTTTTTCCTCTATCAGGGCTTCTCTCGATTCAAGGCACTTGAACACTGGCCGAATCACCTTGGCTGACGATTATCTCATTGTCCTTGGTGATTGATTGCTTGATGTTTTGCCCGGTGACCCCCATGACCCGGCCGTCTTGCGCGTACGTTACTTCGACATGGCCCCCACCAATAAAATCCAGGCGAAAAATACGAGTTTGATCCTGTGTTCGCACAGCGAATGATTCAATCTCGGACAGGCTCCGGATCCCTACTGATTTGGGAACAAGATTTTCGATGGTCACCTCACCATCATTCAAGATAATTGTTGACCCATCCGGGCGAGTGACTTTCATGCCGCCCTTAATTTTTTCGATAACGTGACCATGAACCTTGCCGAGAAGGACATAACCTTCGTCGTCTACTTCACTTGAGCTTTCACCCGCTGGCACCTCCATTCCCGGAGAATGCATCTCGAACGTTATTTTATCGCCTGCTTCATGCTTGCTCATTATATTGCTCCCTTTTAGTCGCCGGAATTGGCGGTGTTGCTTCTAATGCGTGAGCCTTATGTGTTTATCGGTTGCACCTGTCGATCAGGAAATACTCAGGCGTCACCGAACAGTCTCCATTCGATATTTTCCTCTTCGACGGTCACTCGGTCGGCGAGCAGGAAGCGGCTGTGGCGCCTCTGGACTCTGACGGTTGGGAGCATTTCGCCCTTCTCGAACCGGCGAATTTGTTCACCTTCGAGACGCGAGAAAAGCTGGCTGCCGATATCGGCTTTCCAGTAGCCAGTCTGCGGGCAGGCTTGGCCGCTATTGCAGGTCGGCCTGGGAGAGGTAGCTTGGATGAAGTCGGGAGATTCCGGCAGCGGTCGGCCGGTGGCGGGGGCCAGGCGTTTGGCCTTGGCCAGCTGGTTGATCAGCGCTTCGCCGGGTTTTTCTGGGGGGATGTTGGCCAGGCGGGCTTCGAGCCATTGGAGTTTGCCGTCCCAGGCGGGGAGTTTGGCGGGAGGGAGCGGGAGGATTTCGTTGATTTCGGGGACTTTGGGGTTGGCGTAGGAGTAGCCCGAGAGTATTTTCCAGATTTTTCGGTAGCGTTCGGCGCGTTCGAGGTCTTCCGTTTGCCCGAGGTAATGCATCGTGTTGGAAGGTAGTGGATCGCGAAATGTGGCTTCCAAGCGGCCGGCAGCGCTATCGCTGCCCCCCGTCACGCCCAATTGCAAGACTTCCATTGCTTCGTTGTATTTTTGCTCATCTCTCAGATAAATCGATAACATGACAGCGGCTCTACCGTGCCCCTGTTCGGCAGCACAACGGCGCATCTGCCGAGCAACGTCTGGAGCAATGTCGCTCGGTGCCAGCTTATCCCCCACGTAATACTGAGCTTCTGCATTGCCTTTATCGGCGGCCTTGCGGTAGTACCGCAAGGCCATTTCCGTATCCTGTTTCAAACCGGCCGAACCCTGTTGCAGGAAGTTGCCGACAAAGTAATACCCCGTGGCCACGCCTGCATCGATCAGTTGCTGACTCAGGCGCAGATGCTCATCACCACGCAAATTGAAATGGCCGCGCATAGCGCCGTTCTGCAGGTTGATATTGGCCTTGTAATGGCCGTTTTCTGAGGCGATGCGGTAAAGCCGCTCGATTTGGACATTGATGTTTTTGTCCTGCTTGAGCTGGTTGTTTTTTTGCAGCCAGCGAGCGTATTGAAACAGTACATCAGACTCGGTTGACGACTCAGGGATCTGTTCGTGTGCACAGGTAAAAGCCAACTTGGCTTTGATCTCGGTGAGTGGGTTCACGTGAGAATCCTTCTTCGTAGGGTTGAGGGCGCTGGAACTGTCACAGGCGACCAGCAGCAGGCAGGACAGCAGGAGTAAACGGCGCATCAGTCGATGTCCTGCAGCTTTTTATCGCCGTAGTAAAATTCCACGAGCGAAGCGCTAGGCTTATCCTTACTTTCCCTGAGCTTTTTGTTGTCATCGATGATCTCTTGCCAAGCCTTGAACGCCTGCTCCGCATCATCTTGCCCCCCCTTCTCCCCCGTATGCATGTTCCACAACCGCCGCCGCAACCCCTGGGTCACACTCGCCCACTCATGTGCAATATTCAGCTCACTATCGACCTGCATGCTGCGGGTGTTGATGTTGGCTGAGCCGTGGGTGGTGAACACGTCGTCAACAATCATCAACTTGGAGTGGATGTACACCGGCATCCAGTCCTTGCCCGCCGGTGAGTCGGGGGCGACCAGCGAGCACACGTGGACTTTCAGGCCGGGAATGTTCAGGTCCGCTTCAACGGCGTTGCGCTCGATTGCGCTGATGTTGGCGTTGAGGTCAGCCATTCGAAAATCATTGAGTCTGGCTGCATGCCGCTGAGCTTCACTGAAATCGGTTCCGCCCAGCGCATCGGTAAGATTCGTCAGCGTGAGTAAGGCGCGCTGTTCGAGCATTTCCCCCAGGGTGGGGGCCTGCTTCGCAGCGTCACGCTTTGTCTGTTCAACGCGCCGTAACTTGGTGATCACGGGGATGGTGTCGCCACGCCCGAGGCTTTCGAGCATGCGCTGGGTATTGATCGCGCCGGGCTCTACGCTGTCTTTGCTGGCATTGGTGATCACGAACAGGTGCAAGGGACCGTGTATTCCGGGGTCGCGCCCGGCCTTCGTCTGACCGGCCGCCACAGCCTTGATCAGCTCGGCCAGAGGTGGCCAGCGAAAATATTGGTTTTCGATGTAGATGAACTGGGTCGCGTTGTTCACGGCCTGCAGATACAGCGCCTCGATATCGCGCTTGCCCTCCTGCGGTTGGGTGCGTACCAGCTGGGCCATTTGCCGGGTGGCGTCCGGGGTGCATTGAAGTGTCGGTCCCACCTGCATGGCACGGCGCGAGGCGAACAGGTCCTCGCCGGTTTCCTTGCGCCAGGCGGTGGCGAAGTTGTGGTGCAGGTGTTCGAGAATGGGTCCACTGACCTGGCTGGAAATGTCCTGGCGCGGGGTATCGCCACGCGGGCCGGCGCAGGCTTTCGGCTTACTGTCCTTGGCGCGTTTCAACGCCGAATGATCGTTGGTGTCCCAATACTCGTCGAGCATGTTGTGGCCCATGACGAAGCCAGTGGCGCGATCGGCTATTTCGTAGTCAACCAGGACCGTTTTCTGATGGTGGGTCGCAGCCGCGCTCAGCGTGGCAATCGTGCTGGGGCTGAGGTGCGGGTCGAGACTTGCGTATTTCACTTGATGGGCAATTTCAGCTCTTTCATACACGCTGAAACCTCGGCTGACGAACACCGGCACATTGCGAGCGACACGCATCGCAGCCGCCGCACTGCCATTGAATGCACATCGGGAAAACCACTGACGGTCATAGGCGTATTGGTCGTCCGTGGAAGGTTGCAACTCCCGGTTGGCGATGCGGTACGGGCCTTTACCCGGCAAGTTGGCTTCCCCCGCCACGCCAGCGGCATTGAACGGCGCTTCCCAACCCAACAGCCGAACCTCGACGCCTTCCCGCGCCTTGGTCATGAGCAACTCGCCGATCCGCGGCGATACGCCATCGCGGATGAAGTACATCGACGGCTGAAACCCCCAGCAGATGATGTCGACGGTCCTCACGGCCCTGGCAATAGCCTCGTGCACGGCCCGGAAGGTTTCCTCGCCGTTGATCAAGGGTTGATAGGTCGCCTTTGCAGGAGGGTACTCGGTGTGCTGCACGTACCAGGGCGGGGTGCAGGTCACCTTGTTGGTATGCTGCAGCGCGACCGGCACGACAATGTCGGGTCTCATCATTGTATTTTTCCTTCCGGGTCGTTGATGCCCATCTGCGCGGCGTACTGCCCGCGGTGATCGGTGTGTGACGTTGGCTGGCTCACCTCGGCAGCGGCTTGCGCGGGGTGGTTATGCAGGCCGCGATTGGCGAGTGCTGCCTGCTCGGCATTGCGGTAATCGGTGGGGACCGGGATCTGGTAAGCCACACCGTTGGCCATCACCAGCCGGTAACCCCGGGTCACGACCTGGTGGTCGATCGACAGTTGCCCGCTCTTGTCCAGCACGCCTTGCTGGAGCACTGCGCCGTCGGCGTACAGCGTGTAGGGCATTCCCGCCCAGCCGAGGCCCGAGGCGTTAGGGGCTTGCGGTATCTCGAAGCGCAAGGTTTGCCTGGATTGAAGTGGCGGGTAATCCGGATGCGTAGCGGTCATGCTGGCCGGGCCGCTAAAGGCGAAGTGGGCGGATTTGGCCGTGTGGTCTCCCGCCGTCCCCGATTCGATGCCGCCCGCATCGAGGCTGAAATAGCTTCCGCCGCCATTGAGGGTGATTTTCTTTTTTGCCGTGATGCGGACTTCGTCTTCGGTGCTGGTAATCGACAGTTCGTGGCGGGCCAGCAGCTCGAGTTGGTCGTTCTGCGCCTGCACGGAGACCGGGCCCTGATTGGCGATCAGTTTGATCCCCAGCTTGCGCACGAACAGGTTCAACCCCCGCCCGACGCCGATGAACAGGCGCTTGACCACGCTAATATCGGCTTGGCCGCCAGCGTTGAGCATCAGGTTGTCCTGCGCCGCCAGTTGCAGGTGCTGGCCGCTGGTGAGGGCGATGCCCTGTGGCGCGCTTAGCAGAATCACCTGGGCCTCGAGCTCATCGAGTTGGTCGCGCATCAGTGACAGTTGGGCCTCCACATCGGCAGGGTCGGCGTGGGCCGCCTGGGCATCGCTGGAGAGGCTTTGCGACTGCTCGCCGGCCTGTTGCAAGCGGCCCAGTGCGGCTTGCATGTCCAGTACCTGACCCTGGGCTTTCGGTTGTTCCTCGGCTGTGATGAACAGGCCCTTGCCCCCACGAATGGCGCCATGCCCATCGGTCCTTAGCTCAAACCCTTCCCCGCGTTTCTGTTTCTTGGCATCCACCAAATGCCCCAGGCTCAGCTGACTCTTGCCGCCATATTCCGTGCTGAGCTTGACGTGCTCCTGCCCCCGCAGGTCTTCCATGCGCAGCTTGTTGTTCGCCGGCGTGCGCAGCACGTTGCGGGTGTGGTCGCGCCTGCGCAGGGTCACGGGGTCCGGGTGTTCGCTGTCGTGCAGGGCGTGGGCGATGTAGGGGCGGTCGGGATCGCCCTGTTCGAAGGCCACGGCCACTTCGGTGCCGACCAGCATCGGCAGGTGCAGGCCGTGGGTGTCGCCGCCGTAGGGTCGGGCCAGGCGTAGCCAAGCGCTTTCCTGGCCGGGTTTCCAGGTGTCGCGGTCGAACAGGAAGCGCACCCGGTAGCGGCCTTCGAGGTCGATTTCGGCGTAGCGGTCGTTGCGGTCGGGGCTGCTGAGGCGGGCCGGCAGGGTGCCGGCGATGAGTGGTTTGGCCGGGACCGGGGGGCGGAAGCAGACCATTTCGGCGTAGGGGATGGCCTCGAAATGCACTTCGATACTGCGGTCGCGGGCGGCGCGGGTGCGCAGGCTTGTGATTACTGCGCCGAGGGCAAAGGCCTTGGGCGCGTCTTTGGGGAACTTTGGCGCCACGGTATCGCCATCGGTGATTTTCAGCACCTGCCCCGGTGCCAGGGTGGCGCTGCTGCTGGCACCGCTGAGGTGGGTCTGGGCGTTGAGGTAGCGTTCGTGGCGCAGGCGTGCGTAGAAAAAGCCGCTTTCGCTTTGCAGATCTTCGTCCTGATCGAGGCGATCGCCGAGCACGCGGTAGGGTTCGGCGTAGTGGTAGGCCTCGCCGTAGGTGGTGCTCGTGGTGCCGCGGGTCTGGTCGACTTCGCCATCGAGCCAGGCCCGCGCGTCGCGGTGGTGATAGGCGCGAAAGTTGATGGACTTTTCCACCACCTGGTGGCGGGTCTGCAGCTGCCACACGCCGTCCTCGCCGGTGGCGAAGCCGGCCGGTGCACGCAGCGGCAGCTGGACGCCGAACTGGTAGTGGCGCTGGTCGTCGTGGAATTCGACGACGTCGATCTGCAGGCGGTCGTCGTGGCTGAAGCGGTACCAGATGCCGACCTCGGCCAGCAGCCGCTCGATGAACGCCAGGTCGCTCTCGCCGTACTGCATGACCTGCTCACGGCGGGGGTAGTCGCGCACCAGCTGGAACAGGAAGTGCTGGCCGAGAAAGTCGTGGCGGCTGCGCAAGATGTGCTCGACGATCTCCGGCACCGACTGCTGCTGGTACAGGCGGTACTGGCGGCCACGGTCGAGTAGGGCCAGGCG
Source organism: Pseudomonas sp. GW823-FHT06B06 (assembly GCF_058795195.1). Taxonomy (NCBI): domain Bacteria; kingdom Pseudomonadati; phylum Pseudomonadota; class Gammaproteobacteria; order Pseudomonadales; family Pseudomonadaceae; genus Pseudomonas; species Pseudomonas sp. GW823-FHT06B06. The sequence goes on along the minus strand of NZ_JBXAHO010000052.1, from coordinate 25,123 downwards.
CGGTTGCAGGGTGATTTCGTAGCGGGCTTCGTCGCGAGAGGCGGACAGGCGATGGAAGCTGTTGATCTTGCCGTACAGGCTGCGCAGCGGCTTGACCTCGGGCACCGGCAGGCCCGGATAAGGTGGCTTTGCCGGTGGCGGGTAAAGGCTGAAACGGGCGTCCTTGTTGAGCATTTGCTCGGCGCTGAGGTCCTGCTCGGTGCAGGTGAATTCGATGCGATAGCTGAAGAGCTGGCTGAGGTGTTCTTCGCCTTCGAAGGCCAGGACGTCGAACTTGGCGTCGAACCGGTGGATGGTGAATTTATGGCGATGGTGATCGAAAAAGATGCGCGATTGAGTGCTCATGGACAGGCCTCCCTGGGCTGGATGGGCATACGGGGAGGATTGGTTTTCCACCCTCGTTGAAGCACTCGAGAGCTTTAATGAATCTGACAAAAGTAGGGGTAGGATGCTTCCGATATACGCGTAGGATGCGTCCGGGATGGCGGTGCGGCGCATCTGTAGGAATATTTGCGTGTTTGACTAAAGGGGGGCGGGGCAGCATCCCAGCATTTGGAGCGAGGGTTGTTTCGCCTCTATTGTCAGCGTTTTTGCGAGCAATTTGCAGCGTGTTTAAACGCCAGTCAGGTTACTTCCCGAAAGCCACAGCGCCTTGCGCCGTTGCCTACGGTTACGCCAGAATCCGCCGGCTTGTGCGCCTTGGAGTCGCTCGGTAACTTGATCGCCGTCACTGATTGCAGTGATCGGGTTTAGTAGCCCGGCCAAGGTTAAAGCGGTCGCATGAGCATCATCAGTCAGGTATTCGCCTGCACTTGATGGTAGCTGTGCGCATGGCGTCCTCGGGCGCGCCGGTTTTTGCTTACCCTTGCCGGTCTACTAACTTGCGCACAGCTGCCACCCTTTCGTGTAGTAGCGAGATGGTGCGGCCCAACTAATAAGGGAAGCACTCATGATCAAGCCAACACCGAACCCGCCGGACAGCGATCCGGCAACTCCTTCCGACCCCACCCCCTCAGCCGCCGACATCAACGCCACCCCGCGCAAACCCTGCACCATGTTCATCGTCAACCCGGAACTCGACACCGAAACCCTGCTGGCCCACGCCTGTGAGTCACTCGCTTCGGCCAATGTCATGACCCTGGATCTAGCGGATCGCACGCAGGGGACGAGTCGCAATACCCTGCTGGGTATTGCGCAAGTCATCATGCTGGGGGAGTTGGCGGTCAATCGGGCGCTGGATCGGATTGATCCGCGGGAATAGACGCGCAAGGATTGCGGGACGCAAAACTGTAGGAGCCAGGCTTACCGGCGAAGGCGTATTTGAAATCGCCTTCGCCGGCAAGCCTGGCTCCTACGGGGGGATCAACGTTTTCGTTAGGGAGATTTCAATACCCCTCAAACTGTGCTGGCCGTTTGTCGATAAACGCCTGCATCCCTTCCTTCTGATCCCGTGACGCAAACAGCAGCGCATTAGCCTTGCGCTCCAAAGCCAAACCAGCCTCCAGCGGCGCATCCATGCCAGCCAGGATCACCTCCTTGATCTGCTCGGCGGCCAACGCCGGCATCGCCGCGATGACGCGTGCCAGCTCGAGGGCGTGGGCCTGTACCTGGTCATCGTCCACCAGGTCGCTGACCAGCCCGGCCACCCAGGCTTCCTCGGCGCTGATGGGTTGGCCGGTGAGCGCCATGCGCATCGCCTTGACCTTGCCCACGGCCCGGACCAGACGTTGGGTACCGCCGATACCGGGCATGATGCCGATGCGGATTTCCGGTTGGCAGAAGCGTGCGCTGCGCCCGGCGACGATCAGGTCGGCGTGCATCGCCAGTTCGCAACCACCGCCGTAGGCGTAGCCGCAGACGGCTGCGATCACAGGTTTAGGGCAGTGCTGGATCGGCCCCCAGACCCTTTCGGTGTGGCGCTTGTAGATGTCGATGGCGCCGACCCCGGCCATGCTGTTGATGTCGCCGCCGGCGGCGAACACCTTGTCACCGCCGGTCAGGATGATGCAGCGCACCTGGGGATCTATCGCCAACTCACTGAAATGACGCGACAGCAGCGCCTGCAATTCCAGGTTCAAGGCGTTGGTCGCGTGGGGGCGGTTGAGTCGCAGCAGGGCCACGCCGGGCAGTGGGTGTTCGAGCAGAACCGGTGCAGCAGATGAGTCGGACGTGGGCATCTTCGAAGACCAGGCAAGGTGTGAATAATCGCCAGTGTCCTGTTCACGCCGCTGAATTTTCATCGTCCGTTCAGACGTAGTTTGGCCCGCGGTTCGTCCCTAGAGTGATCCTTGTCAGTAGAAAAGGAGCACATGATGGAGCTGCATTCGGGTCTTGATTACAGCGGCAAGGTGGTGCTGGTTACCGGTGGCACCAAGGGCATCGGCGCCGGTATCGCGCTGGGATTTCTCGCCGCGAACGCTCGGGTGATCATCTGTGCCCGGCGCGAACCTGAGCAGGTGCCGACATTGGCCGGCAAGCGCGCAACCTTCATTGCCGCCGATGTGCGCGACCACGATTCCCTGCAACGCCTGTTCGCCACCATCGAGCGCGATTTCGGCCGCCTCGACGTGGTGATCAACAACGCCGGTGGCAGCCCTGCCACCGACGCGGCCACGGCCTCGCCGAGGTTTCATGAAAGCATCATCAGTCTGAACCTGATCGCCCCGCTCAATGTCGCCCAGCACGCCAACCGGCTGATGCAGGCACAGACCCAGGGCGGTTGCATCGTCTTCATCGGCAGTATCAGTGCGCTGCGTTCCTCGCCAGGCACCGCCGCTTACGGCGCGGCCAAGGCCGGGGTGCTGGCGCTGGTGCAATCGCTGGCGGTGGAGTGGGGGCCCAAGGTGCGGGTGGTCACGGTCAGCCCGGGGCTGGTACAGACCGAGCAGTCGCACCTGCACTACGGCTCCGAGGCCGGTATCGCCGCCGTCGCGGCCGGCATTCCGGCCGCGCGCATGGCGGTGGCCGAAGACATCGCCAACGCCTGTCTCTACATCGCATCGCCGCTGGCCAGTTACGCCAGCGGTTGCAACCTGTTGCTGCATGGCGGTGGTGAACGCCCGGCATTTCTCGATGCCGCGCAGGTTCTGCCCACCTGATCGACCTATTGCGGCGACCGGGTTCGGTGGCCGCCTTCAATGTGAAGGAGACGACTTTGGCTGATCCACAATTGCTATCCAATGTGCGCGCCCTGGTGGGGCGCCAGTACGGCCGCGTGTATGCCTGGGACGAGGTCAACGCCCCGATGATTCGCCAGTGGTGCGAAGTCATGGGCGTGGACAACCCGTTGTACACCGACGCGGGTTTCGCCTTGGGCACCGCACATGAGGGCCTGATCGCCCCGCCTGCGATGTTGCAGGTGTGGACCATGGAAGGCCTGCACGCCAACAACTACCCACCTGGCTCCACCGACGAGAACCCTTACGAGGTGCTCAAGGAAATGGAAGCCTACGGCTACGCCTCCACCGTGGCGGTGAACTCCGAACTGAGCTTCACCCGCCCGGTGCGCTTGGGGGAAAAACTCTACTACACCACGCGCCTGGATTCGGTCGGCGATGAGAAAACCACCGCCTTGGGCACTGGTTTCTTCGTCACCCTGGTGATGAGCCATTTCGTCGAAAAAGCCGGTGGCGATGAGCCGGTCGGCGAGTTGCTGTTTCGCGTCTTCAAGTTCCGAGCGGCCAATGCCCAGGCGCCGGCAAAGGTTGAGTCAGCACCGGCCAAGGCCAAGCGCCCGCTGCCGGGCATCAGCGATGACACGCGGTTCTTCTGGGAGGGCTGCGAGCAGGGCCAGTTGCTGATCCAGCGCTGCACGGCATGCAAGACCTTGCGTCATCCACCGGCACCGGTGTGCATCCAGTGCCACAGCTTCGACTGGGACACTGTGCAGGCCAGCGGCCGCGCCACCTTGTATTCGTTCGTGGTGATGCACTACCCCGAAGTGCCGCCGTTCGATTACCCCAACCCGATCGGCCTGATCGAGCTGGCCGAAGGCGTGCGCCTGATCGCCGGCCTGGTCGGTGTCGAGCGGGACCAGTTGCAGATCGGCCAGCCGTTGCAGGTCGAGTTCCAGACCTTCGATGACCAGCTGACCCTGCCGATGTTTCGGCCGGTAGAGGCATAGGAGCCCCCATGGATTTCGAATTGAGCGAAGACCAGCGCGCCATTGCGCAGATGGCCGACGGCCTGTTTGTCGACCACTGCCATGACGACTATATGCGCCAGTGGGATACCAGCGGCGAGCCGATGATGGCGCCGCTGTGGGCGCTGTGCATCGAGACCGGGCTGCATGCCCTGGCCATTCCCGAAGAGCACGGTGGCAGCAGCCTGGGCATGACCGAACTGATGCTGGTGCTGCAAGCCCAGGGCAAGGCCCTGGCCCAGGTGCCGCTGTGGCGTCATCAATTGGCCGCCGCGACCCTGGCCCGTTTTGATGCTGGCGACAGTGCCGGCTGGGTAGCGAGGGCAGCAACCGGCGAGGCGCTGTTGAGCCTGTCCATGGAGGGCCTGAGCAGCGCGCTGGGTATCGAGTTGCAAGCCTGTCCGTGCGCCGACGGCTGGTCGGTCAACGGCCGGGTCGCGGCCCTGGCATTGGGCGAGCAATCCCAGGCCGCGCTGGTGTTGGTAGACGTCGACGCGCAGCCACGTTTGCTGCTGCTCGATCTGTCGGCGCCCGAGATAAAGCGGGTGCCGGCAGTGATGACCCACGGCGAAGCGGCGGCCGACCTGCACATCCAGGGCTTGACCGTGAACGCGGCGGCGCTGTTGCCGGCCGAGGCGGTCGCCTGGCTGGAGCTGCGCAGCGTGGCGGCATTGGCGGCCCTGCAACTGGGGGTCAGCGAAGAGCAGATCCGCCGCACCGTGGCCTATGTCAGCGAGCGTCGGCAGTTCGAGCGGGTCATCGGTAGCTTCCAGGCGGTGCAGATGAGCATGGCCGACAACCATATCGCCGTCGAAGCCTTGCGCACGGCGCTGTGGCAATTGGCCTACCGCATCGATGCCGGCTTGCCGGCGCCTTCCGAAGCCCTGGCCACCGCCTGGCTGGCCTGTGAAGCGGGGCACCGCATCGGCCACACCGCCCAACACGTGCATGGCGGTATCGGCGTCGACCTGACGTACCCGATCCACCGTTTTCTCTACTGGAGTCGCGGCCTGTCCCTTGCCCTGGGTGGCTCGGCAGCCAACCTGGAACGCCTGGGCGACTGGCTCAACGATAACGACAAGCTGGGATGGAAATATGACCTCGAAGAACACCAAGCGCTTTGAAGACGTGCGCCCCGGCGAAGTACTGCCGGAGCTCGCGGTGCCGATTACCGTGACCCTGATCAACGGCGGGGCGATTGCCACCCGTGATTACTTTCCCGGTCACCACGACGCTGAGGCGGCCCGTGCCCTGGGTTCGCCCCATGTGTTCATGAACATCCTCACCACCAACGGGTTGGTGCAGCGCTTCATCGAACAATGGGCCGGGCCGCTGGCGCAATTCACCGCGCTGAAAATCAAGCTTGGCGCGCCGAATTATCCCGGTGATTGCATGACCTTCAGCGGCAGCGTCAGCGCGCTCGATGCCGACACCCGCGCGGTGGAAATCACCTTGAGCGGCAAAAATTCCATGGGCAACCACGTGACCGGCACGGTCGCGCTGGTCCTGCCCTGACAGCCGGAGAGACACAGATGACTGATTCATCGATTTCCGGGCGCGCCGCGATCGTTGGCCTCGGCGCGACCGAATTTTCCAAGAACTCCGGACGCACCGAATTGCGCCTGGCCCTGGAGGCCACCTTGAGTGCGCTTAAGGATGCCGGCATCGACCCAAGCGAAGTAGAGGGCTTCAGCTCCTACTCGGTGGACAAGGTCCCGGAGTACGAAATCGCCCGTCTGCTGGGGTGCAAGGACGTCAAGTTCTTCTCCCAGGTGCCCCACGGCGGCGGCGCCGCCTGCGGGCCGGTGATGCACGCGGCGATGGCGGTGGCCACCGGCGTGGCGAAAGTGGTGGTGGTGTATCGGGCCATGAACGAGCGTTCCTGGTATCGCTTCGGCACCGGTGCCTACGGCTTCGCTTCGACGCCGACCTTCGACAACGTCAACTACGGCTGGTACATGCCCCACGGCTTCCATACGCCAGCCGCCTGGGTCGGGATGTTCGCCCAGCGCTACATGCACACCTATGGCGCCACCTCCGAAGATTTTGGCCGTGTCGCGGTGGCGGCGCGGGATTTCGCTGCGACCAACCCCCAGGCGTTTTTCCATGGCAAGCCGATCACCCTGGAAGAACACCAGGCCTCGCGCTGGATCTGCGAACCGCTGCACCTGCTCGACTGCTGCCAGGAATCCGATGGCGCCGTAGCGATGATCATCACCTCGGCCGAGCGTGCCCGCGACCTGCGGCAGAAGCCGGTGACCATCAAGGCCGGCTCCCAAGGCATCAGCCATGGCCAGCAGAGCATGACCTCGTTCTACCGCGACGATATCACCGGGCTGCCGGAAATGGGCGTGGTCGCCCGCGAACTGTATCGCCAGTCGGGCCTGGGCCCGGACGCGTTCCAGACCGCGGTGATCTACGACCACTTCACCCCGTTCGTTTTGCCGCAGCTGGAAGAGTTCGGCTTCGTCAAACGCGGCGAAGCCAAGGAATTCATCCGCGCCGGGCACCACGCCCGTGGCGGCAAACTGCCGATCAACACCCACGGCGGGCAATTGGGCGAGGCCTATATCCACGGCATGAACGGCATCGCCGAAGCGGTACGCCAGGTGCGTGGCACGGCGGTCAACCAGGTGGCGGATGTGCAGAACGTGCTGGTCACCGCCGGCACCGGCGTACCCACCAGCGGCCTGATACTCGGCACAGCCTAAGGAGCAGCAGATGTTCGTCGACCTCACTCCCGAACAACATGCCCTGCGCCACAAGGTGCGGGACTATTTCCAGGCCCTGATGACCCCGGACATGCGCGCGCAGTTGCGCGGCAAGGAAGGCGGCGAGCTGTTTCGCCAGACCATACGCCAGATGGGCCGCGACGGCTGGCTCGCGGTTGGCTGGCCCAAGGCCCATGGCGGCCAGGGCTATGCCGCCACCGAACAGTTGATCTTCTTCGAAGAAGCCAACATCGCCGGGGCGCCACTGCCGTTCGTGACCATCAGCACCGTCGGCCCGGCCTTGATGGCCCATGGCAGCGAGCTGCAGAAAGAGCGCTTTCTGCCAGGGATCGCCGCGGGCGAAATCATGTTCGCCATCGGTTATTCCGAACCCGACGCCGGCAGCGACCTGGCCGTGCTGAAAACCAGTGCCCGTCAGGACGATGAAGGTTTCCTGGTCAATGGCAACAAGCTGTGGACCTCAGGTGCCGAATCGGCTGATTTCGTCTGGCTGGCGGCCCGTACCGATCCGACCCAGGCGCGGCACAAAGGCATCTCGCTGCTGATCGTCGATACCACGACACCGGGCTTCTCCCACACGCTGATCCATACCGTTGGCACTCCGACGGCGGCCACCTACTACGACAACGTACGGGTGCCCAACGAGATGCTGGTCGGTGAGTTGCACGGTGGCTGGAAACTCATCACCTCGCAGTTGAACCACGAGCGCCTCGGCCTGGGTACCTGGTCGGACAAAGTCGTGGCGCTGTTTCGCCGGGTTTACCTGTGGGCGCGGGCCCGCGATGAACAGGGCCGTCGGGCGATGGACAAAGCCTGGGTGCGCAGCTCGCTGGCCGAGTGTTACGCGCGCCTGGAGGCGATGCGCCTGATCAACATGCGCATAGCCGCCGATCTCGAGCTCGACCGCATGAGCGTCGCGCTGAGTTCGACCACCAAGGTGTTTGGCTCGGAGTCGGCCATCGAGATCCTGCGCAAGCTGGCGGCGATCGTCGGTGCCAATGGTTCGATGCGCAGCGGTTCGGCGGCGACGCTGTTGGAGGGTGACCTGGAGTATGAATTGCGCTCTGCAACGACCCTGACTTTCGGCGGTGGCACCAATGAAATCCAGCGCGAACTGATCGCCCAGTTTGGCCTCGGCATGCCGCGCACCCTGCGCTGACGCTCGTCCATCAACAACAAAAACCGTACTCGCCCCGGACCCGGGGCGGGTCCAAGGGGACTTTCATGAGCACGATCGAACAATTTCGGCAGGACACCCGTGCCTGGCTGGAGGCCAACTGCCCGCCGTCCATGCGCACGGGCATGGCGGAAGGCGATGTGGTGTGGGGCAGCCAGAACCCGCAGTTTCCCTGCGAAGACGCACGCCTGTGGTTCGAGCGCATGCGCGACAAACGCTGGTTCTGCCCCGAGTGGCCCGAGGAATATGGCGGCGCCGGCCTGAGCGACGAACAACTGGCGGTGCTGGAAAGCGAGATGCGCCGTATCAAGTGCCGGCCGCCGCAGATCAACCTCGGCATCTGGATGCTCGGGCCGGTATTGCTGGCCTATGGCAGTGAGCAACAGAAACGCGACCTGCTGCCGCCGATTGCCCGTGGCGAAGTGCGCTGGTGCCAGGGCTTCTCCGAGCCTAACGCCGGCTCTGACCTCGCCAGCCTGAAAATGGCCGCCCGCGATGCCGGTGACCACTTCGTGGTGGACGGCAGCAAGATCTGGACCTCCTACGGCGACAAATCCGACTGGATGTATGCCCTGGTGCGCACCGACTTCAACGTGCCGAAACACGAAGGCATCAGCCTGATCGTGCTGGACATGCGCAGCCCCGGGGTCAAGCCGCAACCGATCGATTTGATCAGCGGCAAGTCGGCGTTCTGCCAGGTGTTCTTCGACAGCGTCAAGGTGCCCAAGAGCCAGTTGATCGGACCGCTCAATGGCGGCTGGAACCTGGCCAAGTACCTGTTGCAGCACGAACGCAAGGCGATGTCGAAATTCGGCGAGTTCAGCTTGCCGTCGCACGTCGACCTGCTGGCGCTGATGCGCCAATACGTGCCGGCACCACAGACCCAGGGCGAGCATGCCTTGCAGGCGCGGGCGACGGCCTGCGCGATGAATGAACATGCCTACAACCTGACGGTGCAGCGCATGGGTGAGGAAGCACGGGCCGGCGATGACATCGGCGGCCTGATGTCGATCATGAAGCTTACGCACACTGAACAGGAGCGCGACAAGTTCGAAGTGCTACTCGATGCCATGGCCGGGCACGCCTTCGGCTGGAATAGTCCGGCGTTCAGCGAGCAGCAACTGGCGGTCACCCGTTCCTGGTTGAACAGTTATGCGCTGACCATTTCCGGCGGGTCCTCGGAGGTCCAACTCAACGTCATCGCCAAGCGCGTGCTGGGCTTGCCCGACGCTAAAAAAGGAGTCACCCCATGAGCCTGCGTTACAACGATGACCAGCGTTTGCTGGCCGACAGCGCCCGGGACTTTCTCGCTGCCCGCAGTCCGGTGAGTGCCCAGCGTCGGTTGCGGGATGAGGCGGTGGCCCTGGGTTTCGAGCCGCAGCTGTGGCGTGACGCGGTAGAGTTGGGCTGGAGCGCAATTGCGTTTCCCGAAGAGTTCGGTGGCCTGGATTTCGGTTGCAAGGGCCTTGGGCCGATTTTCGAATCCATGGGCCGCAACCTGTCTGCCACGCCGCTGTTGTCCAGCGTGGTGCTGGGCGGCTCGCTGGTGCAACTGGCGGGTAATGCGGCGCAGAAGGCGCAGTGGTTGCCAGCGCTGATCGGTGGCGATCAGCGCCTGGCCTTGGCCGTGGACGAACACTCGCGCCACGATCCGAGTCGCATTGCCCTTGAGGCCAAGGCCGAAGGGCAGGGCTATCGCTTGCACGGCGACAAGTTCTGGGTGGTCGATGGCCTGGGTGCCGATGCCTACGCGGTGGCGGCACGCACGTCCGGGCAGCCGGGTGAGACGCAAGGCATCAGCCTGTTCCTGGTGCCGGCCGGTACGCCGGGCTTGACGGTCAGCGCCTTGCCGCAAATCGATTCGCGCAACCACGCACGCCTGCAACTGGATCAGGTGCAATTGGGCAGTGACGCGCTGCTGGGCAACCTGGGCGAGGGCTGGGCCGTGCTGGAAACAGCACTGGACCGGGGCCGCGCCTGCCTCGCGGCGGAACTGTTGGGGATGGCGGAGCAGCTGTTCGAAACCACCTTGGAGTACCTCAAGACCCGTGTGCAGTTCGACACGCAGATTGGCACCTTCCAGGTCCTGCAACATCGCGCCGCGAAGATGTACATCGACCTGGCGCTGAGCCGCAGCGCCCTGATGGCCGCGCTGGCGACCCTGGATGACACCGGCCTCGAACCTCGGGCCCGCGCTCGACTGGTCAGCCTGGCGAAATGGAAAGCCGGCGACACGGCGATCAAGGTCGCCAACGAAGCGGTACAGATGCACGGCGGCATCGGCGTCACCGACGAGCTGGATGTCGGCCTGTACCTCAAGCGCGTGCGCGTTGCGCAGAGCTGCCTGGGTGACCGGGATTTCCATTGCGAACGCTATTCGACCAACGCGTAAACCCCTGTGGGAGCGAGCCTGCTCGCGAAGGCGCAGTGCCAGTCAATGAGGATGTTGAACGTGCCGGCCCCTTCGCGAGCAGGCTCGCTCCCACAAGGATTGCGGGTGTACCCGACACCTGTACACCACACAACACCCCTGTGGGAGCGGGCTTGCTCGCGAAGGCGGAGTACCAGGCAATGAGGATGTTGAACGTGCCGGCCCCTTCGCGGGCAAGCCCGCTCCCACAAGGATCGCGGGTGTACACGACACCTGCACACCACACAACACCCCTGTGGGAGCGAGCCTGCTCGCGAAGGCGGAGTGTCAGGCCATGAAGATGTTGAATGTGCCGGCCCCTTCGCGGACAAGCCCGCTCCCACAAGGATCGCGGGTGTACACGACACCTGCACACCACACAACACCCCTGTGGGAGCGGGCTTGCCCGCGATATCGGAGTGTCAGGCGATGAAGATGTTGAATGCCGAGCCGCGCCCACAGGTCCTTCGCCCGTTCTGGAGAAAACAAAAATGAGCATTGAACGCTGGCAAACCGCGTGGCGCCAACTGATCGCCCCCGGTTCGCCTTTTGAAGTGGTGACGCCCGATGACGGCGCTCCACGCTACTTCCGTCACGCCCCCCACGACCTGCTGCAAGTCATCGACGCCGGTCGAGTCCACGGCGATCGCGAATTTCTGATGTGGCAATCGCAACGCCTGACCTTCAACCAATACTTCGACCAGGTCGACCGCCTGGCCGGGCAGATGGTTGCCAATTTCGGTGTGCAGCCGGGCGATCGGGTAGTGATTGCCATGCGCAACCAGCCGGCATGGCTGGTGGCCTTCGCGGCGATCCAGCGCTGCGGCGCGGTGTGTGTGCCGCTCAACAGTTGGGGCCTGCGCGACGAGTTGCAATACGCGTTGCTGGACAGCGGTTCGCGCCTGCTGCTGTGCGACGAAGCGCGCCTCAATACCCTGCGTGAAGACCTGGCCCGCGAGCAGCGCGCCACGATCGTCGTCGGGGCTGAGGATCCTGCCTTGCCCGAGTACTGCCTGCGTTTCGAGGACTTGATCAGCGCCCCTGCACAACCTGTACCAACGCTGGAAATAGATCCTGGCGCACCAGCGCTGATCCTCTACACCTCCGGCACCACCAGCCGCGCCAAGGGCGTCGTGTCCAGTCACCGGGCAATCTGCCAGGCGCTGTTTGCCCTGGATTTCCAGGGCGCGTTTTGCGCCATGAGTTCGCCCGAGCGTATCGGTGTGGTGATCAACAGCGGTTATCCACCCACCACGCTGGCGGCTGTTCCGCTGTTCCATGTCAGCGGCTTGCATGCGCAGTTTTTGTCGGCATTGCGCGGCGGTCGACGCTTGATGCTGATGTACAAGTGGGATGTCGAACGCGCGATCGACCTGATTCGCGACGAGCGCTGCACCCAGTTCAACGGTGCCCCGGTGATGATGCAGCAATTGCTCGCCTCGCCGCGCTTTGGCAGTGAGCAGACCGCCAGCCTGTTCGGTCTGGGCCTGGGCGGCGGCGCATCGTCCGCCAACGTGCTCGACGACATGCTCAAGATCAAGCCCGACGTCATCGGCGGAGCCGGCTACGGCCTGACCGAAAGCAACGGCATCGGCGCGGCGATTGGTGGTGATCCGTTTGTCTACAAGCCGGCGACAGCAGGTTGGGCATTGCCGATTGTCGACATCCGCATCGGTGAAAGCCCCGAGCAGCCGCAGCCGACGGGCACTCGCGGGGTGATCTGGTTGCGTTCGCCAACCTTGATGAGCGCCTACTGGAACCTGCCCGAGGCCACTGCGCAAAGCCTGTGCGACGGTTGGCTCGATACCGGCGACATCGGTTACCTCGACGATGAGGGTTTCCTCAGCATTACCGGCCGGGTCAAGGAGTTGATCAACCGCGGTGGCGAAAAGATCTCCGCCGCTGAAGTTGAAACCTGCGTCCTCGATATGCCCGGTGTCCTGGAAGCGGCTGCATTCGCCATCGCCGACCCGCTGCTGGGGGAGACGGTGGGGCTGGCCGTGCATGGCCAGGCATCGACGCTGCCCCAAGCGGCGCAGATCTGCGCATTCATTGCCGAGCGCCTGGCTGCCTACAAAGTGCCGAAACAGGTCTATCGGGTACTCGAACCCTTGCCCCGCAATGCCACCGGCAAGGTGCTCAAGGCACAGCTGCAAGAAAAACTGGACGCATAACGCCGCCTTAGTCTTTCCGGACGATGTTGGGGCCGGCAGAACACGAACAATGGGTACACACCACAAAGCCTTATCAGCGAAGGAGGCATTACATGAAAATAACAAGAACAGGTCTCATGCTCGCGGTCGCAGTCACAGCCAATAGCGGGCTGATGGGTTCTGCGCACGCCGAGGTGTCACCTCAGGAAGCCGCCAAACTGGGCAAGGAACTGACCTGTGTCGGCGCCGAGCAAGCAGGGAACGCCGAGGGCACCATTCCGCCGTACACCGGCAAGTACCTGGGTGAAGTGCCAGGCTGGAATCATGTGAAGTACTCCGGCGACCAGCCGGTAGATCCTTATGCCGCGGAAAAGCCGATCCTGGTGATCACTGCGCAGAACATGAGCCAGTACGAGTCGCGCCTGACGGAAGGGCAGAAGACCCTGCTGAAGAAATACCCGACCACCTACAAGATGAATATTTATCCAGGCCACCGGGATTTCCGCTACCCCGATTATGTCTGCCGCCGCGCGATGGACAACGCGTTGCACGCCAAGCTGGTCAACAACGGCGACGGGTTCACCGGGATTGGCCAGGTGCCGTTCCCGATCCCTAAAAGCGGCGTGGAAGTGTTGTGGAACCACCAACTGCCAGCCCGTGCCTACACGGAGGAAAAGACCTCCGACCTGGCGTCGGTCCTGCCCAACGGCAACATTGGCTGGGGGCGTGCCTACGCGCGTAACCTGTCGTTGGCCAACTCACCCACCGTCGATTCCCGCACGGAAGACAAGCTCTCGGCCCTAAGTAACAACATGACCCTGAAACCGGCCCGGGACAACGGTAACCTCAGTATTGCCCATGAACCCTACAACTATGGCACCGATGCGCGTCAGGCCTGGTCCTACAGCCCATCGACCCGACGCGTACGGCAACTGCCGGGTTATGGTTACGATCAACCGATGATCGGCACCAACGGCACCATGACCGTCGACGAGGACCGCTTGTTCAACGGTTCACCGGAGCGCTTCTCCTGGAAGCTGATCGGCAAGCGCGAGATCTACAGCCCGGCCAACGCATTCAAGCCTAATACCGGGACGGTCAAGTACGCCGACATCCTTACACCGAACCATCCCAACCCGGACTTCATGCGTTACGAGTTGCGCCGTGTATGGGTGGTGGAAGCCAACTTGAAGGAAGGCTTCCGTCATGTCTACGGCAAGCGTGTGCTGTTCATCGATGAAGATACCTGGAACGCCGTCATGGCCGACAACTACGATGCCCGTGGGCAGCTGTGGAAACACGCCATGATCAACTACTACTACCACCCTGACATGAGCGGCTGGCAGGCCGGTTCGCAGTTCTTCATGGACCTGAACTCCGGCCAGTACACCGGCTACGGCATGACCAACGAATCGAAGAAAGGCCCGATCCTCAACGAAGGCAAGTTCACCCCGGACCAGTACACCGCTGATGCGGCGCGAGCCATCGGGCGCTGAGCCCTGGGTCGTTGCAATGACAAAAGCCCTATCGCATTGCGGTAGGGCTTTTTTTTTGCCCGCTGACTGATCGTTCCCACGCTCTGCGTGGGAATGCCGCCAGGGACGCTCCGCGTTCCGCTGTCGACGCCTGACTTGAGCCCTGCGCAACGGTGACGCGGAGCGTCACTGGATGCATTCCCACGCAGAGCGTGGGAACGATCATCAGGGGGAGAGGAGTATCAGTTGATCGGCTGAGAGGTGATCGACCATTGGGGATCCAGCGGGCCGATCATCTCCAGCAGCCGTTTGTAACCGGTACGCAGGATGCGCCACTCGCCTTCCAGCTTGACGTAGCAATCCTCGTAGATCGCGCTGCCGTTGAGCAGGGTCTGCTCATCGAGGTTGATGAACACGTCGTTGAGGTACCACAGGCCAGTGGCCTCATCACCGTTGACCGCAATTTCCGGGGTGTGGCCGTTGTGCATGCCGAAACGGCGGTTGGTAAAGCTGGTGCGGTAGAACTCGATAGCCTCTTCTATCCCGTTGAGTTCGAACTGGTAAGTCGGGCTGTCGAATCGGACCTTCACGTCGGGTGAAAGGATGCTGCGCAGCAGCTCAAGGTTGCAGGTATCGACTCCACGAAAGTAGCGGGCCTTGAGCTGTTTGATCTGCTCGATGGCAACGAGATCCAGCATGTCGGTAATCTCCAGGGGGAGGGCCACACGGGCTTCGCATGGCCGTCGCAAAAGAGGCGACGTTCACGTCGCCTTGAAGGGTTCAGCAGGGCAGGAAGTGGCCGCCGTTGACGTCCAGTTGCGCGCCGGTAATGGCCTTGGCGTAGTCGCTCGCCAGGTACAGCGCAGCCATGGCGCAATCACTGTCTTCAGGAATCTTGCGCAGCGGAATCTGTTGGGCGATCTGCTCGACCAGCGACTCCATCGGCACCCCCAGGCGCTTGGCTTCGCTCTGGAAGTAGCCAATCACCGGCGCGCCCCACATCCAGCCCATGAAGGTAGAGTTGACGCGGATGCCGAACGGGCCAAGATCCTGGGCCAGGTACTGCACGGCGGTTTTCAACGCGCCTTTGGAGACGGCATAGCCCGATTCCAGCTGGTTGGGGGTGCGGGTGGCCATGGTGTTTATCATGACGATGCTGCCGCACTTCTGTTTCTTCATCTGTGGGAGCACGGCCTGGGTCATGTGCAGGGTGCCGAACAGGTTGACGTCCATTGCGCTGCGCCAGTCGTCCATGGCCGATGCGGAGGAGGTGCCCCAGGCGCCATGGGCGTAGGCGGAGTTGATCAATACGTCGATCCGGCCGAAGTGCTCCGTCGTCAGGTCGGCGAGCGTCTGGCACTGTTCGGGCTGGGTGATGTCGGTGGGGACTTTCAGGATCGGGGTGCTGTAGCCAGCGTTGCGCACCGCTTGTTCGGCCTGATCGAGCTTGGCCGGCGTACGCGCGGCCAACACCACGGCCTTGGCCTGGTACTCCGCGGCACGCACGGCCAGCTTGATGCCCAGGCCAGGACCGATACCGGAAATGATGACGACTTTGTCTTTGAGCAACATGGCAATTACCTTCTTATTGTTTTGGTCGGGGAAGGGCGTTCAGGAGCGACTGGCGTGTAGTTCTTCGGCGCGGCGTTTCAGGTCCAGGGCCATCTGGTCGAAGCCGATTTTTACCCAGGCACCGTGTTCACGCATGATGGTGTCCTGGTTCAGGCCCAGGAAAATGTCAGTGGTGAAATAGCTGCAGCGGTTGGCATCGATGGCCTTGATGTACTGGTCGCGGCGGGCGGCGTCCATGTTCTCGGGAACGGGGCGCTGCTCCCACGACAACAGCTGCTCGGGGTCGCAGGCCACGAGGTACTCGAAGACCGGGACGGTCTCGCCGGTATCGGGAGTCAGTACCTGCATATGCACTTCGTCGCCGATCTGCAGGCCACAGCGGATGCTCGGACAGAAGCTGTTCCACAGGTGGTAATTGTCCAGGTCAACGAGCACTTCCCAGACCACTCGGGCGGGGGCGTCAATTTCCACTGTGTGGGAGGTCACTATGTTTTCGGCTCTTGCCATGACGGTCTCCTGTCGTGCGTTCAGTTGATGGGGCGGGAAGTGATCTGCAGGTGTTCGCTCAAGGGCTGGATCGTCTCGAGCAGGGTTTCGTAACCCGTCTGGGCGATCATCCAGCGCTCGCCGCGCTTGATGTAGCGATCCTGGTAGATGGCGCTGCCATGCATGTGGGTGTTGTCCTCGAGGTTGATGAACACGTAGCTCAGGTACCAGAGCGCTGTGGCCTGATCGCCGTTGACTTCGATTTCCGGGGTGTGACCGTTGTGGGTAGCCAGGCGGGTCTTGGTGAACGAGGTGCGGTAGAAGTCCAGTGCATCGCCCAGGCCGTTGACGTGGAACTCGTAGGCCGGGCTCTTGAACGACAGGGCTACGTCCTCGGTGAGCATGTCTTGCAGCATCGAGAGGTTGCAGGTGTCGATGGCGCGGAAATAGCGCGCCTTGAGCTGCTTGATCAGCTCGATTGCTTCTAGATCCAACATGGAAAGCCTCCTTGTGGGCTACTCACTCGCTGAGCTGGTATTCACTGGTTTGGATGCAGTCAATTTTCTCGAAGTCGATGAACTGGCTGGTCGATTCGTACATGGCCTGCTGGCGCTTTGCGCAGGTGTCCGGATCACCAAGGGCTGCGAAGAACCCCTGCTGATTGCCAATGGCTTCGGGCGGGAAGTTTTCTTCGACAATGGCGTGCAGCACCGGCGCGCCGAAGGACAGCGAGCGCACCACGGTGTTCTGTCGGTAGCCGAAAATCGATTGCAGGGGATAGGCCTTGGGCCCGTGTCCGTTGCGCCAGGTGTCGTGCCATTGCTCGTAGCTCAACCGGTGGGGCTTGTGTAGCAGGGCTACCTGATTCATGCCGGGTGTGCGCTCGCCAAGTGGCACCCGGTACTGAGCGGCGCGAGCCTGGCGTTCTTCGGGGTAGGGCTCGGATTCCACCACCAGATAAGCCTCCTGGCGGCGGGTCTGCGGCGCCACGATTGCCTGGATGGCGGGCCATTGCGAGGCGCTGTCCAGCCACAACGAAAGCAGCCCGTCCAGCGGCACGGCGCTGTTGGTGATGCGCTGTGCGTGGGCAGCGGCCACCGCCTCATCGACCACCATGACACGGATATTTTTGGCGCCGGCACGAGCCAGTTCGTCGTGTAGGCCAAGCAAATCCGCACGCCATTGCCCGGCGCTCGGTTGTGTCGGCTTCCACAAGGTCAACATGATTTTTTCCATGGTTACTCCAGCCCTTGTTCAGTGATTGACGCTCAGGTGGCGGGCGCGATATTCGCGGTAGTCCTCGGTCATTTGCGCCTCGTTAAGACCGAAGCGCTCCAGGCTGTAGTCATGGCTGGCGCGTTTTTCCCGGCTGTTTTGCGACAGCCAGGCCTGCGCGTCGGCGCGGGCTTTATCGGTAAACGCCAGGTCGGCAAAGGCGTAGACCTTCTCCAGCACTTGCAATGGCTGGGTCACGGTGTCGGCGAAGTTGATGTCGAGAAAGCGCTCGGCAGCGTGTTGATCGCGTACCTGCATGGTGTGCCGGATGCCGCGCGCCATGCGAGTGTTCCACTGCTCGCCGGCGGCTTTCGGGTCCGGGGTGTCGCTGTACATCTGCCACAGGGTGTGGGCCATGCTGGCCATCGACGGGATGGTCTGGGCCGGTTCGCGGTGGGTCAGAATCACCTGGGCCTTGGGGAAGACATCCAGCAGCAAATGCAAGGTGTGCAGGTGCTGGGGCGCTTTGAGCAGCCAACGCTGGCCCATCGGTTCACCCCGTTGTTGTTTCTGCCACTGCAGGAACTGCAGCATTTTTTTCAGTTGGGTGTAGACCGGGCGCTGGTCCTGGCGGTCCAGCCAGTGGGTGTAGCTGGGCACATTGACGTAGGCGTCCATGGCGCACATGAACGAGTGTTCCATGAGCATGAACTCTTCGTCGCAGAGCATGGCGTCCAGAGGGTGGATCGCCAGGATCTGCGGAATGACTTCGGCCATCAGGTCGACCTCGGCCTTGGCCTGGGCAATGCGCTTGGCCGGCACTGCCAGGGTTTCGTCGGCCAGCGGTGCCGGAAAACGCGTCTCCCACCAGGCGGCCGAGTAGAAGCGCGGGTCGACCGCCAGGGTGCGCTGAAGCATGGTGGTGCCAGTGCGCGGCAGACCCACGATGACCAGCGGATCGTCGATCGCTATCTCGATAATTTCCGGGTAACGGCGCAGGTAGTCCTCCATCACCAGGCGGTTGACCAGTTGCCCCACCAGCCGTTCTTCCAGCAAATACAGGCCGGACGGTGACAGCCGGGCTTCGGCGGCCAGCGCAACCAGCAGCGCCTGCAACGACTCGCGATAGTTGTCATCGCCAAAATCGCTCAGGCCATTGGCGCGCGCGATGGCGCTGGCCAACAGGTTTTCCACGGTCAGGTCTTCAATGCGAGTGAGCGCGTTCATACGACCTCCGCCACGGCAGACACGTTGATTACGCGAGTGGTGGGGTGGCATTGCTCCTGGGCGCCGACCCAGCGCAGGCACAGGGTGCCTTGGCGTACGCCGGCGGTTTGCAGCCAGTTGCTTACCCCAGGGTCGAGCTCGCTGAGTACCAGGGTCACGCCGCCGTTTTCGTCGTAGCGGGCCTGGTGCTTGTTGAAGCAGATCTGGTGGTAGCGGTAGTCCAGCGATTCCATCCAGTAGTTGTTGATCTGCAAGTTCCAGAAGTCGCAGTCCGGCACCTTGTCGATGTGAATCACCAGCGCCTCTTTCTCGGCCAGCGCCCAGTGCGAGTGGTAATAGAAGATGTTCGGGTCACCGCCCACGGACTGGCAGAGCGCCTGGTTGGCGGGAGGCAGTTGATTGCTGTGCGGCAGGTAGCTTTGGCTCCAGTCGGCGAACAGCCTCGCGGTGTTTTCCACGAAGCTCGATACCCGCGCCAGGCCCTGTTGGAATGTCGCCGGATCAAGGGCCTTCGGCTTGCTCTCGGTGCCGATGCGCTCAATGCTCAGCTTGGCCGGCACTTCGCTGCGACGGTCAAGAAACGTCTGGCGCACGATCAGGGCATTGGTGGCGTCTTCCATCTTCAGCCAGTTGCCCGGTTGCGGCTCGGTGCTGAGGATGATCTCGAAATTGCCCTGGGCATCGACCTGCAGCTGGCTGGCGTCGATGAAGCCGGTCTGGATCAAGGTGCCGTCGGTTTCGTAACCGCCTTTCTGGGTGCCAAAGCTCAGGTAGGCGACGCTGCCGCGCTGGCCTTTGATGCGGTATTGCAGCGTGCCGTCCAGGCGCGAGTACTCGTAGAGGTTATCCGGGTTGTCGGCACCAATCTTCGCGGTCTCGTGGGAAGTCTTGAAAAAGCTGGGAAAGGCCGGGTCGGCAAACTCGATGTGCATCTCCAGGCCGATGCGCAGCAGGCGTGTGAGGTAGCGGAAACCTTCGGCGCGGGTGGCCGCATCGGCCGGTGCTTCGGGGCGCAGGATCTGCTCGCCGCAGCGCTTGAGGTGATCGCAGAACGTGGCCCAGGTCTGGCCACTCAACAACTGTTGTTCGTCAATAGAGCTGATTGTCATTGTTAGACTCTCTTGATGGGACGAGCACCGCCGCAGGGTGCTCGCTGGATGCCCGGCGAACCGGGCGCCGGGGCTAGAGTTCCTTGCCGATGAAGCCGCGCTCGATCAGCACCTCGATGATCCGATCCACTGCACCCTCGGGCGTCAGCTTGCTGGTCTGGATATGAATATCCGGCTTGCTCGGCACCTCATAAGGCGAGTCGATGCCCGTGAAGTTTTTCAGCTCGCCGCGGCGGACTTTCTTGTACAGGCCCTTGGGGTCGCGCTCTTCGGCCACGGCCAGCGGCGTATCGACGAAGATCTCGATGAACTCGCCTTCCTGCAGCAGCCCACGCGCCATCTCGCGCTCGGAACGGAAGGGCGAGATGAAGGCGGTCAACACGATCAACCCGGCATCCACGAATAACTTGGACACCTCGGCTACCCGGCGGATGTTTTCCACGCGGTCGGCGTCAGTGAAGCCCAGGTCGCGGTTCAAGCCGTGACGCACGTTGTCGCCGTCGAGCAGGTAGGTATGGCGGCCGCGAGCGTACAGGCGGGTTTCCAGCAGGTTGGCAATGGCCGATTTGCCGGCCCCCGACAAACCGGTGAACCACAGCAGCACCGGCTGCTGGCCCATCTGTTCGGCGCGAGCCTTCTTGTTCACATCCACGTGTTGCATATGGATGTTCTGCGAGCGGCGCAGGGAGAACTCGATCAGGCCGGCGCCGACGGTGGCGTTGGTCAGGCGGTCGATGAGGATGAAGCTGCCGGTTTCCCGGTTGTTCTTATAGGCATCGAAAGCGATCGGCTGGCTGGTAAACAGGTTGCACACGCCGATCTCGTTCAACGCCAGTTCCTTGGCCGCCAAGTGCTCCATGGTATTGACGTTGATCTTGTACTTGGGCACCGCCAAGGTGACCGACAGCGTCTTGCCGCCGATCTTCATCAAGTACGGGCGGCCGGCGAGCATGGCCTGTTCGTGCATCCAGATCAGGCTGACCTGGAATTGGTCGGCGACGCTGGCCGGGTCTTCGGCGGTGGACAGTACATCGCCGCGGCTGCAATCGACTTCATCGGTCAGGGTGAGGGTGATGGACTGCCCAGCCACGGCTTGTTGCAGGTCGCCATCGAGGGTAACGATGCGCGAGATCCGGCTCTCTTGCCCGGCTGGCAACACACGGACGCGGTCACCGGGATGGATCACGCCGCTGGCGATGGTCCCGGTGAAACCACGGAAATCCAGGTTGGGGCGATTGACCCATTGCACCGGCATGCGGAACGCCAGTTTCTGCTGGTGCGCCTCGTCGACCTCAACGGTTTCCAGATAGCCCATCAGCGTGGTGCCGCGGTACCACGGCATGTGCTCGCTCTGCTCGGTGATGTTTTCGCCGCGCAGTGCGGACATCGGGATCGCGGTGAAATCCTGCAGGTTGATCTGTTTGGCGAAGGCGCGATAGTCATCGACGATGGCGTTGAAGACTTTCTCCGAGTAGTCCATCAGGTCCATCTTGTTGACCGCCAATACCACCTTGCGAATGCCGAGCAGCGAGGCCAGGTAGCTGTGACGCCTGGATTGGGTCAGTACGCCGCGTCGGGCATCGATCATCACCACGGCCACGTCCGCGGTGGAAGCGCCAGTCACCATGTTGCGGGTGTACTGCTCATGGCCCGGGGTGTCGGCAACGATGAACTTGCGCCGGTCGGTGGAGAAAAAACGGTAGGCCACGTCGATGGTGATGCCTTGTTCGCGCTCGGCGGCCAGGCCATCCACCAACAGGGCGAAGTCCAGTTCGCCACCCTGGGTGCCGTCTTTTTTCGAGTCGGCCTCCAGCGCTTCCATCTGGTCTTCGAAGAGCATTTTCGAATCGTAGAGCAGGCGTCCGATCAGGGTGCTCTTACCATCGTCGACGCTGCCGCAGGTGATGAACCGCAGCAGGCTCTTGTGCTCGTGGGCCTTGAGGTATTGGCCGATATCCTCGGCAATCAGGTCAGATACGTGTGCCATTAGAAATACCCCTCTTGTTTTTTCTTCTCCATCGATGCGGACGAGTCGTGGTCGATCATTCGCCCCTGACGCTCGGACGTGCGGGTCAGCAGCATTTCCTGAATGATCTTGGGCAGGGTGTCGGCCTCGGATTCGACGGCACCGGTGAGCGGGTAGCAACCCAGGGTGCGGAAGCGCACGTTGCGCATCATCGGCACTTCACCCGGGTTGAGCGGCATGCGTTCGTCATCGACCATGATCAGCATGCCGTCACGCTCGACCACCGGGCGCGGCGCGGCGAAGTACAGCGGTACGATCGGGATGTTTTCCAGGTAGATGTATTGCCAGATGTCCAGCTCGGTCCAGTTGGAAAGGGGGAAGACGCGAATCGACTCGCCTTTGTGCTTGCGCGTGTTGTACAGGTGCCAGAGTTCCGGGCGCTGCTTCTTCGGGTCCCAGCGGTGCTGGTCGGAGCGGAAGGAAAAAATCCGTTCCTTGGCCCGGGATTTTTCCTCGTCGCGTCGCGCACCGCCGAAGGCCGCGTCGAAACCGTAGTGATCCAGAGCCTGTTTCAGGCCTTCGGTCTTCATGATGTCGGTGTGGATCTGCGACCCGTGCTTGAACGGGCTGATGCCCATTTCAATGCCTTCGGGGTTGGTGTGGGTCAGCAGGTCCACGTTCAGCTTGGCCACCATCTGATCGCGGAAGCGATACATCTCCTGGAACTTCCAGGTGGTGTCGACATGCAGCAAAGGGAAGGGCGGCTTGGCCGGGTAGAAGGCCTTCATGGCCAGGTGCAGCATGACCGCGCTGTCCTTGCCGATGGAGTAGAGCATGACCGGGTTGTCGGCTTCGGCGACAACCTCGCGCATTGCCTGGATGCTCTCGGCCTCCAGTCGTTGCAGGTGGGTAAGCGTCATAGATTTTCCTCTCGCTTTTTGTTGTTGTCGTTTATCAACGTACAACTGCTGCGATTCGGACTTATGCGCGACTTGATGTTTTAACATCAGGCGCAACATCTGCAGCATGGGGTCGCGGGGAAGAGGGGGGGCGATGGTCGCTGGCACATCGTCATGGCTGACGCGCGCGGCTTGCTGACTGATCTGGGTCGCCAGTTCGCGGGCACCGCTGAGCATTGCGCTGGCTTGCGGCAGATGGAACAGATGCAGGCGTTCAGCGCGTTCGCCAGCCCAGGTGATAAAGGTCGCGGCGCGTTGCCAGTGCATGCCCGAGAGCAGCGCGAAGACTTTGCGTTCGGCCGAGCGACACAGGCGGTCGAAGAACTCTTCCAGGTGGGGGGCGCGCAACCCGTCTTCGTAAGGCAGCCAGAGCACCTTGCCGCGATTGCTGACCGCGCGCAGCACCCCGTAACTGAGCTTGCCCTGGTCGTTGCGCGCACCGTAGTCATCGATCCAGTGGATCTCGCCGTTCTGCGTACGCGCCTGTTCGAGAATGTCCCGGTAGGTGCTGCGGTACCAGCGCTGCACCGCCAGCGAAGCATTGGCGACACGCTTGGCCGGGCGCTCGGCATTGAGCTGCCAGCGTTGCAGATAATGGGCGGCGGTGCGTTCTGGCAGGTCGATATCGTGCAGACGCTTGACCAATGCCTGCATCGCTTCCAGTTGCCAGAGCAGGAACGGCAGCTGGTGCCGTTCCGGCAGCGTGCTGACCAGCAATTGGTAGATGCTGCGTTCTTGCTCGGCGCTGAGGCTGCGGCCCTCACCTTGCTTGCGCCCACGTTCGCGCACAGGCACGGCGCTCCAGCCACCGGCTTGCCACGCCTTGTAGGCAGAGATGATGGTCGGCGATGAGAGCCCGGTGTCCTGGCTGATGGTCTTGAGCGTGCTGCCGCCGATGCGCAACTGCACGGCACGCAGGCGCAGCTGGTTGATCTGCGCAACGGATAACTGATTGCCGTGGGACACGGGAACTCCTGTTAAACATCCATTTGCTGAGTGGCGGGGCTGTAGATGTCTGTACTGTTCCCGGATCCGCAAAACGGCGCATAGGCCGAACGGACCATACGAAGAACAAAAACAGGAGAATTCCCATGAACGACTCAATGACTGTTCTGCTTGAAGACGTCATCGGTATTGTTCGCGCAGCGGGCGAGCTGGTGATGGAGGTGTATCGCTCGGATTTCGAGGTGCGCGGGAAAGTCGATACCTCGCCGGTGACCGAGGCTGACGAGCGCGCCGAGGCGCTGATTCTGCAGGCCTTGGCTGCACGCACGCCGCAGATCCCGGTGATTTCCGAAGAGGCCGCCGCTGCCGGCCATGTGCCCGAGGTGGGCCAGCGGTTCTGGCTGGTGGACCCGCTGGACGGCACCAAGGAGTTCATCAATCGCAATGGCGAGTTCACCGTCAATATCGCCCTGATCGATAACGGTGAACCGGTGCTCGGGGTAGTCCTGGCGCCCGCGCTGGACCGACTGTTTGCCGGTGCCCGTGGTTACGGCGCCTTTATCGAACAGACGGGAGAGCGCCAGGCAATTCACTGCCGAACGGTGTCGCAGGAGGGGCTGGACGTGGTCGCCAGCCGCTCCCATGGCGATGCCGAGGCGCTGGATAAATTCCTCGACGGGCGTCAGGTGCGTTCACTGAAAAGTGCCGGTTCATCGCTGAAGATTTGCCTGGTGGCTGCTGGCGAAGCAGACCTTTATCCGCGCCTGGGGCGCACCATGGAGTGGGACATTGCCGCGGGGCATGCGGTGCTTGTCGCGGCCGGTGGGCAGATTCGCACCCTTGCCGGCGATGCGCTGCGTTATGGCAAGCCCGGCCTGGACAACCCGCATTTCTACGCTCAGGGTCTATAGACCTCAGACGCTTGCGTGCGCTGGTTGCATATTTGGATTGGGTGTATATCCGTTGCTGCGGTAACGGCGACTTATGGTTTCGCTCTTACAGCGAGTCTTGGAAAAACGGAACGCCGCCCGGCCCTAAGTAACCAAGGGCTCTTGCCCCTGGCGTTCGGCCCCTCGCTGGGGCTCGGGGTACCTTCGCTCCGGTCCTGCTCCGTGGGTCGCCGCGCTGGGCCATCCTTGGCCCAGCGCGGCTAAACCGGCATCCATGCCGGTTTACCCACTGCGCAGAACCGGAACGAAGCCTCTCGATGGGGCAAGAAAATCAAAAACCAAATTAAAAACCAAAGCGAGGCGGCCTGACAGCCGACCTAATTGCAGGCTTGTCCGCGATCCCCTGTGTGAGCCAGCCTGCTGGCGATGAGCGTCCAGACAACGCGATCCTTCAGACAGGGCGCGTTATCGTTGACGTCCATCGCGAGCAAGCATCGCTCCTACAGGGGTACGTGCTCACTTGAAGTCAGGTCGGCTTTAAGGCCGCCTCGCTTTTGTTTTTGATCGTGGGCGCCCCGTTAAACCACGATGGCCGAACGCAGGCATTGCGCAGTGGGTAAACCGGCAGGACGCCGGTTTAGCCGCGCTGGGCCAGGGACGGCCCAT
>NZ_JBXAHO010000051.1:0-37613 GCF_058795195.1 Pseudomonas sp. GW823-FHT06B06 | reverse complement strand
GATGGGCCATCCCTGGCCCAGCGCGGCTAAACCGGCGTCCTGCCGGTTTACCCACTGCGCAATGCCTGCGTTCGGCCGTCGTGGTTAATGGGGCGCTCGCGATCAACAGCAAAGCGAGGCGGCCTTAAAGCCGACCTGACTGTTACTGGTGAACCTGAATCTCCTGTCGCTGATCGTTCCCACGCTCTGCGTGGGAATGCCGCCAGGGACGCTCCGCGTTCCGCTGACGACGCATTAGTTGAGCCGTGCGCAACCGTGATGCGGAACATCACAGGATGAAAACGATCAGGTCAGTCCGCCTCGCATAGCTTTTGCTCTACATTGGCTTTTTGAAGGTTCTGCCCAGTGGGAGCGAGTTCATACACCCAGTCCAAATATGCTGCCATCTGCTGCGCAGGACCTGCGGCCCTGGCTCGGCCACACGATGAAACTGGAAAAAATCCTCTAAACAAAACCATCCCGCCGCTCAGCCACCAACAGCAACGACTGCGGCGCTGGGCTTTGCGGGTGCTGCGGCTCTTGTAGCCCCGCCAGCCGGAGCCCGGCCATGTCCAGCGCATTGAACCAACTGGACAAGGTTCGCAAGTACCACGGCATCGGTTGCCACTGCCCCTCGAATCCGCCGAAGGTCTCTTCCCGCCAGCCGTCCTGATAGTCGCCCGCAGCCACGGTCCATGGATGCAGCGTCTGGATCACCAGCGCGCCGCCGGGGGCGAGCAGGGCGTTCATGGCTGCGAGCAAGGGGATGATGTCCTGGTGCAGCAAGGCGAAGTTGGCGCAGATCAGGTCGTAGTCGCTGCCGATTGAAACCTTCGAATCCACCAGCTCTTCATAACTGGCCAGGTACACCGTTGAGGCACCGGCCGCCCGCGCTGACTCGACGAGCGTAGCGTCGCCGTCCACGCCGACGACCTCGATGCCTCGTTCCGCCAATGCACGCAACAGCCAGCCCTCGCCACAACCGAGGTCAAGCACGCACTCGGGTTGGCGGCCCATTATCGCCAGCAGGATGGCCTGGTCAGTGACATTGCGGCGGCTTTCAATGGCGCCGGTGCGCACGGCTTCGATCCAGGCGTGGGCGTTGTGGTGCCAGCTCTGGAGGAGTGTGGTTTCGTCGGCAGGCATGGCAATGTCCGAAGTGGTGGGGCTGGATAGAAGCATAGGACAGGTGAACGCAGACCATTGGTCCTGCTGCGGCTGATTGGGACAATGCGCCCTGTGCGTTGTCGAATGGAGTGACAAGCAAAGGTGCATGAGCTGGACGTTGTCGCACCCGCGTTTTGCAATCCTGTTCAGATTGAGAGGTGGACTGATGAACAACATAATCTACATCGTCGGGGTGGTGGTGATCGTCGCGGTGGTCCTGTCGTTCCTTGGGTTTGCATAGCTGGCGTCAACGGGCACCAGCGACGGTCTGAGACAGTCCGTCGCTGAGCTTTAGGTTATCGGTTAAATCGCTCGGCCAGGCTGTGCAGGTACTCGGCCATCCCTTCGAGATCCTGGCTGATGGCCGCGCCTTGCTTGGCCTGCCCCGCACTGTGATCGCACAGTTGAGCAATTCGCGTGATCTGTTGATTGATATCTTCGGTCACGTGACTTTGCTCTTCCGACGCCGACGCCATCTGCTGGCTCATATCGGTGATCCGGCTGACGGCCTGGCTGATACCGACCAAGGCAGCCTGCACCGCCTCGACACGCTGCATGCTGTCGCGAGAAATCTGTTCACCCCGGGTGGCCGTCGTGACTGCGCGATCGGCACCGATGTGCAGGGAAGCGATGATGCCGTGGATCTGTTCGGTTGAGGTGCGGGTGCGTTGGGCAAGGGATCGCACCTCATCGGCAACCACGGCAAAACCGCGACCTTGCTCGCCTGCCCGGGCCGCCTCGATCGCCGCGTTGAGCGCCAGCAGGTTGGTTTGTTCAGCAATCGACGTGATGACATCCACGACGCTGCCGATCGACTGCGTCTCGCTCGCCAACGCATTGACTGCTTGGGCGATTTCGTTGACGGCGGCGTTCATGGCCTCCATGGCGCGCAGGCTTTGTCCGGCCAACTCGCTGCCGTCCCTGGTCAACTGGTCAGCCTCGCAGGCGGCATGCGCGGTGCTGATGACGTTTTGCGTCACTTGCTGGTTGGTGGCCGCCATCTGTGAGATGGCGGCGGCGGACTGATCGGTTTCGCTGCGCTGGCGGTCAAGTGCCTGCGCTTGCAAGCCGGACAACTCGGATGATTGCGCCGCCTTGGCCTTTACACTGACCCCGGCATCCACGAGCCGACTCAAGGCTGTCTGCAAGCGGGCTTTCTCACTGAGCATGGCCATGTCCAGTTGCCCCTGGGGACCATGGTTATCGCTGTAGGTGAGTGCGACCAAGCGGTCGGCAAAAGCTTTCGGATGCTCGGCCAGGGTGCGCTGTATGGCGTTGCGTTGTCGGGACACGATCAGGAACCAGGCAATCCCCAGGCTCACTACCAGCACCCCTTGGGCCGCCGCTTTTTCCAGCCACTGATCAGCCAGCAGCGAAACCGTGGTTGCCATCAGTAATGGCCAACCCTGTTGCAGCGGCCGGAAAATCCGCGCACTCAGCGCGACGATCGGCTTGCCGGCGCGCATCCTTGCATAAAGCGCGCTTGCCCTGCGCACCTGGTCGCGAGTGGGCACCGAACGAACCGACTCGTAACCGCTCAGGCGGCCGTTTTCATAGATGGGCGTGACGTAGGCACTGACCCAATAGAAATCACCATTCTTCGCACGATTTTTCACAATCCCCATCCAGGGCTTGCCTTGCTTGATGGTGTGCCACATATGCACGAATACCCCGGGCGGCATGTCGGGGTGCCGGACCAGATTATGCGTCTGACCAACCAGTTCGTCGTAGGTGAAACCGCTGATGTCGACAAACGCGTCATTGCAGTAAGTGATTCGGCTATCGAGATCGGTGGTGGAGATCAGGCGTTGATCGGCGGGGAATAATCTTTCATGGTCGGTTACGGGCAAATTCACACGCATAAAATGCGATCCCTATACGGATTTTTATTATGGTCTGGAACAGGTAAATCAAAAAATACGCGATGTGTTCTACGCGTATCCCGCGAGCGCCGACCCCGCATCGGACGACACTTTCTTTTCATTTGATGACAGGGGTGCCCTGCGTTTTTCTCGGCCTACAAAACCGGTGCCCAAGTCAACCTTACTCCTTTCCATGAGTTTGTTAGCCTGCTCACGAATTGGCCTGGTATTTGCTATCAATTAGCCATCTGAGTGTCGCAATGGACGAAGTAGATGTCGCTATCAAGTAATTTCATGCAATTGTCCGCCAACGAAAAACGCTGGCTACCCTGGTTCGGCAAGACTGGAAAACTCACGATGGGCTGGTCGTGCTGGCTCAATCGCTCGGCTTATCCGGTGATCGAGCAAACCTTCGAAGCCATCGCTGAAACCCGAGTGCAGTTGCTGCAGAACTGGACGCGCGAGAAGTGGGAGCACCTGGCGGAGCTGGCGGAACACCTGAGTGCTGATTTCGCCAGCCTCGACAGCACTTCATTGGTGGACAAGCTCGTCCAGGCGGAGGATTTTTCGGAGTTGTTTGTCGTTGACGCCAGCGGCAGTGTCATCGTTTCAACCTGGAGCCAGCGCGGCAAAGCTCGGCTGGAGCACACCCGCGCATTGGCGCAAGGATTGAAGGCGCCGTTCCTTCATGGCCCTTACAGCGATCTGCTGACCTTGCAAATCGGCCCCTCGTCTTCGCGCTTCTTTGATGAAGTCACGCTGATGTTCTATCAGCCCCTGAGGGTCGATGGAAAAGTCCTGGGCTGCCTCTGCGGCCGCATACCCAACGATGTGTTGGGCGATCTTATCCAGCGTGAGGCCGGGCACATTTTTGCCGAGTCGGGTGACAATTACCTGTTCATGGCGCAATCGCGTTTCGATCCCGCCATTGAGCCCGGTACCGCATTGTCACGCTCACGTTTCGAGGACGGCACCTTCAGCCACGGTGAAAATCTGAAGAGTGGCGTACACACCCCCTGGAAGACCGTGCAGATCCAGCGGCACACCGAGCTTGAGCTGCGCTTCACCGACCCGGCGACGCAACAACTGCACCCCGGCGTACGCGAGACTATCCGCAAGGGCTCCAACCTCTTCGTGACGTATCCCGGTTACTCCGACTACCGGCACATTCCAGTGGTGGGCAAGGGCGTTACCTTCCAGTTGCCAGGGTCACCGGACCGCTGGGGCATGATGTGCGAGGCCGACCTGGAGGAGGTCTACCGCCGGCGCTCGCTCAGCCACGGCTTGATGAAGCCCTACATCGCGACCATGACTGGACTCTTCGCCTGTAATTTCCTGGTCCAGCATTACAGTGGCCTGGACCAGGGCATGATTGATACCGTCGAGGTCTTGAGCATGGCTGGCGCCGCGCTCCTGTTCAGCCGGCTCGGGCCCAAGCGCCTGGCGGCAAGGTTGAACGAGATGACAGGCGTGATCCGGACCATTGCCGAAGGCGAGGGTAACCTGCGTCAGCGCCTGGACATCAAGCGCATGGCCAATGATGAGACGGGCGACATGGGGCGCTGGATCAACAGTTTCATCGACCATCTGGACTCGGTGGTAGGGCAAGTGGTGAAGGCCAGCAGCAGCGTCGGCACCACCAATCAGATGATGCTCGGACGCAGCCAGCAAGCCAGTGACACTTCCAGCGAAGTCTCCGAAGCGGTGCATCGCATGATGCTGATCGTCGAAGACCAACTGGGCGAGATCCAGCAGGCTTCTGCCAGCGCCGAACAAATGAAACAGGCGATGGATGAAGTTGTTACCCGTGCCCGCGAGCAATTTCTGGCCGTGCAGCAAGGCACACAATCCATTCGCGATGTGGTCGAACGTTCTTCATCGAGCGTGCAGTTGCTCGACAGCAGGATGACCCAGATCGGCAAGATCACCGGCCTGATCAGCGACATCACCAACCAGACCAATCTGCTGGCGCTCAATGCGGCCATCGAGGCCGCACGCGCAGGGGAACATGGGCGAGGTTTTGCAGTGGTCGCCGACGAGGTACGCAGCCTCGCTTCACGCACCTCCCGGGCGGCCGATGACATTCGGCAGATGGTCGAAGGCCTGCAGAACGAAACGCAAAAAGCCGTCAGCTTCATGGAGGAGGGCGTCAAGGACGTCGATAACAGCCTGCGCCTGGCCGAGGATGCCTCTTCGGAAAACGTGCAGCTGCATCAGGCGGTAGAGAGCATGTTTGCGATCATCCAGCAGCTCAATACTCGTAGCCTCGACTGCGGCCAGACGATCAAGAAGGTCGACCACTGCTCCACGCAAATGCGCCAGACCGTGGTGGTGCTGCAAAACAGTGCCGAAACGGTCAGGCTCAATGCCAATAAACTGCAGAAGCTGGTGGGGCAGTTCGAGGTGAGCGGCAATGGCGCGAGAGTGGCGGCTGTTTGAGTCCGTACGCCGGTGTATTCGGTGCTGATTGATATACCTTGAAATGAGCCTGTTATTCCATAAAACAAGTACTAACGATTTTTATATTGCGTTTTAATCTAATCAGTTGTTTTCGATTGATTGGAGTACTTGTCTTTGAAAAGCAAAGCGTTTTTACCCCTTGGCCTGGCCTTGCTGACTCTCTGCTCAACAGCGTCCGCAGGGGCCATCCTTGATCGCGTCACGCAAAAAGGCGAGTTGACCGGCGTCCTGATGGAGAGCTATCCGCCGTTCTCTTTTCTCAACGAGCAAAACCAGTTGGACGGGTTTGACGTGGATGTGGCCAAGGCGGTTGCCCAACGTCTTGGCGTGAAGCTCAAGCTGGAAACACCATCCTGGGATGTCATCGCCGCCGGTCACTGGAATGGTCGTTATGACATCTGCGTGTGCTCGATTACCCCGAGCAAGGCCCGCGCCGAAGTATTCGATTTCCCTGTCGAATACTACCAGTCGCCGGCGGTGATCGTGGTGAATGCCAGTGACAACAAGATCACGGCAGGCAAGGATTTGTCTGGCAAAAAAATCGGGGTGATCAGCGCCTCGACTTATGAAGCCTACCTGAACAAGGACCTGGTGATCGAAGGTGCCGAAGACAAGCCTTTGAGTTTTCCTTTCGATAATGTCCAGGTGGCGCCGTACGACAACGAGACCGTTGCCTTCCAGGACCTGGCACTGGGTACAGGCGTGCGCCTTGACGCGATGGTCACCAACCTGATCACGGCCCGCGAGCGTATCACCCAGGACCCTCGCTTCAAGATTGCTGGCGATGCGCTGTATGCCGAACCGAACGTGGTGGCGATTGAAAAGGGCGATGCGCAATGGAACGCCAAGGTGACCGAAGTCATTGGCCAACTGAAGGCTGACGGAACGCTGGGCAACATTTCGCAGAAGTGGATCGGTGCCGACATCAGCCAATGACAGCCCAGAACCCATACCCGGCCAAAGCGACGGTGGCCGCCGAAACCGAGAAGCGTCGTGTTCACCTGTTATCGGGATTTCGCACGCGCCTGTATCTGACGTGGGCGACGCTGTTGGGATTGTGCGTCATGTTTTTCATGAGCTTCGATCTGAAGTTCTCGATCATTCTGGAGAAGTTGCCGAATCTGCTTGGGCTGCACCTGGGGCCGAACGGTTTCCTGCAAGGCGCCGCGCTGACGTTGTTCCTATGCTTGTGTTCGATCTGCCTGTCCTTGCTGCTGGGCTTCGTGACGGCGCTTGCACGACTGTCACGCAGCGCAGTGGCTTACGGCATCGCCAGTTTCTATGCCTCTTTTTTTCGCGGCACGCCGCTGCTGATCCAGATCCTGCTGATTTACCTGGGCTTGCCGCAACTGGGCGTCGTACCTGGCGCTATCAGTGCGGGGATCATTGCGCTTTCGCTTAATTACGGGGCTTACCTCAGCGAGATCTTTCGTGCCGGTATCCAGGCGGTAGCCCCCGGACAACGGGAAGCGGCGATGGCGTTGGGCCTCAGGCCGGCAGCGACTTTTTTGCACATCATCTTGCCGCAAGCGATGCGCACGATCATCCCTCCGACAACCAGTCAGTTCATTTCAATGCTCAAGGACTCATCGCTGATCTCAGTGATGGGTGTGTGGGAGGTCATGTTCCTGGCGCAGTCCTATGGGCGTTCTTCTTATCGCTACATCGAAATGCTCACCACCGCCGCCGTCATCTATTGGTTGCTGTCCATCGGGCTTGAACTGATCCAGCACCGCCTTGAACGCCACTACGGCAAAGGTTTCAAGAACCCGCGTTGATGTTTCGCCCCCCGTTTCTTACTTAATCAGGAACCACGATGTCCGATCCAACTCCTCTTCTGTTTGCGCTCTATGAGCAAGCCAGCGTGGGCTGTGGCGGTGCGCCAAGCCTTTGGACTCACCCGGCTGATGAACGCCTGGCAATCAATTCCCTCGGCTACTGGTCGAACCTGGCGCGCATTGCTGACCAGGCGCACCTCGACATGCTGTTTTTTGGCGATGTACTGGGTTTCTACGACGTGTTTGGCGGCAACGCTGATGCGGCGATGAAATGGGCCGTTGAAGCACCGGCCAATGACCCGCTGATGATCATCCCGGCGTTGGCCGCCGTCACGCAGAACCTGGCCTTTGGCGTTACCGTGACCACCAGCTACGAACATCCCTTTACCCATGCCCGACGCTTCAGCACCCTGGATCACCTCACCAATGGCCGGGTCGGCTGGAATATCGTCACTTCATACCTGTCCAGCGCCGCCCGCAACTTCGGCCTGGAGCAAATGATCAAGCACGATGACCGGTATGAGCGCGCCGAAGAATTCCTGGATGTGGCCTACAAACTCTGGGAGGGCAGTTGGGCCGACGACGCTGTGGTCGCGGACAAGACGCGCCAACTCTACGCCCGGGGCGAGCGCGTGCGTGCGATCAATCATGCGGGTGAGCATTACCGCGTGGCCGGGCCGCACCTGACCTCGCCATCGCCACAACGCACGCCGTTGCTGATCCAGGCGGGCTGGTCGGGGCGCGGTCGTGAATTCGCCGCCAAACACGCCGAGTTGATTTTCGTTGCCAAGTCCAACCCCCAGGAGATTCGCTTGGGGCTGGAGGAAATCCGGGCCAAGGCCCAGGCACGCGGTCGTCACCGTGAAGATGTAAAGTCGCTGACGGTGTTGCGTATTGTCACCGCTAAAACAGAAATCGAAGCCCAGCGCAAATATGACGAGTTGCAAAGCAACTATCACCTGCAGGCACAGCTTGTGAGTTACGCGGGTGATACCGGTATTGATATCGGCCGCTACGCCGACAATGAGGCACTGTCCACCCACACCGAAGGCATGACTTCCTACGTGGTGCATCCTGATGGCAGTGGTAAACCCTTGACCGCGGGTGACGTCAAACAGCGTTTTGCAAAGGTCACCCGAGGTAGCGATCTTATCCTGGTGGGCACGCCACACCAGGTGGCCGAGCGCATCGAGGAGCATGCGCGAATCTCCGGCACCAGCGGCTACATGCTTAACCCGCTGATCAGTCCCGGCAGCCTTGAGGATTTCGTTGAACTGGTCATCCCCGAGTTGCAAAAGCGCGGGCTATACCGCACCCGGCCGCAAAGTGGCACCTTGCGTTCACGGTTGCGCGCCGACGGTTCGAGTCATTTGCCTGCCTCGGCTTATGGCGCCTCGTTCCGTTTTGACTGAGTGTTGCAGGCGGATGCGCAGTTGAGGTCAAACGGCACATGCGCCTGCACCCCGGTTGCCAGCGTCGTCATCGCCTGGCGATGAAAGGAACGCCCCCGCGCGATGGCGCCGGGGCGCGATTGTGTTGGTCCTTGTCCTTCAATGCGCCGCGACAGGTTGGCTAGCCGGTGCATCGGCTTGGGTGCGAATGATCAAGAGTGCTGCCGCTGCTATCGCCAACGGCACGATCAGCGCTGAGTAATAACCGGCAGGACCTCCGTGCTCCAGAAACCAGCCGCCGCTTGCCGATCCGATGATGGCGCCCACCCGGCCCAGTCCAATCGCCCAGCCGGTTGCGGTTGCCCGCAATGCGGTGGGATACGCCTGGGCAACCATGTAGTTCAAGACGATTTGCTGACCACCAATGCCCAGGCCTGCGAGACCGGCGAGGGTGAACACCAGCGCCCAATGGGTGCCGCTGTTGGCCAGGCCCAGGCACAGGGCAATACCGAACACAAACAAGGCCAGCAGCAATAGCCGAACGTTGATTTTTGGCAAGATGATCGACAGCGGAATGGCACACACGACAAACACGGCGTTGACCGCAACAGTGCCCATGGGTGCCTGCTCTGCCGGCAGTCCCGTTGCTTTGAGAACAGTGGGTAGCCAGGATAGGAACATGAACCATGCCACCCAGTTGAAAAGGTAGACCGTCCATATGCCAAAGGTATTGCGCGCCAGGCCGCCAGAGAACAGGGAGGTGACGCTGGTTTTTACATCGGCTTCCGGGACGCTGTAGGTGCTGCCCGGGAGCGTTGGGTTCCTGGTGATGCTGGCGACAATTTTCCCGATCTTCTCAACGCTGCCATGGGTCCGTTGCCGGGTCAGGAAATACAACGACTCCGGCAGTGCGAACATCAAGACCACCATCAGTACCAGTGGCACGATACCGCCAACGGCAAAGATGCCTTGCCATCCAATCGAGGGCAGCATTTTCGCAGCCAGCAATCCGCCAAGAATGGCGCCAGCGGGCAAACCGAGCAGGACCGTGGTCATGATCGTGCCGCGTTGTCTTGCGCTGCCATACTCGGCGGCGAGCGAGAGAACCACGGGTGTCGCACCGCCCATGCCAAGCCCGGCGATAAAGCGCAAGACCAGGATCTGCTCGGTAGTCTGGGCAAATGCCGTTGCCAGGGAGGCGAAACCGAACAAGGCAACCGACCCGATAATGGCGGGCCGGCGGCCGAATTTGTCGCCCATCAGGCCCAGTACCATGGCACCGAGCACCATGCCGACAATTCCGGCGGTCAGTATGGGCGCCAAGGCGCCTGCGCCGAGTCCGAATGCCTCAGTGATCGAGGGACCGGTGAAGGCAATGGCTTGGGTATCGAATCCATCAAGAATGGCGACGAAAAAACAAAGGGCGAAAACCCGCCACTGAAAAGAGCTGACTCGAGTGCTATCGATCAGCTCGGGAATTGAATAATGAGTGCTCATGACTGCTCCAATCAGTAAGGCATTTTTTATAGTTTTTACGCACAGGCAGACCCTGCCTGATCACAGGCTAAGTGTGATGTCCTGTGGGGTCTAATATCATTTTGGTGCTAATCGATACCTTGGAGGTATGGTAGGCAGGCGCCAGCGAGGCACTTGTCATTGAAAAGATTTACGGGCTGAAGAAAAACAAGCGCAGTTCGAAACTGCGCTGTAGTGACGGGTCTGAGCGAAGGGCGAAAGCATCCAGGCCAGTGTGCCTGCCATTTTATTGGCTGGAGCGAATGGCCCCTCCATCAATCAACAGATTCTGCCCGGTCAGATAGCCCGCATGACTGCTGCACACGAAGGCGCAAAGAGCGCCGAACTCCTCGGGTGAGCCGAAGCGTTTAGCGGGAATTTCGCTACGGCATTCGTCGAGGAATGCTTCACTGTCCTGGCCCAGTTCCTGCGCGGCAGCGACCAGGTTGTCACGCAGGCGATCGGTGTCGAACGAGCCCGGTTGCAGGTTGTTGATCGTCACGTTACGGCTGGCCAGGTTTTCCTGCCGGGCAAGCCCTGCGATAAACCCTGTGAGCCCACTGCGTGCGCCGTTGGACAGGCCCAGGCTTTCGATGGGCGACTTGACCGCACTCGAGGTGATGTTGATGATGCGGCCGAATCCGCGGGATGCCATGCCGTCTACCGTTGCCTTGATCAACTCGATAGGGGTCAGCATGTTGGCGTCGAGCGCCTTGAGCCAGGCATCGCGGTTCCAGTCGCGAAAATCCCCGGGAGGAGGGCCTCCAGCGTTGTTGATCAAGATGTCGAAATGCTCATGGGCCGCGAGGGCTGCCGCACGCCCCTCTGGTGTTGCAATGTCGCCGGCGATGGCGATCACAGTCACTTCAGGATTCAACGACCTGAGCTGACGGGCCGTTTCATTCAGTGCCTGTTCGCCTCGGGCAGTGATCACCACGTTCACGCCTTCGCTGACGAGTGCCTGGGCGCAGGCTTTACCCAGGCCTTTGCTGGCAGCGCACACCAGCGCCCAGCGTCCTGCTATTCCAAGGTTCATGCGTGTGTTCCTGTAAGAAAAAAGCTCAAGTGAAGGGGCAATACTGTTCACTCAAGCATGGGGTTGTAGTTAAGAACTGGATTGGGTGTGTATCCATTCCTGCGGTAACGGCCACTTATGATTTCGCCCTTACGGCGACTCCCTTTTTCAAGCGCCGGTACGGACCGGACACATGGTTAACGGGGCGCCAAAAACAAAGCGAGGCGGCCTTGTAGCCGACCTGATCTTTGCGGATACCCCCAATCCCCTGTGGGAGCCAGCCTGCTGGCGATTGACGTTAACGATAACGCGCCCCGTCTGGATGAACGCGGTGCCTGGAAGTCCATCGCGAGCAGGCTGGCTCCCACAATGGGATCGCAGACACACCTGCAATCAGGTCGGCGATAAGGCCGCCTCGCTTTTGCTTTTGCTTTTTCTTTTGATTTTCTTGCCCCTCGCGGCGGGCCCTGTAGGAGCGAGCATGCTCGCGAAAAACCTGAGGGCTCCACGGGGTGTCAGGCTCCCCGCGTCATCGTTGACCACCATCGCGAGCATGCTCGCTCCTACAGGCCGGGCGGCGTTCCGTTTTTCCAAGTGACCCGCTGTAAAAGCGGAACCCTAGGTGGCCGTTACCGCAGGAATGGATATACACCCAATCCAAACCCGCCGCGCCCCAACCTAAAGTGAACAGCATTACAGGAAAGGGGCTGTCTATTCATGCAAGATCCACCGTTGCAGACGGTCTTGGCGATCGTGCCGCAATCCCCATGAAGCGCCGCACCCTCTCTCCTTGGGCATCGCACAGGATGGTTTCAGGTGCAGCATCGAGTTGGATATTACCGTTTTCCATGAAGATCACCCGGTCGGAGATCGACATGGCAAAGTCCATTTCGTGGGTCACGATCAGCATGGTCATGCCTTCCCTGGCCAGGTCGCGGATCACGTTCAGCACGTCGTTGACCAGTTCAGGGTCGAGGGCTGAGGTCGGCTCGTCGAACAGCATGATCTGCGGCTCCATGGCCAGGGCCCGGGCGATCGCCACACGTTGTTGCTGTCCGCCGGAGAGCTGGTGCGGGTACTTGTGGGCATGGGCCAGCAGGCCGACCTTGTCCAGCAGCGCATACGCACGATGTTCACTCAGCTCGCCCGGCTGGCCGTGGTAACGCGGTGCCAGGGTGACGTTGTCGAGAATGGTGCGGTGCGGAAACAGGTTGAAGTTCTGGAACACCATGCCGATGTGCCGCACGCCTTTGCGCAGGCGGGCGCTGTTGGGTTTGTCCGAGGCTTCGATGAATGTTTCGCCGAACAACAGGATATCGCCGCTATCGATGCTTTCCAGGCCATTGACCGTGCGGATCAGCGACGTCTTGCCGGAGCCGGATGGCCCGATGATCGAGACCACCTGGCCGTAGTCGACACTCAGGTCGATACCCAGCAGCACTTTGTGCGTGCCGTAGCTCTTCTGGATGTTCTTCAATTGCAGGATAGGCGTCGCGTTGTTGCCGGCTGCCTTGCGCGCACTGTCGGGCAAGGCTTCGGCGCAGGCCTTGAACTTGGCCACGGCGGCGTCATCGAGGGTGTGCGGCTTGCGGAAGTTAAGGTCCAGGTAGCGCTCCAGGCGCTGCAGGAAAAAGCCGAACACGGTGACGATCAACACGTAGTACACGCCGACCGCCGCCAGGGTTTCCATGACCAGGAAGTTGGTGGCGTAGAGGCGTTGGCCG
This sequence comes from Pseudomonas sp. GW823-FHT06B06, assembly GCF_058795195.1. Lineage (NCBI taxonomy): Bacteria > Pseudomonadati > Pseudomonadota > Gammaproteobacteria > Pseudomonadales > Pseudomonadaceae > Pseudomonas > Pseudomonas sp. GW823-FHT06B06. The sequence goes on along the minus strand of NZ_JBXAHO010000051.1, from coordinate 24,722 downwards.
ACCGTGAGGATTTCGGTGAGGGAGATGACCGAGACCAGTGACGTAAGCTTGACCACCGTGATGTATTCATTGATCAGGGTCGGCAGCGAGATACGGAACGCCTGGGGGATCACGATCAAGCGCTGCATGCCGAACAGGCCGATACCCAGCGCGCGTCCGGCCTCCTTTTGCCCCTTGGCCACGGAGATCAGTCCACCACGGTGGATTTCCGCCATGTACGCCGCTTCCGTGACCACCAGGGCCAGCAAGCCGGAATAGAAGGGGTTGGACAGGATCGGCCCGCTGCCGGGAAACAATTGCGGCAAGTTGTAGACGAAGACCACCAGCACCAGCAGCGGGATGCTGCGGAAGAACCAGATATAGACTGCTGCGGGAATGCGCAAAAAAGGCGAGTGGGACAGCTTGGCCGTGGCCAGGACAAAACCCAGCAGCATGCCGATGAACCAGGCCAGGGCACTGAGCTGGACCACCGTGACGCAGGCATTCCAGAAGTCTGGCAGGGAGAACAGGGAGAAGAAATACGACCAATCGAATTGCATGGGGCACCTCGATCTGCCGCCCTTAGCAGAGGCGGCAGATGACCAGACTACAAGGACAGGTTTTTAGTTTGAGGTCGGTTCTTCCAGGCCATATTTCTTGAGGATAGCGGCGTACTCACCGCTCTTTTTGGTTTCCTCGAAAGCCTTTTGCACAGCCTGGAAGGTTTCGTCGTTACCTTTCTTGACGAAAATGCCCAGGGTTTGTTGATAGATCGGGTGCTCAGTGGTGATCACGACCCGGCCATTGGTCTTTTCCGCGATCATTTTTGCCGCACCGGCGATTTCGACCTGGGCCTGGATGTTTTTGGACAACAGGGCCTGGGTCACTTCGGGTGCCGAGGGATACTCGCTGACGGTGATTGCGCCTTTGTTGTTGGGCACGCAGTACTCATCGGACAGCTTCCTGAATTCCTTGACCCAGGTCGTGCCCTGTTCCAGGCCCAGTTTCAGTCCGCACAGGTCTTCAGGCTTCTTCGCATTGATTTCGCTGCCCTTGGGCACCATGACCGCGGCACCGGTGTTGGCATACGCAATGGTCTGGGCCTGGGTCTGGCGCTCCGGCGTGATGTACATGCCGGAAATGATCGCGTCGTACTTGCCGGAGTTCAGGCCAAGGATCAGGCTGGGGAACTTGGTGTCGACGAACTCTGCCTTGGCGTTCATGTGCCTGGCCAGTGCCGCCGCCAGCTCGGGATCGGAGCCCACCACGTTTTTGTCCTTGTCATAGGACTCGAAGGGCGGGTAGGTGATTTCCATGCCGACCTTGAACGTGTCTGTCGCGGCCATGCTCACCGAGGCACCGAACATTGCGGCTGCCATTACAGCCAGGCCCAACACGGTTTTCTTATTGTTTTTCATTCTTACTGACTCCGGCGTAGGTAGGGGGTGAAGCTGAAAACTTCAATCAGGACGTTTGAGTCTGATTTTTCAGATGTCCGAAACTGGCGGGCTTGCGTGCCTTGCCTGGCAGTTGAACGTCCCCGTTGGCCACTCTCTGGCGCAGATACTGATAGGTCTGCAGCGCCTGGCCATACATGTGTTCGCCGATCGTGATCTCTTCGTAGTCGTTGCCGGCCTGGGCGAATCCTGGCAGCGGTTTGATCTGGGTGTGATAGTCGCAGGCATAGAACAGCGGGAAGGAATAACGCTCCTCCTTCACACTGCGCACCCGGTGCGCCGTGGCAATGAATGCGCCTGCGGTCATCACTTCCAGCATGTCGCCGATGTTGACCACAAAGGCATCGGCAATCGGTGGTGCATCGATCCATTGTCCGAGGTTATTCATCACTTCAAGGCCCGGTTTGTCGGCCAGGAGAATGGTGAAGCACTCGTAATCAGTATGGGCGCCAAGTCCCGGTGCGTCATGGGCGGCTCCGTCGAACGGGTAGTGGATCAGGCGCAGTTTTGACGGCGGACGGGTGACCAGGCTGTCGAAATAGTTTTCTTCCAGGCCCAAGGTCAGGGCAAAGCCTGCGAACAGGCGCCGGCCCAAGGCGAAAATCGCTTCATAGTAGGCCTGCACCGCCGCCTTGAAACCTGGCAGCTGCGGCCAGTCGTTAGGTCCCAGCAGCGGCGTATTGGCCAGCACCAGCGGGTCATCGGCCGGGACTTCGAAGCCGACGTCGAAGGCTTCCTTGTGGTCCGGCTTGCCTTTGGAATAGACCTCTTCGCCTTCGGGTACAAAACCCTTGTGGGTTTGCGAAGTGCCGATGTAGTGCTGCATCTTGGTGTCGAAGGGCTGGTCGAAAAAGTCCTTGGCCGCCTTGCGCAGGTTGGCGATCAGCTGCGGGTCGATGCCGTGATCGGTGATATAGAGAAACCCGACATCGCTGGCGGCGCGCCCCAATTGTTCGGCCACGGCCAGGCGGTGTTCCAGTTCAAAACTGAACAAGCCGGCGATGTTGACTACCGGGATGCTGTTGAAGTTGGCTTTGTGTGTGTCAGTGCTGAGGCTTTTATTTTTATTGTCAGGCATGACGCGTCGGCTCCCTAAGGATGGCTTGAGTGGTAGAAACGCTCGAAGTGTTCGCGCTCGGTCTGGCCCATCCACACGTTCAATGACCACAGATCGGCCACCGGGACATTAGTGAAGGGCAAATGATGCAAGTAGCCGTCGGCGCCGAATTCCGGGGTCAGGGTGCTGACCTGGTAACCGCGGGCTTGCTGCGAGCGCCAGATGCTTTCCCAGTGCTGCTGATGGAAAGCCAGTTCATTGGCATATTCAGGTGCTGCCGGGTGCGGAACCTGTGGGCCCTGGTCATAGCCTACCCGGGCCTGGATATGGTGAACCCGCTCGACGAAAGCGCTCAGGTCATCGGCCGGATCATTCAACAGGCGCTCGCAGGTCACGACCCAATGGCTGATGTCACTGGTGAACAACAAGTCGGGCAGTTGCCGAATCAACTCCAGGGTTACCCAAGGGTTGAACAGCGACCGCGAGCGGTGGGTTTCAAAACTGCAGACCTGGCCGTGCTTGCGCGCCAATTCCAGTGCCTGACCGAAGAACTCCACTTGTTGCGGCAAGGCCCAGCGATCATTGCCTGCCAGCACGTTGACAAAACGCGGGCCGAGTTCGGCGGCCCAGGAAAGTTTGCGGTCGAGGTCATGGAGATGAAGGGCAGGGGACGCCGACTGGTCCGGCAGTACATCGTAGGCGGTGAAGATCGTGCTGATGTAGCCCAGGCGATTGGCCTGCAGAAAGGCTTTGAACTCAGCCCTTTCACGTGCATCCAGTGGCAGGCGTGCTTCCATCCCGTCAAAGCCTGCGTGCAGCAGCTCTTCAAGCGCCTGGGCCTTGCTGGCGGTGTAGCCCCACAACGTGCGGAAAATTTCCAGCTTCATCGGTGATCCTCGGCGAGTACGCTTGGGAGCCGATGTTAGGCATAGCTGGGGGCGTCAAAGAATCGGAAAACTCAAATCAACACTTCAGACTTTTATCAACAAATAGCTGGCTACTTATCGTGCCTTTCGAGGGGTATTCAACAGGCGAGCAGGCGTCTACGTTAGGGATTACCGAGAGGTGCCACTGTTACGGCATCATTTTGAAGAGTCCCAAGCTACGCAGGGCGCAACTTTTGGCCCTGCGGTTATGACTCATCTTCGTCCAGTAGTGATGTGGCCCGGCTGTTCAGCAGTGAGCCCGCCTGGAAGTAACCCATCACCGTGGTCACGCTGCGGTGTTCGGTCATGGCCATGACTTCGCCGAGCGGTACACCCTGGCGACCGGCCTCGGTGACAAACCCAGAGCGCAGGCTGTGCGCTGCCCAATCACCCTCAAGGCCCGCCAACTTCGCTCGGCGCTGGACAATGCGTGCCACCTGATCGGCCGACAAACCCGCAGTCCCGACCTTGCCGCCTTTATACATCCGCCGAAACAGCGGGCCCTCGTGCGCCGGCGCAGCCTTCATCCAAGCCGTCAGCGCCTGCGCCGCCGGGCCGCGCAGCGGCTTGTCACGGCGCACGCCACCGGTGTCGGTCTTGGTCGCGCCCAGGGCGTACAGCCAGGTGTCGGCATCCAGTTGGCGCACATCGCCCACTTGCAGGCCCACCACTTCCGAGCGGCGCCGCCCGCCACCGCTCCAGGCGAGCAGGAGCAGGGCGCGGTCGCGAATGCCGCGCACGCCATCGGTGCAGGTGGCGAGCAGTGCCTGCAAGGGTTCCAGCACGATCGCGGTTTTCTTGCGTACCGCCACGCCCTGGCGCGACTGGGCCTTGCGCGCTTCACGCAGCAGGGTCTTCAACGCCGGCGCTTGCGTGGGACTGTCCCAACCCTTGATCCGGTGCCATTTGCCGAGCACGGCCAGGCGGTGACTGACCGTGTTGTAGGCCAGCGCTCCGGGTTTGCTTTTGACTCGCGCCTCGACCAGCGCCGCGTCGATGCTGGCCGGCAACAGGTGCGCCCAACCGCCATCGGCCAGGGGGCGTGCCAAATGATCGACAACAAACTGAACCGCCACCGTGGTCGGCAGCGGTGCATCGCCCAATGCCAGGCCGTAACGCAACTGCAGCCAGGCCGACCAGTAGGTCAGGGCGCTGCGATAGCTGCGCACGGTATTGGCCGCGGTGCCGGCAGCAAGAAACGCCGCCGCCGCTTCCTGGGCGTTGATCGCCAGGGAATGCGGGTTTAGCGGGGTTTCGTCGACCAAGGGTAATTGATCTGTAATATTTAATACGTCCAACGTATGATAATTCCAATGTTCATAATATAACGTCGGATAACATTCCCTTATCAGACCTAACATAACGGAGGGCAGGGCAGGGCAGGGCAGGGCAGGGCAGGGCAGGGCAGGGCGGTAGGCGTACCAGAAAACGAGGTGTTTGCCGCCGCGGACGCGGTGTTGGCCCGTGGTGAGCGCCCAACAGTGGAGCGGGTGCGCCTGGAGTTGGGTCGCGGCAGTCCGGCGCGCGTCGGCGGTTTGCTCGATCAATGGTGGGCGCGCCTCGCTGACCGGCTGAGCGGGCAGAGTCGTCTGCCAGCACTGCCTAGCGAGGTGTCGCAGGCCTTTGTCGCGGTGTGGCAACAGGCGATGCACCTGGCGCAGGGCGTCGCCGAACAGGCGCTGGCCGAACAACGCCAGGTGCTGGCCGCGGAGCGCGAACGGGTGGCGGCGGTCGAGGATCAGGCGCGTCAGGACGCGGCGCAATGTCGCCAGTAGACGGCGGAGGCTATGGCGGGTCGCCAGTCAACCGAGTCGCGCCTGGCAGATTTGGAGCTGCTACTGTCCCAGCGCCAGACGCAGATCGAGGACCTTCAGCAACAGCGTGAGAGCTTGCTGCACGAGCGCCGCGAAGCTCAGCAGTACAACCATTCATTGCAGGAGGATCTGCAAGCGCTGCGGCTTAAGGCCGAGCAGGAGCGCCTCGCGCAGGAGAGCTACGTCCGCGGCGTTGAAGATCGCGCGCACCGTGAGGTCGACCGCGCGCGCGAAGAGGGCAAGGCAATGTCGACTCAGCTCAAAGAGGCCGGTCGGCACGTCGAGCAGTTGCAACGGCGGCTGGAGTCAACTCAAAACGAGCTCAGTCAAACTCAACAACGTGCTGCGGCGCAGCAGGCCCGCGCCGAAACGCCAGAGCAACAGCTGACGCAGGTGCGTAAGGCTCCTGACGCCAAACGTAAACCGAGCACCAGAAAACCCAAGCCGAAGAGCGATACCGCGGGATGAGACCCATCCTATAAAAAGCAAAGGCCGACCAGCGCTTCCTCCGTCCAGACGTCCAAGGCGTCCAAGGGCGCAAATTTTCCAGCGCTCCTGGTCATAGGCAGCTTTGATTACTGCAGTCGCGAAGGGCTCTAATCGACCGATTTTGTTGAAAAAGTAGCTCCCCTGTCTGGCCTGCGGCAAAATCTCTCCATTGGCCAGCAGGGAAGCACGTAGCAGAATGGGACAGTTATCGAGTGGGCCGGAGCGACTGTTTTACTCGTTCAGCCTTGAAGATCACATCCCAGCCAGTCACCTTCTGCGCAGCATTGATCGGTGTCTTGATCTGAGCGACCTGCGCCATTGCCTCGCCGATTTCTATAGCCCGATTGGGCGTCCGTCGATTGATCCTGAGCTGATGATCCGCATGCTGATCGTGGGCTATTGTTACGGCATTCGCTCGGAGCGGCGGCTGTGCGAAGAGGCCCATTTGAACCTGGCCTATCGCTGGTTCTGCCGGTTGAGCCTTGACGATGAAGTCCCCAACCACTCGACGTTTTCCAAAAATCGACATGGCCGTTTTCGGGACAGTGATCTGTTTCGCTGGTTGTTTAATGAAGTGCTGCGTCGCTGCATGGACGCTGGTCTGGTCAAAGGCGAAGGCTTTGCCGTGGACGCCAGCATCATCAAAGCGGATGCCAGTCGGCAGCGTGGCGTACCGGGTGATGAACCGGTCAACTGGAGCGATCCGTCCCTGAGTACTCGCGCCGTGCGTGAGTACCTTGAGGCACTTGATGAAGAGGCTTTGGCTGAAACGCTACCGAAGCGTCTGTCGCTGACGGATCCTCAAGCCCGCTGGACCGCCGCTCCTGGAGGCCCAGCGTTCTTCGCCTACTCCACCAACTATCTGATCGATACCGAGCACGGCGTCATCGTGGATGTGGAACCCACACCGGCTCATCGAACCGCAGAAGTCGAGAGCACCAAGACCATGATCGATCGGGTCGAAGCGCAGTTCGACATCAAACCGGAACGCCTCATTGGCGACACCGCTTACGGTACAGCGCCGATGCTGGCCTGGATGGTGGAGGAAAAAGACATCGAACCGCATGTGCCGGTCTGGGACAAAACTGAGCGCAAGAACGACAGCTTTTCGAGTAACGATTTCCACTGGAATGAAGAGGCCGAGGAATACCGCTGCCCAGCCGGCAACGTATTACGCAGCGAATGGCGAGCCTTCAAGAACGAGCGTTCGCACGTCACCAAAGCCAACACCATCATCTTCCGATCCAGACAGACCGACTGCGCGACGTGTCCGATGAAAGCCAAGTGCTGCCCGAACACTTCAATTCGCAAGATCGTCCGCAGCGTCCATGAAGCCGCTCGTAATGTGGCTCGACGCATCGCGGCGACGCCGGAGTACGTGCGCTCTCGCCACGAACGTAAGAAGGTCGAAATGTTGTTTGCCCACCTCAAGCGCATCCTGAAACTGGATCGCTTGCGACTACGTGGCATGAGTGGCGCGTCCGATGAGTTCACGCTGGCCGCCGCGGTACAGTACTTACGCCGATTGGCCAAACTTACATCTCAAGGGCTGCGAGTTATGGTATAGGTGCGCCTGCACGAAGCAAAAAACTTCAAAACCAACCCAGTAACATCGCAGCAATGATCAACGAAGATCCGAGAAACCACTCCATGTGGTGAGTAGGTTCTTTGGTGGAGGTCGTGCCTGAGTTCAGGTGTTCTGAAAATCCGACTGTTTTCAACAGAGTTGACCCATAGGGGTCAACCGGTCTTTGCCATAATGACGGCTGATTTTGGGGGGAAGGTTATTGTTCGACTGATATGGAACCGTGCCTACGCCAAAGTCGATTGCGTTGTGAACTAACGTGATCGTGAAACTGGTGTCACACTGGCTCTATAGAAACAGCGACTCGTAATTCCGAGCCAGGCCTATGATGGATGTTCATATATAAAACAGATAGTGGTACCAACCGTAACACTTCTCATCATTCCAAAAATTGAGGGACTAATATATTATTTTATGAGAGTGTGGCAAGTTCCCCACGATCAAGTTGCGACGGTGTAGGGTGACTGAGGGTAGCTCGCCGAAAGTGTTCTTGTAATACTCGGCGAAACGTCCCAGATGCAGGAAGCCATAGTCGAGGGCGACTTCGGTCACGCTGCTCACTACCGCCTGCGAGTCGCTCAGATGAGCATGGATCGCCTCCAGCTTGCGGTGGCGTATATAGCGCTTGGGTGTAGTGCCAGCGTGCTTGTCAAACAACGCAAACAGCGAGTGCATACTCATGTGCGCCAGCTCAGCCAGCCGCAGAACACTTATGTCTTGCTTGAGGTTCGTCTCAATGAACTCAGCGAGGAGTTCGAATGACCGACAGCGCCCTCCCAAGGGCTCGCGATTAACGTCACTGCCCGGCAAGCTTAGTAGTTTACTGACGATGATTTTAGCGTAATGCTCCTGTACCTGAAGAGGAGTGGCTGGCTCAGTTTCCGCCTCTTGACAAACCAGACTCAGCAGATTGAAGAAGCCATCCGGCTGCATGAGGCGGTGAACCGGGGCGAAGACCACTCCTGCGTCGGGGTGACTCCAGTGGTTCTCGCCGCAGACCTTGTTAATGAAGGAAGCCGGCAGCTTGATGATGAACTTCTCGTAGTCGTCTGAGTAGGTCAGGTCGAACGGAGTATCAGGGTTAAGCAGCAGCAACTCGCCTGGGGCGAAGCAGTGTTCCTCTCCGCGACTGCGCCACAGGCAGCGCCCCTTGAGCAGGAAATGCAAATGGTAAACGGCTTCCCGCTGTGGCGAGGTGATTTGCACGCCTTTGCCGTAACTCATCTGAAACAGATCCAAGCTGCCAATGGCCTTGTGTTTCAGGCTCGCCTGCGGATAGCTGGCGCGGTGCTGGCTCACGCGGTGAGCGCCGGCATGCTGGTTAGCATAGTTCGACACGGCATCGGGATCAGTATTGACGAAAACTTGGCTGTTCTCGCCTAGCAATTCATAATTCATATTTCAAAATGCTCTTATATTTTACGCTCTTATATTTTTTATGCGCACAAAATAAAGCTCACGCTCAAGTACGAGCACCATGCTTTTTAAATTTGTATTCCAATTTTATTTTGTTAGCAACTGCTTTCGCAAAAAAAAGGTAGTCAGGGCGGCCGCAAAAACTGGACACGGTTAACGGCCGCCACCGGCCTTGGGGTTATACGGTTCGATCAACCCCAACAAACCAATACAGGACGCCATCTGATCCATTTTCGGTAAGGACGCGTTCGCGGCGGGTTTGCTTGCGCTTGCCGGCATATCCGAAGTCGGAAAAGCTCATCTGGCTTATGGGAGGCTCGGGACAAGTGGTGAGGGTGTTTTAGCACATTTGAGGACTTGTGCGGAGAATCCCTAGGATACTCCCGAAAAACGGATATCGATAATTAAATAACGGATATTCCCCCGTATTTCCATGTCGTAGTCTTAACAACAAATAACAGTGGAGAGTGAAGGCACCTACCTAGCGCGAATTGCCCGCATACATTGGGCGCGCTACTAAAGGCAAGCCCTTGAGTGCCTTCAGAGTGAATCCCCTGTGGCTTCATTCACCTTTCCTGAGCGGACCAAGGTGCCAAGAGCCGCAACAGTATGGCGCGACATTAAGTCGGGCCTAGTAACAAGGGCGGGTGGAAGTGGTGTGATACGTCAGTGCGACATGCAGTCGCGCGGATTTACGACATGGACGCTCTGATCAGTACTTTTCATGGCATGCTAGGTGCAGCCTCACAAACAAAGATCCTCCAGTCTTCAAATGTACTGCCTCATGGGAAAGTTGTATCTTGTTGAAGGCGTCTGCTGCTATGGCATTCAGGCTTTAAATTTGGTTGAAAATCGGGTTATTGGTTTCAAGGATGCATTCTTGGCTGCCATGGCGCAATCCGCTTCGGCGGGTTTTATTGATTGGTCGCGGGATGCTCTCGTGATTATATATTGGGTTGGACTGAGCTGACCTGCAGTTGATTTGATACTCAATAGAAGTTAGACGGTGTCTTTAAGGCAAAGCCTATCCGCATATATTCGCATGTAATATTTAAGTGATTTAGATTTTATAGTTTAAAAGATACTTGACCACGGATCACCTACAAAACAATCTATCCTTGTTGGGGTTTTTTATGTATCTTCGTTCAATAAATATTGCGCCAAGGGCCACCCTTTGCTTTGCTTTAATAGCTTTGCTAGTTGTTGGGTTAGGTCTATTTGGGTATTGCCAGATGGGAAATTTTCGTAGCGCAGAACAAGACATTGAACGTCATCGATTACCCAGTATTCAGACTGGTGATGATATTCAGATTGCGCTTCTGAACGCACGACTAGCGTCAGTCCGTCTCTTGATCGCGCGAAACCCCACAGAACGCAACGCAACAATTGATCAGCTCGCACAGGCTCGCGAGAAGCTAGAAGAGAGAGCGGACTACTACCGTCGAGTATTGATATCTGGGGCAGAAGAGCGGACGCAATTTGAATCTGTAGTTACACTAATAGCACGCTATTTCGAAGGTGCGACACAGCTAGAAAGTCTGAGCCGGCTAGACCACGAGCAGGCAGTAGTGTTTGCCAATAGTGAGCTCCCAAGTCTAGCTAGCGCCGCGCAAAAACAATTGAACGTCCTGCGGGAGATTAATACTCGTGGCGCCAACATTGCGGGCATGAATGCCACAGAGATCTACTCTAAAAGCATGAATATTATTACTATTGTGCTCGTGACGGCGGTGCTCATGACCATTGCTCTTGCCTTTTTGCTAACCCGCAGCATAGTGGTACCCATCAATGATACGTTAATATTGGCAGAGGGCATTGCCGAGGGAGTACTCACCCATCCAATTAATGTCACGGGTGCTGATGAAGCTTCGCGTTTAATGCTTGCATTGGGGAAAATGCAAAAAAACCTGCGAAAAACTATCGGGCAGATTTCTGATTCATCGACTCAATTAAGTGGTGCTGCGGTGGAAATGACAGCTATTACAGATGCTGCCAGCAAGACTTTGCGCCAGCAAAAAAACGAGATTGAGCAAGCTGCTACTGCGGTCAATGAAATGAGTGCAGCCGTTGAAGAAATGGCACAGAACGCAACTTCCACCTCTGAGGCGGCACGTCAATCAAGCGATTTTGCAAAGTTAGGAAATCAGTGCGTTAACGAGACCTTGAAGGCCATTAGTGAGCTGACCGGCCAAGTTGAGCTCACGGCGGAGCAAATTCAGCACCTCGCCGGACAAACTCAAGACATTAGTAAAGTGCTAAGTGTAATCCGTGCAATAGCACAGCAAACCAACCTGCTTGCGCTCAACGCGGCGATCGAAGCTGCGCGGGCGGGTGAGCAAGGACGAGGCTTTGCAGTTGTAGCAGACCAGATACGTGCACTGGCCCACCTTACTCAAGGTTCCACAAAAGAGATCGAGGAAATGATTACGTCTATCCAACAACAGAGCTCATTAGCAGTTGTGTCGATGCAGTTTAGTGCCACATTAGCTCACGAAACCAAAAAAGCAGCAGAAAAGGCTGGACGTTCATTGGAATCGATTACCAACGCTGTCCGTCTTATTGATGATCGCAACCTGCAGATAGCCACGGCCTCTGAAGAACAAGCCAGTGTGGCACGAGAAGTGGACAGCAACCTGACAAGCATTCGGCACCTCTCCATGCAAAGTGATAATGGTACTCACCAGACATTGCAGGCGAGTGAGGAACTGTCACGTTTAGCCATAGTGCTTAATCAGGCGGTGCTTCGCTTTAAAGTTTAAATACCTCTTAACGTATGGGGGATTGTAGTGATCTGATGAAACCTGGCACCCATTTAGGCGAGAATACTCGTAAGCGTCCGCCGAAGTCAGCTGGACGCACTATTTGATTAAATGCATGTGTGTTGATTTCGGACGGATGATGTCCCGCAGCATTGAATTGCCTTACCCACCAACGTAAGCGCCATTGAATGATTTGAGCGTGCGCACAAATGCCCTCAAGAGCATATGGGGCATCGGCTTCAAATCGAATGGCTTCCAACCGATCATCGGTATCAGTGAGGGATACCCCACCAATGATTTTAGTTCTCGTCTCATCCAGTAAGGCGGCGGAAGACAGCAACTTCTCCCCATATGCAGCGAGATAGTCTCGATGGAGCTGCCTAACTCGCTTGCGCCGTTCATTCTTTTCCCCGTGGTCATACGCAATAATCGAAAATCGCATCGAGCTGGCTCTTAAGGAGACGCTGAACAATTCCCTCCTTTGACACTCGCGCCATTTTTAAATCGTTTTTTCAACCTACCGGTCTGATTTTGCGTATCCGGGGCCGATTTCAGCCCCCATTTTGCTGATTGGCGGGTAAGCCCCCCTTCAGGCGGATTTATCCCGCCGTGCGTTGCAAGTACCGCTTGGCCAGCATCAGATTGGCCAATCCGAACAGACTAAACAGCCGCGCCGTGTTCTTTTCCAGTCTGCGGTAACGGACTTTGCGATGATTGAAGCGCACTTAATCACTTGGAACGGATGCTCTACCTTGGCACGCAGTTGCGCCTTGGGGTATTCGATCTTGCGCTTGACCTGGTACAGCGCGTTGCCTTTGCCGTGATGCGTGTAGCTGCTTGGCCGTGCTGCAATCGACCAGATAACGTCGCGCTCAAGATGCTCCGGTCGCTCGGCCGCACCGGTGTATCCAGAACTCCCTAGACTAGGTTTCGGCACCGTGCAGCAGTTTGTTGACGTGAGAGACATCTGCCGCGTTAGCCGCCATCCCCACGAAGCTATGCACCAGCCCAGACGTGGCGTCGACACCAATGTGGGCAGGCAGATCACGACTGGCCAGATGCTGGTTGATTGTTTCAAACAGCACCCATGTAAGCAGATGGGTTTCCAGCAAGCGGCGAAAACGCAGCAAGATAGTGAAATCCGGTGCGGACTCGCGGCCCAAGTCGATGCCGATAAAGCTACGAATGGCTTGGCTGTCGTAGACGGTATCTTCGGCGCCTCCACCGAAGATACCGAAACACTGCTGCACGATATATATGCGCGGCAACCCAATCGCGGAGCGCCGCGCCTGCCTGTGGCGTGGCCATAGAAAGCGGCGCCACTTATGCCTCCAGCTGTGATCAGGCACCAACTGTTCAAGGTCAGCAAGGTAGCGATCGCGGCGAGGTTGCTTTTTCTTGCGTGTGTATTCGAGTACGGAGAAAGTCTTCTGCATGGCGTGTGTTTTAGACATTATGATCGGCCAGGTAATCGGAAGGATTACCCAGCGCCATCGAGCCACGGAGTTTCTGGATTATGTGCAGCAGATCGACTGCTGCACGCCAGCCGGACTGGATCTGCATGTGATTCTGGATAACAGTTCGACCCACAAAACTGCTGCAATCAATCCGTGGCTGGGAAAAGTGTCCGCGTTTTAAATTGCACTTGACACCGACCAGCGCGTCTTGGCTGAACGTAGTGGAAGGCTGGTTTGCATAATTGGACAGAAGAGCTCTGTACAGGGGCGGCTTTACCAGCGTCGCCGACCTAAAAGCCACTATCCGCCAATTTATCAAAGGTCACAGTGAGCATTCAGCCAAGCCGTTCAAGTGGAATAACACGGCTTAGACCATCATTAGCTCGGTACATAAGACGAAGCTGAGCATGATAAAAAATAAATTAATGGATTAACTGCTCAGGCCAGTAAGATTTTTCCTAAAAAACGGATATCGATAATTAAATAACGGATATCCGCCTGTTTCTCAATGTCGTAGCCTTAACAACAAATAACAGCGGAGAGTGAAGGCTCCTACCAGCGCGAAGTGTCCGCATATATTGAGGCGCGCTACTCGCCGCAAACTTTTGAACGCCTTAAGAGTGAATCCCTTGGCTTCACTCACCCATATTGACCGGAGCAGGGCGCCAACAGCCGCGAAATACGTCAGGCTCAGGAATAAGGGAGGGTGAAGGCGGTGTAATGCGTCAGCGTGACATACAGTGCGCGGACTTACGAGATGGGCATTCTGATTAATACTTTTTCAGTATATCGCATGTGCAGTCCCACCTATTTCAGATGCATGTTGGGCTATAGATTTCAGAGGTTCGTAAATTAGCTTTTACGGTAATGCGCCAGCATCATGGGTATTGGCTTTCGGCGCGGAAAGATAAAAAATTGGTTATCTTGGCTCTAGCTAGAGCGTCATGAAGGAGACTTAGGTCATGAGTTCAAAAATAAAAATAGAAGCGCAGGAAGTCCCTTTGAAATGGGTGAGAAATTGGTCACCCGATGAGGTTCGTGCACTCGTTGATCAAGATAATGGGTTGCTTGATCCCCGTATCTACTCCGATCAGGATTTGTACGAGATTGAGCTTGAGCGGGTTTTTGCCCGATCCTGGCTGCTGCTAGGGCACGAGGGGCACATTCCCAAAGCCGGGGACTACCTGACCACCTACATGGGGGAGGACCCCGTCATCGTAGTGCGGCAGAAAGACCGCAGCATTAAGGTGTTCCTCAACCAATGTCGGCATCGTGGAATGCGTCTTGAGCGCTCGGATTTTGGCAATGCCAAGTCATTCACCTGCACCTATCATGGCTGGGCCTACGACACCGCCGGTAATCTGGTGAATGTGCCTTATGAAAAAGAGGCTTTTTGTGACAAAAAGGAGGGAGACTGTGGCTTTGACAAGGCCGACTGGGGGCCGTTGCAGGCTCGTGTGGACACTTATAAAGGGCTGATTTTTGCCAATTGGGATGCCGAAGCGCCTGATCTTTTGACCTATCTAAGCGATGCGACTCCATACATGGATGTGATGCTCGATCGCACCGAGGCGGGTACCCAAGTCATCACTGGCATGCAAAAGACAGTGATTCCCTGCAACTGGAAATTTGCCGCCGAGCAGTTCTGTAGCGATATGTACCACGCTGGCACGGTAGCGCATCTGGCTGGTGTTGTGTCCAGTCTGCCGCCTGAGATGGACCTTTCCCAAGTGAAGTTACCGTCAACCGGAAATCAGTTCCGGGCCAAGTGGGGGGGGCACGGGACAGGCTGGTTCAATGACGATTTCTCACTTCTGCAAGCCATTATGGGCCCCAAGATTGTCGACTATTGGACCAAGGGTCCTAATGCCGAGCGTGCACAAGAACGTTTAGGGAATAAGCTCCCGGCGAATCGCATGGTTACACAGCATATGACCATTTTTCCGACCTGTTCATTTCTGCCGGGAATCAATACGATCCGTACTTGGCACCCGCGCGGCCCTGATGAAGTCGAAGTCTGGTCTTTCATCTTAGTGGATGCTGATGCACCTGAAGAAATTAAGGATGAATATCGCCGAAAGAACATCTTCACCTTCAATCAAGGAGGAACCTATGAGCAAGATGACGGCGAAAACTGGGTTGAGGTTCAGCGAGGGTTGCGCGGTCATATGGCTAGAAGTCGACCTTTTTGTGCTCAGATGGGGGTCGGTGTGCCGAACAAAAACAACCCGGACTTTCCTGGCAAGACTAGCTACGTTTATAGCGAGGAAGCCGCACGTGGCTTCTACCATCACTGGAGTCGCATGATGTCCGAGCCAAGTTGGGAAACGCTGAAACCTTGAGCGAGTTAAGCGATCGAAGAAAAGCAATAGTGTTTCTATCGTGCTACCAATTTTTAGGCATGGATTTTAGCCAGACTCATGGTTGCTGTAAGTTCTTGAAAGCCTTTTTATTCAGGCTCATGAAAAACGCACAACATTTGGTTGGGTGACAATCTTATTAAGGTTTTTAGTTTTATGTGTGAGCGATAACTTAAGTCGCCCAAAATATGCATATAGGATATTAACTATGACATCCACTGATTTGACCCAGGCCTTTGAATGGCCAGAGAAAGTCGTTAGTCTTGAATTGCAAAACTCAGTTGAACAGTTCTACTACCGCGAAGCGCAGTTGCTTGATCATCAACGATATGAGACCTGGCTGACTTTACTTACCGAAGACATTCAATATTGGATGCCGATCCGTACTAGCCATACCTCCCGAAACAAGGCATTGGAGTACGTGCGCGCGGGTGGCAATGCCCATTTTGACGAAACATATGAGAGTATGCGCGCGCGTATTCGTGGAAGAGTTTCGGGGTTGAACTGGACGGAAGATCCGCCGTCCCGCAGCCGGCACATTGTCAGCAACGTGATCGTTCGCGAAACCGGGGATCCTGATACGGTGGAAGTTAGTTCTTCATTCCTTTGTTACCGCAACCGATTGGAGCGAATGACCGATATTTATGTTGGCGAGCGTCGGGACGTACTGCGCCGTGTAAGCGACGGCCTGGGGTTCAAGATTGCCAAGCGGACAATCCTGCTTGATCAGAGCACGATAACAGCGAACAATCTCAGCTTGTTTTTCTAAAGAAAGAGCGTTGGCCACTCACTATTAATCGCACCCCTCGGGCTTTGCTAGTGGGATGCGATTAAAGGACGCGGCTAGGGAAAGTACGCTTTTTTGATCAGCATAGGAGTTTTTTACATCATACATCTCATTGGTTCGTTTTCTTTAGAATCTTGGGGTTGTTCGGCATGATGTATCCAAGCGCCTAACGGCACATTCGCGAGTCGGCTCTCACCTATCGCTAGGATGCTTAGGATTTTGTCGGCCTGCAATTGGGCGCTATCCGCGTGATTGCCTTGTGGAGCGCACGCGAACCAAGCCGCTACCGTGTTGTTATCTAGGTGGTCATTGCAATAGGAGGTGCAGATGGCATTTCGGGTTTTTACAGTATCGTGCGGAGTCACGAAGTGTAGTGGTTCAGGGCTGATGATGCGTTTTGGCTAGACTGCCTGGGGCTTGCGCGCCTGCTGTGCGTCCATATTGAAATACTGATGCGATCTTTGAATGCATCAGTTGTTTGATGTGCTGGTTTCGTATTTCGCTTAATCAGGAATTAAAATTAATTATAAGAGTGAGTAAATATTATGGCGTTTTCCAGAGTTTGTGACTTATTGGATGTTCCCATTGGTGAAGCTTTTAAGGTTGAAGGTGATGGTGCAGCCGTCGCAATTTTCAACGTCGATGGAGATTTGTTCGCAACACAGGACCAATGTAGCCATGGCGACTGGTCGCTGTCCGAAGGCGGCTATCTAGACGGCGACGTTGTCGAATGCTCGCTGCACATGGGCAAGTTTTGTGTTCGCACGGGCAAGATCAAATCAGCACCGCCCTGTGAGTCACTGAAAATATTTCCGATTCGAATCGACGGCAACGATGTGTATATCGATTTGGATGCTGGGTATCTAACGCCATGATTAAAGCCATAGTAATAATTGGCGCTGGCTTGGCTGGCGCAACGGCCGCGCGCTCCCTTCGCGCCCAAGGATATCTGGGCCAGATCCATATGGTCGGGGAGGAGGCATGTGTGGCTTACGATCGCCCTTCGCTATCCAAGGACGTGTTGGCTGGCAACCTGGTCGAGCCCCCTCTGATCATGGATCCATTTTGGTATGTATCGGCCGATATCGATCTCCATCTTGGGGTGCGCGTGACCGGTATTGATGTGGTCAGCCGCCAGGTACTCTTCGAATCCGGTGAAACTTTGGCCTACGACCGATTGCTGCTGGCCACCGGCGTGCGCGCGCGGCGCATGGCGATCATGGGATGCGAATTGGCCGGTATCCACACCTTGCGTGACAGCGCTGACAGTTTTGCGCTGCGGCAGGTGCTTGAGCCGGGTAAGTCACTGGTCATTGTTGGCGGTGGTCTGATCGGTTGCGAGGTGGCGACCACCGCCCGCAAGGCCGGTACCAAGGTAACAATTCTGGAGGCTGGCGACGAACTGCTACTGCGTGTGTTGGGCCACAAAATTGGAGCCTGGTGCCGAACCGAGCTGGAGCTCATGGGCATCCGGGTTGAGCTGAACGCACAGGCATCGCACTTCGAGGGACAGGGGCACGTACGTGCCGTCGTCTGTGCTGATGGGCGCCGGATAGCTGCTGACGTGGTGCTCATCAGCATCGGTGCAGAGCCTGCCGACGAGCTAGCCCGGGCAGCCGGCATAGCATGTGAACGCGGCGTGCTGGTTGATGCAACGGGTGCTAGCTCGTGTCCGGAGGTGTTTGCCGTTGGTGACGTAGCAGCCTGGCCTTTGAGGACCGGCGGACAGCGCTCGCTGGAGACCTACATCAACAGCCAAATGCAGGCTGAAACCGCCGCTGCGGCCATGCTAGGCACGCCTGTCCCAGCGCCTCAGGTGCCAACCTCGTGGACTGAGATTGCGGGGCATCGAATGCAGATGATTGGCGACTTCGGAGGTCCCGGAGAAATCGTCCTGCGCGGTGACGTACAAAATGGTCAACCGTTGGTGCTGTTCAGGCTCCTTGATGGCCGTATTGAAGCAGCAACGGCGATTAATGCTGCGAAAGAATTTTCCATTGCAACCCGATTGGTAATTGGTCGGTTTCCTGTCTCGGCCAAACAGCTGCAGGACACTAGCTTGAACCTGCGGGAATTGCTGAAAGCTAAAGCGCAGTTATGCACATGACTGGCGATTTCCTTTAATCATTATAAGAAGAGTTCAAGACATGAGATTAACAGGTGAAGTGATATTGATAACCGGTGGTGCGGCTGGACTGGGGCGCGCTCTTGTTGATCGGTTCGTGGCCGAAGGTGCCAAGGTGGCTGTGCTCGACAAGAGCGCCGAACGCCTACAACAGCTGGAATCGGATCATGGCGAAGAAGTGGTATGCATCGTCGGCGATGTGCGCTCTCTGGAAGACCAGAAGCGGGCTGCCAGCTGCTGTATTGCTAAGTTCGGGAAGATCGACACTTTGATCCCCAACGCAGGTATCTGGGATTACAACACGCAATTAGTCGATCTGCCTGAAGATAGTATCGATACTGCATTTGATGAATTGTTTCAAATCAATGTCAAGGGTTACATCCACGCCGTCAAGGCCTGCCTGCCGGCTTTGGTCGCAAGTCGTGGCAGCGTGATCTGCACGATCTCGAATGCAGGCTTCTACCCCAATGGCGGAGGCCCTCTTTACACGGCGACCAAGCATGCGGTCGTGGGCTTGGTGCGTGAGCTGGCCTTCGAGCTGGCACCATATGTGCGAGTCAATGGCGTGGGGGTGGGCGGTATGAGCACGGATTTGAGAGGTCCTTGCTCGCTGGGAATGAGTGAGCAATCGATATCGAGCGTGCCGTTGGCTGAGTTGCTGCAGGATGTACTGCCGATTGGCCGCATGCCTGACGCTGAAGAATATACAGGCGCCTATGTGTTTTTCGCTACGCGTTGCGACTCGGTACCGGCCACCGGGACCTTGCTGAATTACGACGGTGGCATGGGCGTTCGCGGAATTTTTTCCGCGGTAGGTGGTAAAGATCTTCTCGCAAAACTGAACATCAATTAAGGAGATGACAATGTGCATCAAAAGCCTAGGTTACATGGGTTTCTCTGTAAGCGATGTGCCGGTATGGAGATCTTTCCTCTCTGAAAAAGTGGGTTTGATGGAGGTAAACGGCTCCAATGATAGTGCTCAGTACCGCATGGACTCACGCAGTTGGCGGATTGCCGTGCAAAGGGGAGAGGCTGATGATATAGCGTTCGCCGGTTATGAAGTGGCCAATCCGCTGGCGTTGCAGCAGATGACGGCGCGGTTACGGCAGGCTGGTGTCCAGGTGAAGACCGGCGACACTGAACTGGCAGAGAAGCGTGACGTGATGGAACTGATCTCTTTTGAAGATCCATTTGGAATGCCGCTGGAAATTTACTATGGGGCTACCGATTATTTTGAGCGGCCTCTCGTCTCTGGTACAGGTATCACGGGATTCCTGACTGGCGAACACGGGGCAGGGCATTATCTTTACGCTGTACCGAATATTGAAGAGGCATTAGCTTTTTACACAGGAGTGCTGGGCTTCCAGATGTCCGACGTCATTGATATCGCGATGGGGCCGGATTTGACTACTCGAGGATACTTTTTACGTTGCAACGGTCGCCATCACACAATAGCGATCGCAGAGGCTCCGTTACCAAAGCGAATTCACCATTTTTTGCTGCAGGCCTTGACGCTTGATGATGTAGGGCATGCATATGACCGTCTTGATGGAATAAAAGATAAAACCACCGACTCCAATCTTGGGGATAGCACTTCCAGTTGCATTACGGCGACGATCGGACGACACGTTAACGATCACATGGTTTCCTTCTATGCCCAGACGCCATCCGGTTTTGAGCTTGAGTTTGGCTGGGGAGCGCGAGATGTTGATGATCAGTCCTGGGTGATGACGCGGCATAAGCGGACCGCTATGTGGGGGCACAAGCCTTTGCGCAGCAAGTCTAAGAAATCCTAAAAAATGCCACTTGTCCAAATGAGGCTCTGCTGTATTCCTGCGCTTGTTTTCTATCATACCGCAGGAGTTGGGTTTGGGTTTCGATCTTATCAAAGTCGATCAGGCTAGAAAGATTGAGGCGGGCTGTGGCGTTCGGTAAGGTTAGGATGACAACTTGAGTATGTTGCCCTCCAAAAAGAAATAAAGAACTACTTATTAATCAATGGAAGCCACGGCCAATATGTTAGCTGAACTCATCCAAACTCTTGGCGACGAACTCTACTCGGCCCTATGCACACGCACAATGATAGAGCCGCTGACTAGCCGTTACCCCGATATCACTATCGAAAATGCATACCATATCCAGCTGCGTATGATTTCCCGCCGCCTACAGGCCGGCGAGCGGATCGTCGGCAAAAAAATCGGTGTCACCAGTGCCGCGGTGATGAACATGCTAGGCGTACGCCAACCCGACTTTGGTTACATGCTCGATGGCATGATCCACGACGACGGCGCAGATATTGACATTGCTACGCTTATCCAGCCCAAGGCTGAAGGAGAAATCGCCTTCGTGCTTAAGAAAGACTTGATGGGGCCAGGGGTCAGTGCTGCCGACGTGTTGGCTGCCACCGAAGGCGTTATGGCCTGCTTCGAGATCGTCGACTCACGCATCACCGATTGGAAAATCAAGATCCAGGACACCATCGCCGACAACGCATCCTGCGGGATCTTCGTGCTCGGTGACCGCATGGTCGATCTGCGCGGGCTCGACCTGCGGACCTGCGGCATGGTTTTGGAAAAAAATGGCGAAACAGTGGCCACCGGAGCAGGCGCCGCAACTATGAACTCGCCTGTCAACGCAGTAGTTTGGCTCGCAAACACACTGGGTAAATTGGGCATCTCGCTGAAAGCCGGCGAAGTGATCCTGTCCGGGGCACTCGGCGCGATGGTGCCGGTTAAGGCCGGCGACAACTTGCATGTCGCGATAGGTGGCATCGGTTGCTGTTCAGTACGTTTTCATTAAAAAAGAGAGGATGTCAGATGATGAAAATTAAATGCGCACTCATCGGCCCGGGGAACATTGGAACCGATTTGCTTTATAAGTTACAGCGCAGCACGGTACTGGAGCCTGTTTGGATGGTCGGTATCGACCCTACTTCCGAAGGCTTGCAGCGCGCTGCCTCCATAGGATTGAAAACTACCTCCGATGGGGTTGATGGTCTTTTGCCGCATGTCGCTGCAGATGGGATACAAATTGCCTTCGATGCTACTTCGGCTTACGTACATGCAGAAAATTCACGCAAGCTTAATGAGCTGGGCGTGTTGATGATCGATTTAACCCCTGCTGCTATCGGCCCCTTTTGTGTGCCGCCGGTGAATCTGCTCAAGCATGTCGGTCAGCGTGAATTGAATGTCAACATGGTGACCTGCGGCGGCCAGGCTACTATCCCGATGGTCGCTGCGGTATCGCGTGTACAGCCGGTAGCTTACGGCGAGATCGTAGCTACCACGGCATCCAAATCGATAGGCCCCGGAACCCGTTCCAATATTGATGAGTTTACCCGCACCACATCCCGTGCAGTTGAAATCGTCGGCGGAGCCAAAAAGGGCAAAGCTATCATCATCATTAACCCGGCTGAGCCGCCAATGATGATGCGCGATACCGTTCATTGCCTGACCGAAACCGAACCTGATCGAGAAAAAATCACTGCGTCGGTGCACGCAATGATTAAGGAGGTCCAGAAATACGTGCCCGGTTACAAGCTGGTCAACGGTCCGGTATTTGACGGCAAGCGCATCTCGCTGTTCCTGGAAATTGAAGGTCTGGGTGATTACCTGCCCAAATATGCAGGCAACCTTGACATCATGACTGCCGCCGCTGTCCGCACTGCGGAGATGTTCGCCGAAGAAGTTCTCAGCGGAAAACTTACACTTGATCCGATGAAAAAGAAGCAAAAATAACTGCTCCGTGAGGAATAAACATGGCACTCAAAGGCAAAAAAATTACCGTTCATGACATGACACTGCGTGACGGCATGCACCCGAAGCGACACCAAATGACGCTGGAGCAAATGACCAGCATCGCACAGGGCCTGGACGCTGCTGGCGTGCCGCTGATTGAGGTCACACATGGCGACGGTTTGGGCGGCTCTTCAATCAACTATGGCTTTCCCGCCCATACCGACGAGGAGTATCTGTCGTCGGTGATCCCACTGATGAAGAAAGCCAAAGTGTCTGCACTGCTACTGCCCGGTATTGGCACCGTAGATGATCTGAAGATGGCATATGAATTGGGTGTAAGTACTATTCGTGTTGCTACCCATTGCAGCGAGGCCGATGTCTCGCAGCAGCATATTCAATATGCTCGCAAGATAGGAATGGATACGGTTGGCTTTCTGATGATGGCGCACATGGCATCGCCCGAGCAATTGCTGGAACAAGCCCGGCGTATGGAAAGCTATGGCGCCAACTGCATCTATTGCACCGACTCGGCTGGCTACATGCTGCCGGAAGATGTTAAAGCACGCATAGGGCTACTGCGCGAGAAACTCAATCCTGAAACTGAACTCGGTTTTCACGGCCATCACAATCTGGCGATGGGTGTGGCTAACTCGTTGGTGGCGGTAGAATACGGCGCTAACAGGATCGACGCCGCAGCGGCCGGACTCGGTGCTGGTGCAGGCAATACGCCGATGGAGGTTTTCATCGCAGTCTGCGCCCGGTCGGGGATTGAGACCGGAGTTGATGTGTTCAAAATCCAAGACGTAGCAGAAGACCTGGTGGTACCGATGATGGACTTCCCGATCCGGATCGACCGCGACTCGCTTACGCTGGGTTACGCCGGTGTATATGGTTCGTTCCTACTGTTTGCCAAACGTGCTGAGAAACAATACGGGGTGTCGGCACGTGACATTCTGGTTGAAATGGGCCGGCGCGGCATGGTCGGTGGCCAAGAGGATATGATCGAAGATACGGCGCTGACCATGGCGCGGGCCCGCAGCCTAGCGTCACTCTAGTTGAGTGAGTTACTAATTCGTTAATTTATCGCCTATATACAAAAGCTTGAGGGTGATCGCGCTATCGAGTTGTCGAGCATATAAAATAGATTACCGAATTTATTAGTTGCACCACTACCTCTTCTCAGTGTGAGGTGTACTGCCTAATATACTTCTCATTTGTTCATGTAAATATCGAGTGATAACACTACTTCGGCGATATGCATTTGCAGTAAATGCGAGGGGACGCATATATTCGCGAAAAATAAGAAAGGGGATGGCTGGAAAATCTTCATTCGAACATAAATGATAATTTTTCTTATAAATATAAGAGATAGAAAAATGAATCAACTATTTATTCGGGCTATCACCATGGCGATATCGGCAGCTGCCTCTCAAGCGACACTAGCTAGCAGCGACGTATTTCGGTTCGTTGGGTACGGCCCAGTGTCGAGTGCGATGGGGGGAGCTGCGACGGCGTTTGATGTGGGCGCGGCTGGTATGATGACGAATCCTGCAACGCTTTCTTTGATGGCGCCAGGTTCTGAAATTCATCTAGGTCTAGATGTTATCGTTACTGATATATCAGTTAAGAATCAAGCAACAGGAGAAACTGCCTCCTCCAATGATCACTCCAAAAACCGCGGCCCTTATGCGGCTCCCCAACTGGCTTATACGTATCGCGGTGGTCCCTGGGCATTTGGCCTAGGTGTCTTCGCCCAAGGTGGGATAGGAACGGAATATGGGACCAAGAGTTTTCTTTCTCGCGCCACCGGCGGACTTGATACAGGTCTCGAGAATTCGAGCCGCCTATTGACCTTGAACATTCCCTTTGCGGCGAGCTACGAAGTCAATGACAGGCTGACTGTGGGGGGGAGTGTTGATGCCGTGTGGCAGGGCTTGAACCTGGATATGTTGATGGGCGCAGACCAGCTTGGTTCGCTGATCGGGGCGGGGCGGGTGAGTGGCAGCCTTGTTCCTGTACTAGGGGAACTACCTGACTTGCGCGGCGCTCATTTGAGTTTTACCAAGAACCAGCCAGTGGCGAGTGGTGCGGATGCGTGGGGTGTTGGCGGGCGCATAGGTATGCTATATAAAATCACGCAAGCAACGATTTTTGGTGCCGCGTATTCCCCAGAGAGCAAGTTAGCTGACATGGAAGGTAATGCAACTCTGACGGCAGTAGACGCTGTAGTCGGCCAGGTTGCGCTGGCAGGCAAGATTAAGATACGTGACTTTCAAACTCCTGCGCAATTGAATCTGGGTATAAGCCATCAGCTTAATGATCAATGGCTGCTTGCTGCCGACGTGTCCCGGATATTCTGGAAACACGCTATGAAGGACATTGATGTTGATTTTGTTGCAGATAATGGCTCGAATATAAATATTTCATTGCCGCAGAATTATAGGGATCAGACTGCACTGTCGTTTGGAGCTGCCTATCAGACTGGCAAATGGACGCTGCGAGGGGGGGGGCGCTTAGCGACTCAGGCGTTGAGCTCCAATACTATGTTAGCGGTAATTCCTGCGATTCCCACTACGTTCGGCTCTGCAGGATTTTCTTATCAATTCACACTGGCAAGTAAGATAGACTTTGCCTGGACCCATTCATTTAAAAAGAAGATGGATAACTCCAGCCAGCCCAACACATCCGAGCCAATAAGGGTGGAGCATGCTCAGGACAGTATAAGTGCAGCTTATGTTTACAAATTCTGAATATCCCGCCCTTTCTTGAAGGCG
>NZ_JBXAHO010000050.1:0-38691 GCF_058795195.1 Pseudomonas sp. GW823-FHT06B06 | reverse complement strand
CATCGCCGGCAAGCCTGGCTCCTACAGGTAAAAGCGAAACCCTAGGTGGTCGTTACCGCAGCAACGGATATGTACACTTGAAAGACAATTATCGCCTGCCAGGACGCCTTCACCGGCAAGCCTGGCTCCAACAGTAAAAGCGAAACCCTAAGTAGCCGTTACCGCAACAACGGATATACGCCAAATCCAAACATGCACCTGCAACCCCCAAACCTAAAGTGAACAGCATTACACGGATTACCGAGCTTTTACTGGATCACTGGCACCCTTGTTTTCTGCACGTACGCCCTACGCCAATACTTCAGCTACGCTCTCTGAGGTACTAAGAAAGGGATACGAGTTCAACTGCTTCGGACTTTTGTGGCCAACGATGATCAATAAGAAGTTGCCAATCATTACGCGACCCGTCCTCACAAGCCTGGACCTCAAGACATTCATCAGTTTCCCCGGCACCCTGTATCGCAACGATCCTTGCTGGATCGAACCGATTCATTACGAGCGCCATGAACTCCTTTCGCAAAAGAATCCAGCCTCCCCTCACCTGACGTGGCAGGCGTGGCTGGCCTGGTCGGGAACTGAAGTGGTGGGGCGGATCACCGCACAGATCGACAGCCTTCACCGGCAATTACACGGCCATGATTCAGGGCACTTCGGAATGCTGGAAGCCGTGGACGATCCAGCTGTATTCGACAGCCTGTTCGCAGCGGCAGAAGCCTGGCTGCGCGAACATGGCGCTGCACGCATCACGGGCCCCTTCAACCTGACCATCAACCAGGAAAGCGGCTTGCTGGTAGAGGGATTCGATCATCCCCCTTCCGCCATGATGGGCCACGGACAGCGTTTTTATGACCAAAGGCTCGCCGCCCTTGGCTACCGGCAAGCCAAGGATTTGCTCGCCTACTGGATGCGCACCGATCAATTGCATTTCCCGCCAGCGTTGTCTGCGATGATGGCGCGCGAGCGAAAGCGCGTGGTGATCAGGCCGCTGGACCCGCGTCAGTTCCGGCGGGACATGCGCATCCTGCGGGAAATCTTCAATGACGCCTGGAGCCGCAACTGGGGTTTCGTCCCCTTCACCGAATCCGAATTCTACGAGCTTGGCAGCCAATTGAGGCTGCTGGTCCCCAAGGACTTGCTGTACATCGCCGAAGTCGATGGCGAGCCCTGCGCGTTTATCGTGGCCATGCCTAACATCAACGAGGCGATCGCCTCGCTCGACGGGCGCTTGCTGCCCTTTGGCTGGATACACCTGCTGTGGCGGCTTTACGTCAAAGGCGCGCGGACTGCACGCGTGCCCCTGATGGGCGTCAAGCAGGCTTACCAGTTCAGCCGATTGGGGCCTGCACTCGCCCTGCTGTTGATCGAAGCGCTCAAGCCGCCCTTCGTCAAGCGCGGCATAGAAGCCCTGGAAATGTCGTGGATCCTGGAATCGAATGCGGTGATGCGCAAGATTCTCGAACAAATCGGCGCCACCGCCTACAAGCGCTACCGGATCTATGAAAAGCACATTTGAGGTCAGGCCGTTCACCGCGCTGGTCCTGGCTGCTGACCGGGGGCCGGCCGACCCCGTTGCTGCCGTGGCCGGGACTTGCTGCAAGGCATTGGCGCCGGTGGCCGGGGTTCCCATGGTTCGTCGAGTCGTCGAGGCGCTGGCGGCCAGTGACCGGATCGACCGGATCGTACTCGTGGGGCCTGCGCGAAATTTAATGGCGCAAGATGCCTCGTTGGCGCAACTGCTGGACTGCGCCAGCGTCAGTTGGCTGGAACCTGCCAACTCCCCCAGCGCCAGCGCGGCGCTGGCGCTGGCGCGTCAACCCGCAGACAGTCCCGTGTTGGTGACCACGGCGGATCATGCGCTGCTCAGTCCGCAGATCGTCGACTATTTCCTTGCGCAGGCGACTTCAGGCGGCCATGACTTTGTGGTGGCGGTAACGCCGCTGGACACGGTGCTGGCGGGTTTTCCAGGCACCCGGCGCACCAGCATCCGGCTTCGCGGCGGCCCCTATTGCGGCAGCAACCTGTTCGCCTTCATGACCGAGGACGCGCGACGTCTCGCCAGCTACTGGCAACGGGTCGAACACGATCGCAAGCATCCCAGGCGGGTGATCGCCGGCGCTCTGGGCGTCGAGGGAGTACTGCGATATTTGTTGGGTCGATTGACCCTGGAACAAGCGCTGCAACAGCTTTCCAACCGGTTGGGGGTGAGTCTCGGGGCGGTGGTCATGCCCTTCCCGGAGGCCGCTATCGATGTCGATTCGCCGCTGGATTATCAAATGGTGGAGAGAATTCATGCCCAGAGAAATCAATCGATACCGAGCGATACCTGATGGATCCTCGCGGCAGGAATGCTCAATCGCCCCAGCGCGGCATGGGCAAGGCGACCGGCCGGGATCCAGGGCATGTTCCTGATCGAACGCTACGTGATCGCCGAGATCCGGCGGCCGGTGATCGTGATGGTCAGCATCCTGGTGTTCATCTTTGCCAGTTATTCGGTAGAGCGGTATCTCGCTGACGCCGTCGAGGGCACTCTCGCCTTGCAAGCGGTACTGGCGATGGTGTTCTACAAGGTACTGATTGCCCTCGAAATGCTGGTGCCGGTGGCGTTGTATGCCTCGGTGACCTTGGCGGTGGGACGCCTGTGCCATGATTCTGAAATCATTGCGATAGCCGCTTCGGGTGCAAGCCCGCTGCGGATCTATCGGGCCGTCCTGTTGCTGGCCATTCCGATCTCGCTGGCGGTGGCCATGCTTTCGCTCTACGGGCGCCCCTGGGCTTATACGCAGGCCTATGTGCTGGAACAGCAATCGCGAACAGACCTGGACGTCAATCATCTGCAGGCACAACGGTTCAACCTGAACAATGAAAACGGCAGGATGATCCTGGCAGAACGCATTGACCGGACTGATGGCCGGCTCCACGATGTGCTGATCTATGACCCGGGTGACTCGAAAACCCGTGTATTTCGCGCCAGGCAGGCGAGGATCCTGGATCCGAATCCGGACGATCCGATCGTGGAGTTGACGCAAGGCCATTCCTATTTGCTCAAGCACAGTGCTTCTCGGGACATTTCGGAAAAGTTCGAGCATATGCGGCTGCACTTGCTACCCATCGAACGGGCCGCCGAGGGTAAGCGCAAGGCCGCCCCCAACGAAGTGCTGCAGGCTTCCAGCGCGCCCTCGGACAAAGCTGAATTGCAATGGCGCCAGACGCGGGGTGTAAGCGCCATGGTCCTTGCATTGCTCGCCATTCCGTTAAGCCGTACCCGGCCCAGGCAGGGACGGTTTGCGACCCTGCTGCCCGTGACCGCCGTCTTCGCGGTGATCTACTACGCAGCGGACATCTGCAAGACGATGGTGGGCAACAGCACCCTGCCCTTGTATCCGGGCTTGTGGACAGTGCCGCTGCTGATGAGCCTGGCGCTGCTGGTTTTCCTGGCGCGCGACCTGGCAAACTTTCGGTTCGGCTACCGATGAAAGTCCTCGATCGCTACATTACCCGCCATGTGTTCTTCGGTTTTGCGGCCGCGGCAGCGCTGCTGCTACCGTTGTTCACCACCCTCGACCTGGTGGGTGAATTAGACGACGTGGCGCCCGGCGGGTATCGGTTGAGCCAGGCCATCGAAGTCGTGTTCCTGACGCTGCCGCGCCGTGTCGTCGAGCTTGGCCCCTTTATCGCCCTGCTGGGTGGCATTGCCGCGCTGGGGCAATTGTCAGCCACCCGGGAACTGACGGTCATGCGCGCCACCGGGCTGTCGATTGCCCGGATCGGGTTCACGGCGACATTGGCCGGTCTCGCGCTAGCGCTGTCATGGGCGGCGCTGGATGAGTGGGTGGCCTCTCCCCTGCAGCAAAATGGCCTGGAGCTGCGCAACGAAGCCATCGCCGCCGG
This sequence comes from Pseudomonas sp. GW823-FHT06B06, assembly GCF_058795195.1. Taxonomy (NCBI): domain Bacteria; kingdom Pseudomonadati; phylum Pseudomonadota; class Gammaproteobacteria; order Pseudomonadales; family Pseudomonadaceae; genus Pseudomonas; species Pseudomonas sp. GW823-FHT06B06. The sequence continues at coordinate 34,803 of NZ_JBXAHO010000050.1, read as the reverse complement.
TGCGCAGGCGAGCAACGATCAAGGCAGTGTCTGGGCTCGACAGGACGATCAGATCGTCCGTATTGGCAATCTTGCGCACAAACGGTTGCCGGTCAATATTGAGATTTTCAGGTTCGATAACGACCGCTCACTGGTTTCCTACATCTTTGCCGAGACGGCGGACATATTGGACGCAGGCCAGTGGCGTTTGAACAATGTCCAGGTGAAACAGTGGGACCAGGGCGCTGAAACGACGCAACAACTCGACCAAATGCCCTGGCGTTCGATTTTTGGCAGTGCGCGATTGGGCGACATTACGCTGCCGACCGAAAGCCTGTCTGCCCGCCAGCTCTACCGTTACATCGCGTACCTCAAAGGCTCGGGCCAGCCCTCGGCACAATATGAAATGGCGATGTGGCAAAAGCTCGGGCGACCGATCCTGACCCTGGCGATGATCCTGTTCGCCATCCCGTTTGCCTTCGCACAACCGCGCTCGCCCAACCTGGGTGCACGGCTGGCTTTGGGTGCGCTGGTCGGGTTAATGGTCTATGTAAGTAATCAGATCATCGTAAACCTCGGTCTACTGCTAAAAATGAACATCCTGGTCACTACTTTGGGGCCGGCCCTGGTCTTGCTCGCAGTGGCTATTGTGATCGTGGCGTATCTGGACCGGGGCAGTCGTTGAAACCGTCATGCTGTTCAATGGACAGGGCGTTGGCGCCCGCTCCTTCAATCAATGTGATTCGGCGCAGGCGCAACCAACCATGAAGACTCCCGTATACCTGATCTGCAGCTGCCCGGTGCGGCTGTGGGGACTGACCTCCAGGGAGCGAGTGGGCCGTATGCTCGCAAAGTTTCCCAACGCCCATCTGTGCAACGCGAACGATCCGTTGCCGGCGCAAGGCGAGGTGGTCCTGCTGCGCGAGGATTACCTTTACGACGACCGCGTGCTCCAGGGGCTGCTGGCAACGCCTGAGATCGCGCTACAGGACCCGCGCACCGGCACCATTGTCGCCGCCCACGCCAGTGTCGAGCGGCTCGCCCACTTGCCCAGCCTGGACACTGACGCCGTCGCCGGATTACGCAAAGTGGTTCCCGGCACCGTGGCCACCGCGATGCAGACGCAACTGCGCAAATTCGATCCTCCCTGGGTCGCGCAGATCACCGCCGCCAACCAGGCGCATCTTGAGAAGTCTCTGTTCAACGGCTCCTACAAGGGCGTCACCGATTTCATCACCCGGGCGATCTGGCCTGTCCCTGCTCGCTGGGCCACCGTCTGGTGCGTGCGGCTGGGGCTCAGTCCCAATCAGGTCACGGCAGCCAGCTATGTCCTGGCCATCGCCGCAGGCTTTCTGTTCTGGCATGGATTATTTGGCGCAGGCCTGCTGGCCGGCTGGTTGATGACGTTCCTGGATACGGTCGATGGCAAGCTGGCACGCGTCACCGTGACCTCCACGCGCTTCGGAAACCTTTTCGACCATGGCCTGGACCTGATTCACCCGCCGCTCTGGTACATCGCCTGGGGATTGGGCTACGAGGCGACCTGGGATTCGGCCATACCCCTCGAGCCTGTGCTCTGGGCCATTTGCCTGGGCTATATCGCAGGCAGGGTTTGCGAAGGTGCGTTCAAGCTGGCCGCGCCTTTTTCGCTGTTTCTCTGGCGCCCCTTCGACTCACTCAACCGGCTGATCACCGCGCGGCGCAACCCCAACTTGCTCATACTGACCAGCTTATGGGCGTTCGATGCCCATGACACGGCGTTGATCTGGGTGGCCGTCTGGACCTGCGTCTCGACGCTGATCCTGGGGGTGCGCACGATGTCCGCCCTTGTCTTGAAGCACCGAGGCCAGCCGCCGCAGCCCTGGCTCAGTCGAATCGACATGAGCGCTGAACGCGACCGCTTGATCGTGCGGATGTTCGCGCCCCGCTCGGGCCTCAATGATGCATGAAGCCTGCCCGCCGCCCCCTGCGAAGCTGCTTGAACAGATCAGGGAGCAGTGCACGCAGCCGATGCCCGACGAGGTGCAGGCCATTGTCCAGGCATTGCACACACGCCTGGGCGATGCATTGGTGGCGCTGCTGGTCTACGGTTCATGCCTGCGAAACGGCGATCTCACCGATGGCATGGTCGATGTGTATGCGCTGGTCGATAGTTACGCTCACGCTCATCACACGCGCTTGCAGCAGCTTGCCAATGCCTGGCTGCCACCCACGGTGATCCTCGTCAGGGCTGCGGCGGCCGATGGGCAAATACTCCATGCCAAATGCGCCATCCTGTCGCTGCAGGACTTCGAGGCGGGTACCGGTTCATGGTTTCAAAGCTACCTCTGGGCCCGCTTCGCCCAGCCCTGCCGGCTGGTTTATTGCAAAGACGAGGAAACGCGCAAGCGTATCCATTTCGCCCTGGCTCAAGCCGTGATGACCCTGATGGATCGCTGCGTCGCCACGCTGCCGGATCGATTCGACAGTTTCACCCTGTGGGAGAGATCACTGTCGCTGACCTACCGGACCGAGCTGCGTCCTGAATCAGCTGATCGCCCCAGGCAGCTCGTCAGGCATGACATGGACTATTATTCGCGCATCACCCAGGCAGCCGCGCCTGCGGTGAAGCAAATGGCGGCCTGCGCGGGCGAAGAAGACAGATATCGCAACCTTTGCCCGATGGCCACGCGCCGAGGTAATGAACGTCTGTGGAAATGGCGGCGGGTCCAGGGAAGAACCTTGAACGTGGCGCGGTTGGTCAAATCCTTTTTCACCTTCGAAAATGGTGTCGACTACCTCATATGGAAGCTGGAACGCCACTTGGGTGAGCCTGTCGTCGTGACCCATCGCTTGCGTCGTTTTCCACTGCTCTTCGGCTGGCCATTGCTCTGGCGCCTGCTCAAAAGCCGCCGGCTTCGCTGAAGACGTTGCTGCTCGCAATGCGAAAAATGGAGGCACCCCATGAACAGTGGCAAAGAACGTGGTCAGTGGCACCAACGGACGACAAATCAAGCGCCAAGCCCTGTCGGGTATAGAGGATGTCCAGCAACGATGACCCGTCTCCTGCATATTTCCGATACGCATTTCGGCACCGAACAGCTCCCCGTCATGCAAGCCTTTGAAACGCACGTCAAGGCCCATGGCGCCGACCTGGTCTTATTCTCCGGGGACATCACACAGCGCGCCCGGCGCGGGCAGTTCGCCTCGGCGCAGGCATTCATCAACCGCATCAAGGGCTATGGAATACCGCAAGTCCTGACGATCCCCGGCAACCACGATATCCCCATGTTCAACCTGTTCGCGCGCCTGTTTTCACCCTACGGGAATTATTACAAGTACATCGACAGCAACCTCGCACCCGTTTTCGAGAATGACGATGCCTTGATCATTTGCTTGAACACAACCCACCCGGCACGCCGAAAAGATGGCAAGGTCACTGCCCGGCAAGTCGAGGAAGTGGCTGAACGGCTACAGAAATGCGATCCGCAAAAATTGCGCATCGTCGTCGCTCATCAGCCGTTCGGCGCAATCGTCGCCAGCGACCAACGCAATCTGCAGATCGGTGCAAGGGCTGCACTGGAACGCTGGGCCTCGTCCGGGCTCGACCTGGTGATGGGGGGGCACATCCATCTTCCCTATGTACTGGCACTCAGCACGCAATACGGTGCATTGTCCAAGGAAATCTGGGGGGTGCAGGCGGGAACGACCCTCTCGTCACGTTTACGTGGCAATGCCCCCAATTCGTTCAATCGAATCCATCTGGACAAACTAACAAGGCGCGTCACCGTCGAACGCTGGGAATATTCTGCCTTGCGCGACACCTTTGAGCCCAGCATCGAGTCTCATTGTGACTGCCCGCCTGGTCGATAGGCGGGCTTGAAACCCCAACCTCAGGAACAGCCCTACTCTCCCTCCGCGAGGGTAATTGCCGTCCCTTGCTTGCGGCATACCCAGGGCCTGACCAGTGCCTGCGCAGACCTGAGATCGGCAGGAAAGTCCAGCTCGGCCCAGCCCAATCCTTCGATGGACTGCGCGAACACTTGCCCGGTAGTCCCTGCGAGGTGATCGATGATGCTCAAGTACCACCTTTGCAGGGCTTCAGGACGTCGCATGCTGTCTTCCAGCGCACTACGAAACAGTGGTCCTCCACCGGCCTGAAAATGCATCATGCCGATAGACTCCCCGTCGACATGATCGAGCGGAATCAGTTTACCGATGGCGCTGATTCGATCACCGATCAGTTGGACTTTCATATCGTCGCTGTCGTACGCCAGTTTCTTGTCGACCGCGAGCGTAATCGCCCTGGCAGGTGCATCAAGCAATCGCTCCAGGACTGGGTGGTCGAATAACGTATCGCCATTAAGCAGGATGAAATCGTCATGCATGATCTGGCGAGCCATCCAGCAACTGGCCAGGTTATCGGCAACTTCAAAGAACGGGTTGTAGATCGTGGAAATGACGCCAGGCCCGTAACGTTCGTTCAGCACCCGTTCGACCTGCTCTGCGCCATAGCCGATGACCGCGGTGATCCGGCTTATCCCGGCGGCCATCAGAGCATCGATCTGCCACTCTATGACACGCTGCCCGCCGACCTCGATCAGGCACTTGGGGGTGTTCGTCGTATAGGGAAGAAGCCGTCGTCCCTGGCCGGCGCTCAACAAGATTGCAGCTGTACGGGTGCGTTGTTCGAATAGACCCATTTCTCCCGGGCTCCCATTTAAGGATTTGAACGAGCAGGACCCTGCGATCATTTAAAGACATGGTTGGAAGACTAGAACAATCCATTCGCTGAGTTAAACCTTTCGACACCCGCCCATCGCCTCGATTCAAAAAAACACCGCACACAAACTTTATCCTCGACTTGCGTATTTCGCTCTATGCTGTGGAGATTAATGTTCCGAGGAAACGCCCATGCGCCTGGAGGGTTCAGCACAGTCGTCCTCAAGCATCGGTACCTGTGACCCCGCTACCCCAGGGGACATTGGGGAACACATCGCGATACCGCACATCGAGCCGATCGTCTTGGCAGCCCGAGCCGGGGCACCGCAGGCACCTGCCGTGCGCATATTCCTGGGTACCGAACCTGCCCAATATCGCGCTGAGCGCATGTTTGTCTATGCGCTGGAACAGGTGCGCAACCCGGACCGCCGTTATGAGGTCTACCGCATGACGGGCCTGCCTGGCTTCAACCAGGCGGGCTGGCGTACCGGCTTCACCAATTACCGCTTCGCTATCCCGGACCTGGCGGGGCGCCACGGTCGCGCGCTGTACAACGACGTCGATCAACTCTACACCGCCGACCCGGCCGAACTGTTCGACCAACCGATGGGCGAGCACGGCTATCTGGCGCTCGCGCCCAGGGAAACGGCCGTCATGCTCATCGACTGCGAACGGATGCGCTGCTGCTGGAACATGCAAGCAGCCACCACGACCAGCAAAAAAAAGCTGCATGCGCTCGCCTCCGAGATACCGGGCTGCTTCGGCGTTCTGGATGCCATCTGGCATGCTCGGGACTTGGAATACAAACACGGCGAGTCCCGGTTGCTGCATTACACGACGCTGCATCTGCAGCCCTGGAGACCTCTGCCAGCGCAATACAGCTATCAGATTCATCCCTACGCGGAAATTTTTCTCAGCCTTGAGGAAGCGGCGGACGCTAGTGGGTATGAGCTCTACACGGCAGCACAGCCCAGTCCGCGATTCGTCCACTGCAGTCGGGAAGCCACCACTCTACCGGCGCTTATCCCGCAAGATGCCAGGCTGCTCAGTCGCAAGCTGCAGTGTACGAATCTCGGATTGATCGGGCGCTGGCAACCCACGGAGGCGCACGGCCCAACGGTCAGGCAATTGGATATCGAGCAGCTTCGCCAGGTCGATTTACCTCCCCAGGATTTCATCGCGGCCCAGGGTCTTGAAAAGCTGCCGCCGGAAGACTTGCCCTGGGTCATGGATCGCCTGTTCAACCAGGCTTCCCGATTGCTTTATATTCACGCAAGGCTCAGTGGTGATGGTTCGATGACCAGCTCTGTCAGCGGCTGGCGACGACTGCTGCGGCGCATCGCGCGGCGCTATCCGGATCGTTGCTGGCAGCTTGATTGCGTGGACGAAAAAGGCCACACGCAACGCTTCGTCGCGGACTATGCATTACGGCGCAAAGCGGCCGAAAACCCCAAGGTCTGGGTGCTACTGAGTCAACATGCCGGCGACAATGCACAGCTGATAGCCATGGCCGACGCACTGGGTTGGCCCTACGAATGCAAACAGATCACCACACCCCCACGCCCTTATCTGCTCGACGCCCTGTTGGGCACCCGGTTGCCCATACGGCCAGTCCCGGGCCTGAGCGCGCCCTGGCCAGACCTGGTATTGAGCGCAGGACGGCGCTGCGCCCAGGTTGCCCAATGGATCAAGCATCGCTCCAAGGGCACGGCAAAACTGGCCCATGTGGGACGTGCCCAGCTCCCGTTGTGGCGCTTCGACCTGGTCTTGTCGACCCCGCAATATGGGCTTGCCCTGGCAGACAACGTAGTGGACCTCCCTGCCCCGTACATGAATCCGCGTACGCTGGATCAGGCGCAACTGGAGCGATGGCGACAGCGCTTCACTTCGCTGCCTCGCCCCTGGATCGCCGTCCTCGTGGGAGCCAGTGCCGCACCTTATTGCATGGACACGGAATCAGAAGTTCGACTTGGCCGTGAAGCCAATGCCGCGGTCAAGGCCCTGGGTGGCTCGATCCTGTTATCGACCAGCCCGCGCTCATCGGCGACAACCACCGACGCGTTGCTGTCTGCCATTGACGTTCCATGCTGGGCGTATCGATTCGGTGAGACGCAAGACAATCCCTATCCTGCATTTCTCGCCCTGGCGGATGGATTTATCGTCACCGGCGACAGCCTTTCAATGCTCACAGAGGCCTGCATGACCGGGCGTCCGGTTGCGGTATTTCCGCTGCCCATCCAACGCAAGGGCAAGGCCCGGCTTCGCCACTCACTGGAGCAACGACTGGGGGTCATCGACCGGACAACGGGGGTACGTGGCACGCCCAAGCAGCAGGAGGGCTTCAGCAGGTTCTATTTCAAACTCGTGTCGGGCGGAGTGATCAGGCGCGAACGACAATTCGAACAGGCGCACATCGCGCTTGGCGTCATGCCCCTGCCACAAGGGCTTTTGCAAGCGCCTTTGGTTTCCCCGCAATTGCTCGCCAGCGCACGCGAACGCGCCATTAACGCCATTCGCGGCTTGATATCCGGCGAACGCCCGTCAAGTGATTGATCAGCCCCCGCCAATAGCGCAACCGCTACTGCTCACCCCGGGGAACCTACCCCCATATATGGGGGGGTAATACCCGCTTCGCACCGGCGTTCTTCCTGGAGAAATGGCTGAAAGATGCACCGCCCAAGCGCAGCGTTGCATTGGCATGGATGCTGCTATTCACCCAAGGCTTGCTTGAGAGGTTGAAGCTGCTGAAAAGCAGCATACCCAGGAGTACTCCCTATGCCTGCAATCGACGTGCTGTATAAACGCTTTCTCCCTGGAACCGTTGACGCGATTGCACCCACTCAACAATTCAATCTCCTGCGCTGGTTTTCGATCGTCAGTTTCGTACTGATCAGCGTGATCGCTTTCGGGGTGGGTTCGTGGTCGACAAGATTTCTGGTCGCCGAAAGCCTTGAACGCGATGCGCTGATAACAGCGCAGTTCATCCAGACCATTGCCAAAGGTGAGATACGTCACCACGGGCTGGCGGGTAGACAGATCGGGGAGGTGCTCGCCTACGCTCGACACCAGTCGATGCCAGAAGAAAAGAAACAAAGCGCACAGCCCGCCAGCTTCGAGTTCCTGGACTATCTTGCGCATCTTCCGAACTCGCTCTTGATCAATATCTATTCCCCAAATCGAACAGTGGTCTGGTCAACCAACCAGAAGCTGGTTGGCCGAGCATTTTTGAATGACGAGCTTGAACAGGCATTCAGTTCCAAAGAACGGATATCCACCAAATACAGCAATGTCGCTGCGGACCGCAGTGAACAAAAATTCCTGTACCCCCCGAAAAAGTTCTTCATCGAAAGCTACATCCCTCTGGTCGATGACCGGGGAAATATTCTGGCGGTGGTTGAAATCTACAGGGAGCCCATCGACCTGATTGAACGCCTGAACCACGGTCACTGGATCATCTGGTTGTCCACCATGGGTGGCCTGCTTGTTTACTTCGGGATTTACTGGATTGCCCGACGAACATCGATCCAGTTGGCCTCGCAAGAGGCTCAAGTCGTTGCCAACAAGACCTACGTTGGCTTGGGCGAAATGTCCACTGCCGTCGCCCATAGCCTGCGTAATCCTCTGGCCTGCATCCGCTCAAGTGCGGAATTGGCAAATGACATTCAGGGCCAGCCTGCAAAGAAGCAGCTCGACGATATTATTAGTCAGGTGGAGCGGATGTCGCGATGGGTGCAGGAATTGCTCCTGTGCCTGGGTCCGATCCGCGGGGAGGCGCAACGGGTGGATCCGATGGAGATGATACAACTCACACTCAACAGTTTCAGCGCACAACTGAGTCAATCGAAAATCCAGGTCGAGTTCAAAAATGAACCCACGCCCCGGGTAATCAGCAATCCACTGCTGCTCTCGCAGATTTTAGGCAGCGTCATTGCCAATGCCATGGAAGCGATGCCGACGGCAGGAAAACTGAGCATCGTGGCTCGCCTGGATGATGCCCATCAATGGCTGCACCTGACCATTGGCGACACCGGAGGTGGATCTTCCCGGCAACAGCAAATGATGGCCTTCAAATCGTTCTACACCACCCGACAAGGTAGGCTGGGTATCGGATTTATCATGGTGAAGCAGATCATGGAAAGCTTTGGCGGCGATGCGCGCCTGATAATCGATGAAAAACAGGGCACCTGCGTGCACTTGAGTTTCAGGGTCCAGGACAGGAGAACCCACGCACCGCGCTAATCCTTGGCGGGTGCACGCTGCAATACGAACAGGATGAACAGGACGATCGCCGAACTGAAGACCAGGCGCGAGCCGAAATGGTCAGCCAACCAGCCACTGATATAGGGCAAGAAAATCAAAAGCCAAAGCAAGGCGGCCTTAAAGTCGAACTGAGTGCAGGTCTGTCGCCGATCCCCTGTGGGAGCGAGCCTGCTCGCGATGGACGTCAACGATAACGCGCCCTTTCTGGATGAACGCGTTGTCTGGACATTTTTCGCGAGCAAGCTCGCTCCCACAGTGGATTGCGGATATCTGAAAAAGTCAGGTCGGTTTTAAGGCCGCCTCGCTTTGGCGTTAGATTTGGGCGCATGCCGAGCCTTAGCGAGGCACCAAGTGGTGGGGCAAAGCTTTTTTGCGTGGTTGCTCTTCTGAGTAACCTGGGCACTTTGCGTCATGTCCATGGCAAGGTCAAAAGCGCCGAATTTCCAACGAAGCGCGCAATCCCCCCTCTAAGCGATTCTCCAGTTTGACCTGCCCGCCCAGGCGATCCGCGATGGCCCGGACGATGGTCAGGCCCAAGCCTGCTCCCTCGTCATTTGCCCGGCTGTAGAATCGTTCGAACAGCCGCTCACGGTCCTCTTCCTTGATCCCCGGCCCCTCGTCCTCCACGGACAATTCATAGCCCTGTTCTGTTTTGGCCAGCCTTACGGTGATCACCCCGTGCACAGGCGAGAAGTTCGCCGCATTGGTCACCAGATTGTTCAACGCAATGTCGATGGCAGCGGGATCGATTCTGACCTGGCTGACGTCGCCGCTGACATCGAACACCAGTTCCAGGTTTTTACCCAACAGCCAGGGCGTCAACTGAATCAGGCTGTCGCGAACCGTGGCCTCCAGGTCAATGTATTCCGGTGGTCGAATGGCTGCCTGGGGTTCGATGCGCGCCATCGTGAGCAATTGGTTGACCAGTCGGCTGGTACGGTCCACGCCGGCGATCAGGTGCTCCAGTGATGCGCGGCGCTCCTCCTCGCTCTCCGCCTCCATCAAGTTCTGGGCATGCACCCTCAGCACCGCCAGCGGCGTGCGCATTTCGTGGGCGGCGTCAGCGATGAACCGTCGCTCACGCCCCAGAACTTCCTGGATCTGCGCGAGCACGCGGTTGAGCGCCGCTTGCATGGGCTCCAGTTCGCTGGGCAGTGGCGACAGGTGCAAAGGCTCCAATGAACCGCTGTGCCGTGCGCGCAGGGTCGCCGCCATGTTCGCCAGCGGCTTGAGGCCCCAGCCGATGGCCAGCCAGACCATCACCGCGAGTAACAGGCTGCCCAACACGTTGGGCCAAAGGGTATGACGCACGATCCGGTCGACCAGGTCCGCTCGCACGTCGTCCCGCTCACCGACCCAGATCCGCAGGTGATTCTGCTTGTCTTCCAGCAGGAACGCGCGCCAGTGGCGGTTATTCAGGTCCACTACATCGCTAAAGCCGGGCGTAGAGGGGGCAGCAGTGAAAGAGGGAGCGCTGGCAGTGTGCACCAGCACTTCGCCCTGGGGATTCCAGACCTGGAAGGCAATTTTTCTTTCATAGGGATGACCATCCCCCCTGGGCACCGCTTCGCCCAGGGCTTCGTTGAACGCCTGGTACAACTCGGCGTGTTCCTTGCTGGCCAGTGGCATGCGGAACACGCCTTGCAGCAATCGCGCGTTTTGCGCGAGTTGGGCATCGTAGACTTCGGCAATTTCGTGATGGCTGTCGTACAGGTTCAAGGCGCTGATCACACCCAGGCCCGCGAGCATCAGGCCAATGATCAGCGTCAGGGTACGACGGCGGATCGACGTCACCGACGCTCCTCCACCAGATAACCGACGCCGCGAACGGTACGGATCAGGTCGGTGGAGAATTTCTTGCGCAGGTGATGGATGTGCACTTCCAGGGTGTTGCTTTCAGCCTCTTCGTTCCAGCCGTAGAGCAACTGCATCAAATGGTCGCGGGTCATGACCCGGCCCGGGGGCGAAAGGAGTTCATGCAGCAGCTGATACTCCTTGGGCGTGAGCGCAACCGGTTCGCCCTGGTAGCTGACTTGCTGGGTGCCAGGGTTGAGCCGGATGCCAGCGTGCTCGATCAACGCCTGTGCGCGGCCGGCACTGCGCCGCAACAGCGCCCGCAGGCGCGCCTTGAGTTCGGCTAAATCGAAAGGCTTGATCAAGTAATCGTCAGCCCCGGCGTCGAGCCCGGCTATGCGGTCTTCGGTGGCATCCCGGGCCGTGAGAATCAGCACCGGCAGGTTCGAACCGCTGTCGCGCAGGCGCCGCAGCACTTCGAGCCCGTCCATGCGCGGCAGGCCAAGGTCAAGCAATGCCAGGTCAAAGGTTTCGCTGAGCAATGCATGCAAGGCGCTGCTGCCATCGCGCAACCAGTCGACGGTATAACCTTCGCGCTCCAGGGCTTGATGAATGCCTTCACCGAGGGCCAAGTCATCTTCAATCAGTAGTAAACGCACGCGGACTCCTGTCAGCCGAGTTTCTTGTTCACATCCACCAGCAGTGTTTCGATCTCTTTGCGACGCCCGGCATCGGCGGTTTCCCGCCCTGGCCGAGGGGCGGCCGACAGGGCCTTTTGCAATGCTGCCTTGGCCTCAGCGTAGCGCTTTTGACGGTAGAGGTGATCACCCCAAAAGTACAGGCTGTCGATGCCATTGGGGTTCATCTGCAAAGCGACCTTGAGCAATTGCTCGGCTTTGTCCGAGTCACCGAAACCGATGGGCCATCCCGGCACACGATCATACAACGCGCCGAGGCTGGTGTAGGCCGAACCTTGCAAGGCCTTGGGGTCCAGGGTCAGGGCTTTTTCCAGATATTGCTTCGCGTCCTTGACCTTGCCAAGGGCTCCGAGCCCCCCTTGGGCGCCGGCCCAACTGCTGGTGACGATGCCGGACCAGATCCAGGCCTCAGCCACCGATTGGCGCTCCTGGGTAAACGCTGCCGCCTGGGTGGCGAGCTTTTCGAAGGCGGCGGTGCGTTGCTCCTCTGGCAACTCGTACTGAATATGCGCCCAGCTTTGCTGGATGCCATTAAGACGTTGCTGGTCGGCGGCGTCCAGGGCCCAGACGCTCTGGCTCAAGGCTCCCAACAGCAAATACGCGGCAAATTTTTTCATGGCTCGAGGTTCTCGTTGTCTGGTTTTTGACTCAGGCGGCGAATCAGCGGCAATTGCTTGCGCAGGCCCCGATCCACCAGATTGGGCAACAGGCTGTTGAGGCGCACGAAGAAGCGCTCCGGCCAGCCCAGATACAGGTCGCGGCGGTCGCCGGCGATGGCGTGGATGACCGCCGAGGCGACGGTCTGCGGGTCGTCGACGCTGGATTTGAGAGCGTCATTCAAGGCCTGCGCCGCCGGGCTGTTCATGCTTGTATGGGTGGCGCGCGGTGCGACGTACAACACACCGACCCGGGTGTCCGCCAATTCCCGGCGCAGGGCTTCGGAAAACCCGCGCAGGGCGAATTTGCTCGCGCAATAACTGGCGTAACCGGCATAGCCAATCGAGCCATAGGTCGAGCCGACATTCACCACCATGGCGCTGTCCGCCTGCTTGAGCAGTGGCAGCAAGGTTTTGGTCAGGCAAATTGGCGCGCTGATGTTCACCGCCAGCATCGCGTTGATTTCGCTGTCTTCGAGCTGTTCGAGCATGGCGAAGTGGTTGACCCCGGCCGCATTTATCAGCAGGTTGATCCCGCCCAACGCTTCGGCGGCGGCCAGCACCTTGCGCCGGTCGGCCTGCAATGTCAGGTCGGCGCCCACCCAGAACAGCCTGTCCCGATAGCGTTCGAGCAAGGGCTCCAGCGCCTCCCGATGTCGGGCCACGGCCAGCACCGTGGCGCCACTGGCGCACAGGGCGGTGGTGATCGCCAGGCCAATGCCGCCGCTGGCACCGGTCAGTACCACGCGAGTCTCAGACAGGCGCATGCGGGTTCTCCCCGTCGTGTGGCAGGCCACGGAACATGTCGGCGTAAAGCCGGTAAACCACTTTGGAGGCGTGAATGACGGCAGCCTGATCGCCAGGGTCGTCCAGTTTGTTCATCAGTCGGCGGTAGGTCTGCATATGCTCGATGTCCAGCGATCCATGGGAATCGAGGTAGCTAAAGGCGCTTTGCGGCAGGGCCAGACGTTCGCGAATGCTGCCGGCGGCATGGGTGGCCAGGGCGATGCTGGTGCCTTCCAGCACATTGACCATGCCGAACAGCCCCACCGGGTTGCCCCGGGCAATCAGGTCGTAGAGAAAGCTGACCATCAGCTCGATGGCCAACGACGGCTGGCCGCCGCGCACCGCCTCCTTGTCGCCGCCACAGGCCTGAATGTCATCGAGTACCCATTGTTCGTGGCCGTATTCATCCTCGATGTACTCGCACACGGCTTCACGCAGCCACTCCAGGCGTGACGGCAGGCGTGCACCGCAGGCCATCATCAACGGCACGGTATGGCGCACGTGGTAGTAAGCCTGGGCCAGAAAGGCCCGGTAGCTCTCCAGGCTGACCTTGCCTTCGAGGGCATCGACGATGATCGGCAGATTGAACAGCGTACTGCGCTCCTGGTGGGTGGCCTCTTGCAGGGTGTCGAAAAAGCTCATGATGCGGGTTCCTCGAATAGTACCGACTCAGTCAGCTGCGCCCGGTATCGCTCGACGATGGCGTCGCGGCGTGGTCGACCGTTGGCTGTCAGCAGGCCATTTGTAAAGGTGAAGGGTTGTTCCAGACGGGTCCAGTGCTGGACTCGGGCGTAATCGGGCAAGGCCTCGTTTGCCTCGGCCACGGCGGCGGCCAATTGCTCGTCCGAGCAGTCCGCACGGTGCGGCCAGAGCAATGCATGGTTGCCCGGCAGGGCTTCGCCATGGACGAAGGCCTGGGCGATATGACGGCGCTGGGTCAGTTCGGCTTCGACCCATTCGGGGTTAACGTTGCGCCCGAAACTGGTGACGAACTGATGTTTCTTGCGGCCCTTGAGGTAGAGGAATCCCTCCTCGTCGAACTCACCGAGGTCACCGCTGGGCCACCACTCATCAGCGTGCGGCGCCTCCCCCAGGTAACCCAGCAGGGTCGAGCCCTTGATCAGCACTTCGCCGTCGTCGGCCAGGCGAACCTGCACATGGGGCAAGGGGCGGCCGACACTGCCAGGACGGCAGGCTTGCGGTGTATTGAGGCACACCACCGACGCACATTCCGACAATCCGTAACCCTCGTAAGCCGGCACGCCTGCACGTTGGGCTCGATGCAACAGATCTTCGCAAACCCGTGCGCCACCCACGGCGGCAAAACGCAGGTGCTGTGGGTCGAAGGCTTTCTGCTCGGCCGCGCTGACCAGCATCAGCAGCAATTGCGGCACCAGGATCAGGCTCTGGGGCGATCGTTTCGCAAGGCACGCCAGCAGTTGCGGCACATCCACGCCACTGGCCCCCTGGATCCCGAGGGTTTTCTGGCTGGGCAGGCTCAAGGTCGCGCCGGCATACAACGCGGCATAACAACCGATGTTCTCCAGCAAAATGGCGAGCGGCAGCAGCGCCAGATGATGCTGCGGATGGCAGCTTCGACTGGCCTGATCCAGTTCGCGGGCGACTCGCAGGATGCTGTCGGCACTCAAGCACACGCCTTTGGGTGTCCCCGTGGTGCCGGAGGTAAACGTCAGTTTGGCGGTGCCTTCGGGCATCCGGTTCGAGCCACTGAAGGTACGGCGCCAGAACTCGCCGGATTTTTCATAGCCGCCCGCTTGCAGTTCGGCTGTCTGTTGCGGTTCAGCGATCACGCTTTCGGCCTGGCTCTGTTCCAGGCAATGACTGCGCTGCGCGGGGCTGAAGAAAGGCGGTAACGCAACACACGTCAAGCCTTCGAACAACGCAGCCAGGTCCCAGAGCATCGCCTCGACACCATTGTCCAACGCCAGGGCAAGCACCTTGATGTGTTCATCGCGCAGTCGCTGCTGGCGCTCGATCACTTCGGCGTACAGGGAGGCGTAGTCCAGTTTCAACTGATCGCCCCACAAGGCAATGCCATCGCCCTTGCGGGCGGCATGATCGCGCAGCGTCTGTTTGAAACGTTCCACTTCAGGCGACATGGCAACACCCCTCGATGGACGAAGGCAAACCCAGTCGACTGAACAGACCTATATTGCGTAAATGAATAAACCCACTGCGGATATTGCCAACGTGGACCCAGGGCTTGCTTTCGTAGTAACTGCCCCAGGCATGGCGGTCCTCGCCCAAGCGCGCAGGATCGGCGGCACACAGTGTCACCGGCTTCAAACCCAGGCGATGGAAGCTGTTCACCAGGCCAATATTGCCGGTGAACGCCACCCACTCCAGGCCGCCCATGGCCAGCACATAGGTCATCGCAATGATGCTCATGCGCGCGCTGCCCGTGTCGGCGGCCGCCAGATTGCCGACTTCGACGATGGCGGATCGCTCCACGGTCCGGTCCGCCGTGGCACTGATCAGCGGATCGATCGGCCCGTCCAGATAGCCCTCCAGAAACAGTGGTTGTGTGTCTGCCAGTCGCACGCCAGCCACTGCGCACAAGGCACCGTACGCGTCGTTCATGCCAAACAGCTCTGGCATGAAATGACGGATGTCGGCGCCGTGGGCCTTGCGAAAACGTTGCTGGATGAAGCTTTCGAAGACGGTCCGCTGCTCGTCGCCGGGCAATGCCCTGAGGAGACTCATTGGCGGTGTTTCGGCTTGGCCGAAATACAGCGGCAACTGCACATTCCAGTTGAATTCGGACATGAAAAAAACACCTCCCCCGGATCAATTGGGAGAAGTATCAAAGGGATTTCTTAACGAAGTCTGAAGATGACAAAAAACTGCCAGGGCGCTGAACCTCGACCTTCAGCGCCCTGCCCCCCCTCAGGCCCTCGTGGTTTTCTGCAAATTCCCTCGCAGGGGGTTGATGGTTAACGAGGGCGCCAAATCACAACTGCATTATCATCCGCCAGAACGAGTCACCCTATGGGGTCTGGAGCAAACCCCGCTACCAGCATTTGTCGGAAGCGCGCAGGCGTGGAGGCGTTTCGGGGCAGTGCAATGGCGCCCGCTGGCGCCAACCAATTTTCTTTGAACACGCCCTCCGCATTCCAGCCCCGCTTACCGCTAACTCATCGCTTCACACCGCTCCTCCAGCAACCGCACGAACATGGTCAGGCTCTGCGACACCGTGCCCCTGCGCCAAACCAGCCAGGTGCGCAAATAACGGAACGATTCCGACAATGGCCAGACGCTGACCGTGCTGCAGCCGGGCATGCTCTGCAGCATGCTGCGCGGCATCAGGGCCAGGCCGGCACCGGCGCTGACGCAGGCGAGCATGCCGTGGTAGGACTCCATTTCGAAGATCTTGCCCGGCACTGCAGCGTCGTTGGCGAACCAGCTTTCGAAGTGATGGCGGTAGGAGCAGTTGGAGCGGAAGGCGTAGATATTTTCGCCGTTCACGTCCTGAGCGCGATGGATCGGGCTGTGGTTGAGCGGTGCAATCAGCACCATTTCTTCTTCGAATGCCGGTACGCCTTCCAGCGCCGGGTGCAGCACCGGGCCATCGACAAACGCGGCGGTCAGGCGGCCCGCCAGCACCCCGTCGATCATGGTCCCGGAAGGTCCGGTGGACAGGTCCAGCTCGACCTTGGCGTACTGCTGGTTATAAGCCGCCAACAGTTCGGGAATCCGCACTGCTGCGGTGCTCTCCAGGGATCCCAGGGGGAATGTACCCTGGGGTTCTTCACCGGCCACCGTGGCGCGGGCTTCCTGGACCAGGTCGAGAATCCGCCGGGCGTAGTCGAGGAAACTCCAGCCGGCTGGCGAAAGGCGCAGGCGGCTTTTTTCGCGAATGAACAGGTCAACGCCCAGGTCCTGCTCCAGTTGCTTGATCCGCGTGGTCAGGTTCGAAGGCACCCGATGGATGTGCTGCGCGGCGACGCTGATGCTGCCGTGCTCGGCGACAGCCTTGAAAATCTCGAGCTGAACCAGGTCCAATTCATTCTCCAAACGTGAACAAGACGCTCATTATTATTCAGTTTAAAGAAAACATACAGCACCGTAACCTGAGCCCATTCTTACCCGCAGGACGGTGCCATGACCAACATATCCAGCCTTACCCACGCCATTTCGATCAACCCGGCGACCGGTGAACAGATCGGCCACTATCCTTTCGAATCCGCAGCGGCAATGGACGCGGCCCTGTCGCGTTCCGCCAACGGGTTCCGCGCCTGGCGCCGCGAGCCGGTTGCACAACGCGTGCAACGATTGATTGCCCTTGGCCAGGCATTGCGCGACAACGCCCAGGCCATGGCCACCATGATTACCCTGGAAATGGGCAAGCCGATCGCCCAGGCCCGCGGTGAAATCGAAAAATGTGCGCAGCTCTGCGACTGGTATGCCGAACATGGCCCGGCCATGCTCAGTGCTGAACCCACCCTGGTCGAAGGCAACAAGGCGCGCATCGAATATCGCCCGCTGGGCCCGATCCTCGCGGTCATGCCGTGGAACTTCCCGATCTGGCAAGTGCTGCGCGGTGCAGTCCCGACGCTCCTGGCCGGCAATACCTACGTGCTCAAGCACGCGCCCAATGTGATGGGCAGTGCCTACCTGCTGCTGGACGCCTTCAAGCAGGCGGGTTTTGCCGAGGGTGTCTTCGAGGTCATCAACGTCACGCCGGACGGCGTTTCCAAGGCGATCGCCGACCCACGCATCGCCGCCGTCACCCTGACCGGCAGTGTGCGAGCCGGCATGGCCATCGGCGCCCAGGCGGGTGCAGCACTGAAGAAGTGCGTGCTGGAACTGGGCGGTTCCGATCCATTCATCGTGCTTAATGATGCCAACCTCGACGACGCCGTCCAGGCGGCCGTGATCGGTCGCTACCAGAACACCGGGCAAGTCTGTGCGGCCGCCAAGCGGCTGATCGTCGAGCAAGGCATAGTCGAGGAATTCACCCGGCGCTTTGTCGACGCCACGCGCAAACTGGTGGTCGGTGATCCACTGTCCGCCGAGACGTACATCGGCCCGATGGCCCGCTTCGATCTGCGCGATGAACTGGATCAACAGGTGCGCGACACCCTGGAGGAAGGCGCGACCTTGTTGCTGGGCGGCAAGAAAGCCCAAGGCCCGGGCAACTTCTATGAGCCTACGGTGCTGGCGGGTGTCACTGACCAGATGACTTCATTCAAACAGGAGCTGTTTGGCCCGGTCGCTTCGATCATCACCGCTCGTGACGCAGCGCATGCGCTGGAACTGGCAAACGACAGTGAGTTCGGTCTGGCGGCTACCGTCTATACCGGCAATGTCGAGCAGGCCCAGCAGATGGCCAGCGAACTGGAAACCGGTGGGGTCTTCATCAATGGCTACTGCGCCAGTGACCCGCGCGTGACCTTTGGCGGGGTGAAGAAAAGCGGGTTCGGCCGTGAGCTTTCGCACTTCGGCGTGCGCGAATTCTGCAATGCACAGACGGTGTGGCTGGATCGCCACTGATCGAATCTGCGCAGTTGATCCAATGTGGGAGCGAGTCTGCTCGCGATGGTCGTTAACGATGACGCTGGTTTACTGAATAAACTCAGCGCTCGTCAGTCCATCGCGAGCAGGCTCGCTCCCACAAAGTCCCTAACCTCAGGCGTTGCAGTCCCACGCACGGTCACCGTGCTCGTCCTTGATGCGGGTCGGCAGGCCCATCACGTCCAAAGCCTTGAGGAACGCCTCGGCTGGCAGCTCCTCGACGTTGACCATGCGCTGCACGTCCCACTCGCCACGGGCTACCAGCAGGGCTGCTGCCACCGGTGGTACACCGGCGGTATAGGAAATGCCCTGGCTGTCGGTTTCGGCAAAAGCTTGCTCGTGGTCCGCAACGTTGTAGATGAACACTTCGCGCGGCTGGCCATCCTTGGTGCCCTTGACCAGGTCACCGATGCAAGTCTTGCCGGTGTAGCCAGGCGCCAGCGAGCTCGGATCAGGCAGCACGGCCTTGACCACCTTGAGCGGCACGACTTCCAGGCCTTCGGCGGTCTTGACCGGTTGCTCGGAAAGCAGGCCGAGGTTCTTGAGAACGGTGAACACATTGATGTAGTGCTCGCCGAAGCTCATCCAGAAACGTACGTTAGGCACGCCAAGGTTCTTCGACAGCGAGTGCACTTCATCGTGACCGGTCAGGTACAGGTTCTGCGAACCGACTACCGGCAGGTCGTCGGTGCGCTTGACTTCGAACATGGTGTTGCTGGTCCACTGGCTGTCCTGCCAGCTCCACACCTGCCCGGTGAACTCGCGGAAATTGATTTCCGGATCGAAATTGGTGGCGAAATATTTGCCATGGGAACCGGCATTGACGTCGAGAATATCGATCGAATCAATGCTGTCGAAATACTGTTGTTGGGCCAGTGCCGCATAGGCATTGACCACACCCGGGTCGAAGCCCACGCCGAGGATGGCGGTGACGTTCTTCTGCTGGCATTCCTCGAGGTGCTTCCACTCGTAGTTACCATACCAGGGTGGCGTCTCGCAGATCTTGCCTGGCTCTTCGTGGATGGCGGTGTCCAGGTAGGCCGCGCCGGTATCGATGCAGGCACGCAGCACCGACATGTTGAGGAAAGCGGAGCCGACGTTGATGACGATCTGCGATTCGGTTTCACGAATCAGCGTCTTGGTCGCCTCGACGTCCAGGGCATTGAGGGTGAATGCCTTGATTTCAGCGGGCTGTTTGAGGCTGCCCTTGGCCTTGACGCTGTCGATGATGGCCTGGCATTTGGAGATGTTGCGCGACGCGATAGCAATACGACCGAGCTCGTCGTTGTGCTGCGCGCACTTGTGGGCCACCACCTTGGCGACACCTCCTGCACCAATGATAAGTACGTTCTTCTTCAATTTTTCTCTCTCTCCTTCTCAGCCAGCTTACGAGAGGCTGGACATATAGTCGTTGTAACCGAACTCACGAACCACCTCGACAGTACCGTCGAGTTGTTTCACTACGATGGACGGCATCTTCAGGCCGTTGAACCAGTTCTTCTTGACCATGGTGTAGCCCGCGGCGTCGACGAACGACAGGCGGTCGCCGATGGCCAGCGGACGATCGAACTGGTACTCACCGAAAATATCGCCGGCCAGGCAGGATTTGCCGCACACCATGTAGGTGTGCTCACCCGCGCTCGGGGCCAGCTTGGCGTTCAGGCGGTAGATCAGCAGGTCGAGCATGTGGGCTTCGATAGAGCTGTCCACGACCGCCAGGTGCTTGCCGTTGTAGAGAGTGTCCAGCACGGTGACTTCCAGCGACGCACTCTGGGTGATCGCCGCTTCGCCTGGTTCCAGGTAGACCTGCACGCCGTACTTTTGCGAAAACGCCTTGAGGCGTGCGCAGAACTCATCCAGCGCGTAGCCTTCGCCGGTGAAGTGAATACCGCCACCGAGGCTGACCCACTCGACCTTGTGCAGCAAATGACCGAAACGCTCTTCGATGGTGCACAGCATGTCGTCGAACAGGCCGAAGTCACCGTTCTCACAGTTGTTGTGGAACATGAAGCCGGAAATCTGCTCGATGACCTGCTCGATCTTCACCGGGTCCCACTCGCCCAGGCGGCTGAACGGCCGTGCCGGGTCGGCCAACAGGTAATCGGAGCTGCTCACCTGCGGATTGACCCGCAGGCCACGGACCTTGCCTTCAGACGCTTGCGTGTAGCGCTGCAACTGGCCGATGGAGTTGAAGATGATCTTGTCGCAGTTGTCGAGCATCTCCTCGATTTCGTCATCGGCCCAGGCGACGCTGTAGGCGTGAGTCTCGCCAGCGAACTTCTGCCGACCGAGCTTGAGTTCGTAGAGCGACGACGACGTGGTGCCATCCATGTATTGCTGCATCAGGTCAAACACCGACCAGGTGGCGAAGCACTTGAGTGCCAGCAGGGCCTTGGCCCCGGACTGCTCGCGCACGTAGGCAATCTTTTCCATGTTGCCCAGCAGCTTTTGCTTATCGATGAGGTAGTACGGCGTTTTGATCATTTCGAGGCCTCCGGCAAGGCCAGCCAAAAAAAGGATGCGCATTGTGCCCGCACTGGCCACATATCGAAAGAGCAGAAGTGCAGTTCGTCGGACAAGGATCCGCACGGCAACCCCGCAAAGTCGCACTCATGGACGACAAAAAGATGACACCAAGGCCAATTGCCATCTTTTTCGAGAACTCACCGACGACCGGTCATACGTTGTACCAAAACCGACTATTGTTGTTAGTGACAGGTCCGTCTCGGACCCTAGTACGCTGATGGAGTTCTCATGAATAGAACCAGTCTTGCTGCTGTTGTCACCTCCCTCCTGGCGGGCGTCGCCCCCTCATTCGCTGGCGCAACACCTTCTGAAAACCCTGTTTTTTCCGTCGGCCTGCTGGGAAGCTACAGCGAGCTGGAGTTTACAGGCCGCAGGACCAGCAGTTCCGAGCATATTCCCGAAGCAGGACTGTTCCTCAACTTCGGCAACAAGATGACGGGCCGGGGCGGCCTTGTGTATCAGGCAGAAATCACCGGGCAGTACTCCGAAGAAAAGCATCAACGCGTCACCGATGGCCAGGCCGACCTGGACCTGGGCTGGAGGATGGCCCTGGATGCCGACAATTTTTTCGACGTTTTGATCGGAGCAGGCTATAAGTGGAACCGTTATGACCCGGATTTCCACAAATACGACATCAATCTCACCAATCGCACTCCCTTCGCTAAAGTCGCAGCCGGCTACAACCACGCCTTCAGCACCTCAACCTTGCGCCTGGAAGCTGGCGTTCGCAAGGTCATCAACGGAAATGCGCAGCTGGAAATCCACAACGTGGACAGCGAGGAACAGGACCTCAAGGACACCACCAATCCATTTGTCGAACTGAGCTGGCTGTTCAACCAGGAGGGATCGATTCCGGTGATTGCCAGCCTTTACTACAACCGCTTCAAATACGACCTGGACGGTCAATTTCAGCTAACCGACTTCGACAAGCAGACCCGGGACGAGTACGGCGTAAAGCTCGGCATCGTGTTTTAACCCGAGGCCGATAACCTTTCGTCGCAAATGAAATCGCCAGGGGTAATCCCGGCCTTCTCTGGCGTGGGGATTGCACCGGCCCGCGTTAGCCATCGCGAACGACATAAAACTGACGCGATGGCCATCCAATCAACGCTAAAGGACTCCAGCAAAACGCTTGGTCAGTCACCGGAGATGTAACGTGTCAACTCTCAACGAAATCGCAGCGAACCACGCGAGAATGGCTAAGGCAAAGGAACTAGAGTCGACCGGACTGAGCGAGCGACAAGTGCATATTGTGGGAAGCATTGAAATCTCCTCCCCCGTCGAGCAACCGCATGTGCCTTTGCACCTTGTTGCGGCAGCCCAGGACAACAACCTCGTCCAGGTATCGGCCTTTGTAGCCTGACGGCACTCGATGGGAGAAACCACCCAGGCTATTTTTGCTGGATTCTTTTGGCGTACATATCCATTGCTGCGGTAACGGCTGCTTATGGTTTCGCCCTTTCTGCAGGAGCGAGCTCGCTCACGAAAAACCTGAGAGCCCCCGGGGTGTCAGGCTTCCCGCGTCATCGTTGACCTCCATCGCGACGGTGCGACGATTCGACATGCTCGCTCCTACAGGGGTCGTCGCGATGGGCCATCGTGGTTTAACGGGGCGCTCGCGATCAAAAGCAAAGCGAGGCGGCCTGATTTCAAGCGAACACGTTGATCGTTCCCACGCTCTGCGTGGGAATGCCGCCAGGGACGCTCCGCGTTCCGCTGACGACGCATGACCTGAGCCGTGCGCAACAGTGACGCAGAGCGTGGGAACCATCATCGATCACAACGCGGACAGGCACGCCTTACACAACCCTCAACCAAGGCCAGCGAACCTGATAACTCTTCGCCTTCTGCTCAAACAAGTCAGGCCTGGGGTTTGCCGGATTGATACGCAACAAGCCCTGCTCTACATCCGCCAACCCGTAGGGGGCGTAGACCTCGCCGGTGACAACGTCCAGACCAATACAAGTACCCGCCACCAGGTAGCGATCAATCCCGTCCCTGGCCGATTCAAGCCTGGGGTAAGTCCCGCCAAAGCGCTGGTGATACCAAAGGTGCACGCGCGCCTGATTCTTGAGCTCGACGTTGACCCCAAGGTCCTGGAAGACATCTTGAGCCCGCTGGATAACCTCGTTCTCGGCCTCCCAGGACAGGTCGGGGTCAAAGTAGAAAACGTCGTAATCCTTGATGCCCCAGCCAGGATCTCGTTGTGCCTTTTGATTCCATACCGCCTGGAACAGGCAACCTGCCGTGAGCATGCATTGATCAAGTCCAAGCGCTGGCAAGCGTGAGGACAATTGCACGTTGATCGGGTTGGTCATTGCGATGCCAACCAGTTTTTCGGCCGTCAATGTCATGGTTCTTCCCTTGCAAACCGATTCAGTCCCGGCGCCCAAGTTACAACAAAACCATGACAAGCCCGCACTCAGGATTGCATCTCGGCCGCGAGCAGCTTCACCAACGCCGCGGCCGGCAGTTCCCGAGCCAATGGTGCCCCCTGCCCAGCCCATTGCACGGCGAAATCGCTATTGGCCCGGGCCGCTGCCGCGGCATTAAGCGCCTTGTTGGCGTCATAGGTGAGCGGGTAGTCCGGCATTTCGATGCCTGCCCCTTCGAGGCTGGTGAAGTTGCGATTGACCATGCCCCGGGCCGGGCGGCCGGAAATGACGCTGGTGACGTGCGTCTGATGCGCGCGCGGGCCTTTGAGCGCTTCGCGGTAGGCACCGTTCGCCGACGATTCCGGGCAGAGAATGAATGCCGTGCCTAACTGCGCGGCACTGGCGCCCAACCGCATGACCGCGTTAATGCCTGCGCCGTCCATGATGCCGCCCGCGGCAATCAATGGCAGACGACAGGCATCGACCAGTACACGCACCAAAGCGCAGGTGCCCATCTGCAAATCCTGCCGCGGATCGAAGACCCCGCGATGCCCACCCGCCTCGTAACCCTGTGCCACCAGGGCATGCACCCCCGCGTCCTGCGCCGCCAACGCTTCGGCAAGGCTGGTCACGGAACACAGCAGCAGAATGCCAGCGGCCTTGAGTGCATCGATGGCCGGTTGTGGCGGCAGGCCAAAATGGAAGCTGACCACCGCCGGTTTTTCTTCCAGCAGCATCTGCAGCATGTCGGCATCCTCGACGAACGAGGTGTAGATTTCCCGCAGCGACACCGGTGTCTCGGCGCCAAACTCGGCGAAAAACCCTGCCAGAAATTGCAACCACCTGGATTCCCGCAAGGTGTCCCGGACAGCCGGCTGGTGACAGAACACATTCACATTGAAGGGTTTGTCGGTATGCGCCGCCGTCTCGCGCAGCAGGGCCCGCGCCTGCTCGACGTTGCTCGCGCCAATGCCGATGGAACCCAGCCCGCCAGCATTGGACACCGCCGCCGCAAGACGGGGTGTGGAGACGCCCACCATCGGCGCCTGAATGATCGGCCATTGGATGTTCAATAGGGACAACAGTGGATTGGACATGGCAGCACCTGGGCCTGATGAATGAAAGTGAACGCTAGAGCTCTGCAGTCAGAAATTGCGCGCGGCCACGACCGAACGACCAGTCCGCGTCGGTGTTCTCCACCAGTGAAACGATCAGGTCGTCAGGCGACAGGCCGCACTCGGCGTGCAGCTGCTCGGCCAGCAAGCGGTAGAACGCGACTTTTTGCTGCTGGGGGCGCGGACGCGAAATCAGCGTCAGCAACACCACATTGTCCGATCGCGAGTAACCCAACCCCGTGTCGTGCAGTACCAACTCCCCCGGCCGGTGTTGCGTCACGCTCTGGTAGCGATCACTAGCGGGCACCTCGAACGCCTGGACCATGGCCTGATGCGCCACCTCCAGCAAAGTGCGCAGCTGTTCGTCGCTACGGCCTTGAATGATGTCGAACTTGAGCAATGGCATCGCGGTTTACCTTGGGCAAGAAAATGGGAGCAAGCCGCCGTTGAGAAAAGGCACAGCCGCCCCCTGGGACAATGGACAGCGTGCAAGCCCGCGCCTGCACACCCTCCAACCCGAAAGCGCGTGAAGGTCTACTTGGAGGTCGGCATGGCAAACTCGGCGCCCTTGGCAATGCTGTTCGGCCAGCGCTGCATGACCGATTTCTGTTTGGTGTAGAAACGCACGCCCTCTTCGCCATAGGCGTGCATGTCACCGAACAGCGAGCGCTTCCAGCCACCGAAGCCGTGCCACGCCATCGGCACCGGAATCGGCACGTTGATGCCGACCATGCCCACCTGGATGCGGGTCGCGAATTCACGGGCGATATGACCGTCGCGTGTGTAGCACGCGGTGCCGTTGCCGAATTCGTGGGCATTGACCAGATCGACCGCCTCGGCGAAATCCTTGACCCGTATGCACGCCAGCACCGGACCGAAGATTTCCTCCTGGTAGATCTTCATCGCGGGGGTGACATGGTCGAATATTGTGCCACCGAGCCAGAAGCCCCCGGCGCAATCGGCGCCGGCCTGCGAGCCATCGAAGTCACGGCCGTCGACCAGCATCTCGGCGCCTTCAGCGATGCCTTGCTCGATGTAGCCGGTGATGCGCTGGTGCGCCACGCGCGAAACGATTGGGCCCATTTCGGCGGCCAGGTTCATGCCCTCGAGGATCTTCAGCGTGCGGGTGCGTTCCACCAGTTTCGGGATGACCTTGTCGGCCACATCACCGACAAACACCGCTACCGAGATCGCCATGCAGCGCTCGCCGGCAGAACCGAAAGCCGCCCCGATCAGCGCATCGACCACCTGCTCGACGTCGGCATCAGGCATCACCACCATGTGGTTCTTCGCCCCGCCCAACGCCTGCACACGCTTGCCGTGGCGAGCACCGGTCTCGTAGATGTAGTTGGCGATTGGCGTGGAGCCGACAAAGCTCACGGCCTTGACTTCAGGGTGATCGAGCAGCGCATCCACCGCTTCCTTATCGCCCTGCACCACGTTGAACACACCGTCCGGCAACCCGGCTTCCTTGAACAACTCGGCGATCAGCAGCGAGGGCGAAGGATCGATCGGGCTCGGCTTGAGCACGAAGGTGTTGCCGCAGGCGATGGCCACCGGAAACATCCACATCGGCACCATCACCGGGAAGTTGAAGGGCGTGATACCGGCCACCACGCCCAGGGACTGGCGCAGGGTCCAGTTATCGATGTTGGTCGAGACTTGCTCGGTGTAGTCGCCCTTGAGCAATTGCGGGATGCCGCAAGCGAACTCGACAACCTCGATGCCGCGCGTCACTTCGCCCTGGGCATCGGTGAAGACCTTGCCATGTTCGGTGGTGATCATCCGGGCCAGGGTGTCGCGGTGCTCGTTGAGCAGCGCGAGGAACTTGAACAGAATGCGCGCGCGGCGCAGCGGCGGTGTCGCCGACCAGGCGGGAAAGGCGAC
Organism: Pseudomonas sp. GW823-FHT06B06; assembly: GCF_058795195.1. NCBI lineage: Bacteria > Pseudomonadati > Pseudomonadota > Gammaproteobacteria > Pseudomonadales > Pseudomonadaceae > Pseudomonas > Pseudomonas sp. GW823-FHT06B06. The sequence continues at coordinate 8,491 of NZ_JBXAHO010000050.1, read as the reverse complement.
GGCGGCCGACTGCACCGCGGCGTCGACGTCCGAGGCACTGGCCAGGGCCACCTTGCCGATCACCACACCAGTGGCGGGGTTGGTGACGTGCTGCGAGCGACTGGAAGTGCCGGGTGTCAGGCGACCGTGAATATAGTGTGCGATGTCTGCAGGCTGGGTACTCATGGCGGGTTGTCCCCTGGTGGTGGATAAGAGCCATCTCTTGTTGTTGTCAGGCCGGGGCGTTGAGCGCTCCCGACATGGCCAAGGTAGGCCCGCCGACAAATCATGTAAAATGATGATTAATGATCTTATGGATCATATTTTATGAAGCAGCCATTTCGCCCGCTCGCCCAGGCGGCGCTTCCAGTCCGCGGCCAGGCCGACGCTGTCCGCCAGCGCGAGCAAATCGTCGATCAGCGGCCGGTGCGCCAATTGCACCTGCCAGAACTGGTCGATGGAAAACCGTTCGTTATGCCGTTCCAGCAATTCAATGCGGTCCCCCGCTTGCAGCCAGCCCGGCTCGAGCACCCGGTAATACCAGCCGGTGATTCGTTCCCGGGCGACGAACATCGACATGTGCTCGGCATCGAAACGATGGTTGATCTTCCAGCAGGGACTGCGCGGCTGGGAGACCTGCAGCAAGCTGCTGCCGATGCGGAACACGTCGCCGATGTGCACGTTGAGCTCCGAAAGCCCGAATGCGCAAATGTTCTCCCCCAGGCTCCCCGCGACCAGATGCGCGGCACTGGGCGCAAAGGCCTGCGCCAGACGCTGGTAGTTTTGCGCCGCATACTGATGCACGGCTTTTTCCGGCCCGCCGTGCACCCGGGTGTCGCCGTGCTGGTCGCCGACGATCCCCTGTAACTCCACGCGCACCGGGCCTGCCTGGCGTTGCTTGAAGATGCCCGTGCGCTGCCCTTCAGGCTGCAATACCGCCAGGCCTCCAGCGAAGACATGGTCGATTGTCGAAATCAGTGTCATGGGCCGACCTTCACTCATCAGGGGGTTTTAGTCACTTTACTAATCACCAGAAATGGCCGTAAAGTGATCGTTAAGCATGTCTGCGATCACTTCTACTGATAGATGGTGACAACAAATGGAAATGCGCCAACTGAAGATTTTCTGCGCCGTGGCCGAACTGGGCAGCTTCACCGCCGCCGCGTTGCAGGTGAATACCGTGCAGTCCAACGTCACCATGCGCGTCAAGGAACTGGAAGCCGAACTCAATCGCGAACTGTTCATCCGCAAGAAATCAGGCGTGGTACTCACCTCGGCGGGCGAGACCTTTCTCGGTTATGCGCGGCGCATCCTGCAACTCACCGACGAGAGCCGCAGCGCCCTGATGGACACCGGCAGCCCGAGCGGCCTGCTCAGGCTCGGCTCGATGGAGACCACCGCTGCCATTCGCTTGCCGCAAGTGCTGACCCGCTACCGCGAGCAGTATCCCGACGTGCAGTTGTCGTTGCTCACCGGCACCACGGTCGAGTTGATCAAGGCCATTGAAGCCCATCGCCTCGACGGTGCCTTCGTCGGCGGCTTTCACCAGAACTCGGCGCTGGCCCAGGAAGAGGTGTTTTGCGAAGAGTTGGTGCTGGTCAGCAGCAGCCAGTTCGAAACGTTGCCGGCGTTGATCGAGAAAATGCCCCAGCAGACCGTGCTGGTGTTCCGCACCGGCTGCTTCTATCGCTCGACCCTGGAGAACTGGTTCTACCAGGTGGGTCTTGTGCCCAACCAGATCATGGAACTGGGCACGCTCGACGGCATCCTGTCGTGCGTGGCGGCGGGCATGGGCGTGACCCTGTTGCCCAAGGCCATCGCAGAAAACTGCAGCGTGCGCCATGCCATCCGCTGCCACACCCTGCCAGCGGAATTCGCCAATGTCTCCACGGTGTTCATCCGCCGCAACGACACGATGATCACCTCGGCGATGAGCGCGTTCATCGGCCTGGCGCAACAACAGATCGCCCGGCCGGCGGTGGCTTGAACTACATCGGCAACCACTGTGGGAGCGAGCCTGCTCGCGAAAGCGGTGGTTCAGTCGACATCCATTCTGGATGTGCTGTCGCCTTCGCGAGCAGGCTCGCTCCCACATGGTTCACTGCCAGCCGAGTGTCCTTCTCTGCTCGTTCAGGAACCGTCCTGTCGCAGCGTAGTCCGTGACCTTTCTCTCGGTTACAGACAACTGATCCAGCCCGCACGCCAGCTCCGCCACCCGCTCGGCCGCCGGCACGACACTGTGGATCTTGCCCACCCCCTGCCCCGCATACAGCGACAGCTTCTGCGCCATCCGTGGCTTGTCAATCGCCCGGGCCCCGCCGCCGATAAAGCGCAGCAGATTCCACTTGTCCCGATTGGGAATCACCCGGTGCGGCGTGCCGTAGGTCCAACCGAACGAATAGCCGGTGCGGTACTCCGTGTCATCGGTAGTCGCCTCGACAATCTTCTTTTTGTACAGCGGATGGGCGTTGGACTCGTCGGTGGCAATGAACGCCGTGCCCACCACCACCCCTGACGCGCCGAGCGACATCAGTGCGCGCACATCATCGCCGTGGACGATACCGCCGGCCGCCAGCACCGGCTTGCCCTCGGCGACGGCCAGGATCGACGTCAACAACGGCATGATGCCGATCGTGCCGCGATTGAGGTGCCCACCACTTTCACTGCCCTGGGCAATGATGATGTCCGCGCCCTGGGCGATGGCGATGCGAGCCAGCTCCACCGACCCCGCTTGCACCATCACCAGCAGCCCGGCGTCTTTCGCCCGGGGAATCATGTCGGCGGCATATTTCTCGGCATAGAACAGCGACAGCAATCTGGGCTTTTGCTTGAGGATCACCTGGAACTGCGCTTCGAACACATCCGGCCCGCCGAACTGCGGCACCAGGTTCACCCCGAAGGGCTGGTCGGTCAGTGCCCGTGTTTCCTCGATCCAACGACGCAAGGCCAAAGGTGGCAGGCGCAAGCCACCGAGCACGCCCATGCCCCCGGCGTTGGCCACGGCCCCGACCAGTTGCGGGCCGGAAATGGCGGCCATGCCGCCGAGGAAGATCGGGTAGTTCACGCCGCAGAGCCGGGTGACGACATTACCCGAAAAAACGTTTTTGTCCTGTTTCATGACTCACAGCTCCACATGTTTGCCAAGCATCCGCTTGAGCGTGTTGTTCTTCAGGAGAAAGTGATTTTTCGCGGCACCGAAAACATGCAGCGCGAGCCCTGCGAGGAACGCGGAGGCGCCAATGGCGAACAGCACATCGACCACATGCTTCAAGGTGGGGTTAACCGGCAGGAGCGACGGAATCCATAATCCGCCGGGCAGTTGCAGCACCTCGCCGGCGGCGGCCCGCGAAGCCCAAACCGCGATCGGCAACAGCACCATCGCCAAGGCCAGCGACACCGCCACCGAACGGCTGATGATCACTTCGATCGGGTTCGGCGTGCCTACCGGCAGCGGATGATAGGAGGTGATCCGCGCCCAGAACCGGTAGGACGAGACGAGGAACAGAATCAGCCCCAGCAGGTTTTGTACCCGGACAAGCGCCAGTTGCTGCGCCTCGCTGGAGGCGTGGCCGATCCACAGTTGCAGGCCGAAAATCGCCAGCAGCGAAATCGCCACGACCCAGTGCAGGGCAACGGTGATGGGTGAAAATCTCAGGCCATTGTCGCGTAGTTGCATGGCTGACTCCTTTTACAGAATGCGCAAATCAGGAAAGGATGGACCGCGAAGGTCTTAGTGGTTGACCGCCTGCGCGGCGCCGAGCCCGGTCTGGGCGCGGATCAACTGATCATCGAAACGCTCGCGCTCGAGCACCGCGCCACGGCTGCGGTCAGTCACCGAGCCCAGCCAGGTGAACAGGAATGCCACGTTCATCGAGATGATCGCCGGGTAGTCATAGGGGAAGATCGCCTCGGCATTGCCCAGCACCTTGACCCACACCGCCGGCGAAAGAATGACCAGCCCCACCGCACTCACCAGCCCGGCGACACCGCCAATCAGCGCGCCCCGTGTGGTCAACCCTTTCCAGTACATCGAAAGCACCAGGATCGGGAAGTTGACCGAGGCCGCCACGCCGAACGTCAGCGCGACCAGAAAGGCAATGTTCTGATCCTTGAACAGAATCCCCAGCACCACCGCGACGATGCCAATGCCCACCGAGGCAATGCGCGAAACGCGGCGTTCGTCCTTGGCTTCGGCCTTACCCTTCCTGACCACCATCACGTACAAGTCATGGGAGATCGCCGATGTGCCGGCCATGGTCAGCCCCGACACCACCGCCAGGATCGTCGCGAACGCCACGGCGGAAATGAAGCCCAGCAACAGGTCGCCACCCACGGCTTTGGCCAGGTGCATCACCGGCATGTTACTGCCGCCGATCAGCTTGCCCGCCAGATTGCCGGACTCGTAGAAGGCCGGGTCTTGCCCGACGATCACGATGGCCGCCAGGCCCAGCACGCCCACGATCAGGTAGAAAAAGCCGATGAAGCCCGTGGCGACGAACACCGATTTACGCGCCTGCCTGGCGTCCGGCACGGTGAAGAAGCGCATCAGGATATGCGGCAGCCCTGCGGTGCCAAATACCAGTCCCAGCGCCAATGAGATCAGCGACAGCGGGTCGGCCACCAGTTTGCTCGGCAGCAGGATCCGCTCGCCATCACGGTGCGCGGCCACGGCTTTTTCAAACAACAGGTCGAAGGAAAAGCCGAACTTGCTCAGCGCCAGGAATGCCAGCAGCGTCCCGCCCACCAGTAGCAAACCGGCCTTGATGATTTGCACCCAGGTGGTGGCGACCATGCCGCCGAAGGTGACGTAGACCGCCATCAACAGCCCCACGGCAACCACCGCATAGTTGTACGGCAGACCGAACAGCAGTTGGATCAACTGCCCTGCTCCCACCATCTGGACCACCAGGTAAAAGCACACCACCGTCAACGAACCGAAGGCCGTCATCGTGCGGATGCGGTTTTGATCGAGGCGGAATGAAGCGATATCGGAGATGGTGATACGCCCCAGGTTGCGGATGCGCTCGGCGAACAGAAACAACAGCAAGGGCCAGGCAACAAAGAAGCTGATCGAGTACAGCACGCCATCGAAGCCGTTGAAGAAGATCATGCTGGTGACCCCCAGCAACGCCGCCGCCGACATGTAGTCACCGGCCAGTGCCAACCCGTTCTGGAAGCCGCTGATGCCACCGCCGGCGGTGTAGAAATCATCCATGGATCGGGTTTTTGAGGCGGCCCAGTACGTGATGCCGAGGGTTGTCACGACGAAGACCAGGAACATGCTGATGGCGGTGATGTTGATCGGCTGTTTCTCGACGCCCTGGATGACGTCACCGGCCATGGCGCGAGCCGCAAATACACAGAGCAGGACGGGAAGGATGAGGTTCATGAGGAGGCGCTTCATACGATGCCCCCCGCGCGGATTTCTGCGGTCAGGTCATCGAATTCACCATTGGCGCGATGGATGTACAGCCCGGTGAACAACCAGGCCCCGACGATGAACACGGCACCTAAAGGCCAACCGATACTGATGATGCTGGTCGCGGAAAGTTTCGTCGCCAGCAACTGGGGCGCGAAGGCGGCAACGAGGATGAACGTGAAGTACGGGACAAGGGTTGCCGCGGTCAGGCTGGCGACGAACGTTCGCTGCCGCGAGACCAGCTCCTTATACCGGGGATGGTTGCGGATTCTGGCTGATTCGGTTGCATGGTTCACGTTGACTCCGTGTAGCAGTGGTAGCGTTATTGTTGTTCCACAGCCTCAGATTCAGACTCGATCCGCCACTGGCTGCGGTATCTGTGCCCCTTAAACCTATGCCCGGCAGATGATCATGTAAAATGATCATTAATGATCCGGCTGATCGCTTTTGGTGAATTTACTACTTTGGATTCCCGCTTCACTTCTCACCCAGCCATTGATTCCGGCGCACAACACCAGCAGCGCGGCAGTCACCAGGAACACGTGGTGCAACCCGAAATGGGCGCCGATCTGGCCACCGATCAGGGGCCCGATCACCTGCCCGGAGAACTGTGCCGATTGCAGATAGCCAAGGATTCTTCCGCTGTCGTGGTCCTCGACCGATTGCCGGATCAGCTTGGCAATCGCCGGCAGCAGCCCGGCTATGGTCATGCCCATCAGGGCGCGCAACACTGCCAGTTGCCACCACTGCGTAACGAATGCCTGGGGCACCATGACGATGGCCGTCAGCACCAGGCATCCGATGATCACATTCCAGCTGCCGACTCGATCGGCCAGTGCCCCCAGCCTGGCGGCAGTCAGGATGCTGCCCAGCGCCGAACAGGCCATTACCACGCCGGCAATCTGCGCCTGATCATCAAGGGCCACGCCCAGATGACCGATGTAGACAGTGATGATCGGTTCGATCGACATGTTGGCCAGCAGCACCATCATTGCCGTCATCAGCAGTGCGCCAATGATCGGCCACCGAGAACCGGCACCTTCGACCGGGATTTTTTTGGCGCGTCGGGCCCCGTCCGAACTACGATCGAACGACTCACGAATCAGCACGATGGTGGTGATCGCCGCCACGGCGATCATCGCGCCGCCAACAAAAAAAGTGCCACGGATACCTACCCACTGCGGGAGGAATCCACCTACCAGCGGCCCGATCAAATTGCCGGACAACGCCCCCGTCGACAGCACGCCCAGTGCCCAACCGGCCTTTTCCCGTGGCACCTGGGAACCGATCATCACGATCGAAGCCGAGGCATAACCGCCGATGAGCCCGGCGATCAGGCGCAGCGCCACCAGATCGGTAACGTCCCGCGCCAGCCCGATCAGCGACATCACGATCGCCATGCCGATGGCCGCGCGGACCAGCATCGGTTTACGCCCAATACGATCAGCCAAGCGGCCCCAGAGCGGTGCAGTGATCGCCGTGCCAAAGAATGTCGCGCCGAACGCTACCGCGGACCACTGCACCACATCGGCCTGCTCAGTGACGCCCAGTTGCTGCACATAGAGCGGCAGGAACGGCAACAGCATGCTCAGGCTCACCAATGTGGTGAACGAGCCGAATACACAAACAGCCAGGTTGCGACGCCAATAGGCAAGATTGCGCTCGGCATAATTCATGGGACCAGGTACTCCGCAGGCGAATGCGGCAGACCTTATCTCGCGTCAATATATCTCGTGAAACGATTTATCAAGATCGATGACATCTGTATTAGAGATGCACGCATTCATTACACGGTGTATCAACTGTAATTCCTTGCCGGTGGTATATCTTCGAACCAGAGCTTTTTACAGTGGTCGATGGCGTTCAAATTCCTTCACTCCACGAGCGAACCTTCATGCCCCACGACTTGAATCATCTTGATGCCGCGCTGGCCGCCTACCCACGGGTCGCACTGCTCGAAGGCCCGACCCCGATACAGAAACTGTCCCGCTTGAGCGACTTGCCCGAACTCAATGGCTGTCAGCTCTACGTCAAGCGCGACGACCTGACCGGTCTTGGCGGCGGTGGCAACAAACTGCGCAAACTGGAGTTCCTGCTCGGCGAAGCCTTGGCCGAAGGCGCCGACACACTGGTGACCTGGGGCGGTTTGCAATCCAATCACGCACGACTGACCGCGGCCGTGGCGGCCCGTCATGGCCTCGCCTGCGAGCTGATCCTGACACCCTCGGCCGTGCGCACCGATGACGACTTTTGCCACAACGGCAATGTGCTGCTGGATGCCTTGTTTGGCGCGAAGGTCCATCGGCTGGCTCGGGGTGTCTTGCCCGATGCCTACGCGACGCAGTTGGTCGACACGCTCAAGGGCCAAGGCAAGAGGCCCTTCGTGATGCCCCTCGGCGGGTCCAGCCCTCGGGGCAGCCTGGGTTATGCCGCCTGCGCAGGCGAGATCCTGCGCCAGGCGGAGGCGCTGGATATGCATTTCGAGCAAATCATCGTGCCCAATGGCAGCGCCGGCACGCATTCAGGGTTATTGGCCGGCGTCACCCTGGCTGGCGCCTCGACGCAAATCCTCGGCTACTCGGTGCTGGCGACGGAGGAACAGGCCACGACCACGACCCTGCAAAAAACCCGACAGGTCCTACAGCTACTTGACCGGTCCACGACGCTGGCCGACCACTCGATTCGCGTGGATGGCAGCCAACGCGGAGATGCCTATGGCGCGCCGACCGAAGCGATGCTCGAAGCGGTACGCCTGCTGGCGTCCCAGGAAGGCTTGCTCACCGATCCCGTCTACGGTGGCAAGGCTTTCGCCGGGATGCTCGCGGCTGTACGTCGGGGTGATTACCCGGCGGGCAGCAATCTGCTGTTTGTGATGACCGGCGGCATGCCTGGTCTGTTTGCCTACCGGAGCGCCTTCGAGTGAGGGTCACGCCGCAGCTATAGGGTTTCGACATTCAGGTACAACCGTAAAAGTCAGGTCGGCTGTCAGGCCGCCTCGCTTTGCTGTTGATCGCGAGCGCCCCGTTAACCACGATGGCCGAACGCAGGCATTGCGCAGTGGGGAAACCGGCAGGACGCCGGTTTAGCCGCGCT
>NZ_JBXAHO010000049.1:0-44423 GCF_058795195.1 Pseudomonas sp. GW823-FHT06B06 | reverse complement strand
GGTCGCAGCCAATACCCCGGCGCGAGCCTGACCTGGACCAGCGTGCAGGCCAACGAACGGCTGTTCGGCGACTACGCGGGCACCTGGGGCCTGATCCGCCTGCTGGAACAAGCCCAGGTCACGCCGCTGGACGACGGCGACAGCCGTTTTCGTGTGGTGCTCAAGGCGCCCGATGGGATTGGCCTGACCTGGTATTTACGCACCGAACTGGGGGCGGGGCCGTTGGCGTTGCTGAAGTTGCGTGGCTTTAAGTTGCCGGCGCAGATCTTCCTGGCTGAAGGGGCGGCGGCAGCACAAAACGGGAGGTTTAAAAAATGACAATGCACAAATTGTTTGCCCGATGCCTTGGCGAGCGCGACTCAGGAATCTTTTTATGAGCAAGGACAATCTGACACTGCATTACTTCGACGCCGAGATGCGCTATCTGCGTGAGGCTGGCAAGGAGTTTGCCGAAGCCTTTCCAGACCGGGCGGCGCAACTGAATCTGGACAAGCAGGGCGCTCGTGACCCGTCTGTGGAACGCCTGTTCGAGGGTTTTGCCTTCCTGATGGGACGCTTGCGCGAAAAGCTTGACGATGACCTGCCGGAGCTGACCGAAGGCCTGGTCAGTCTGTTGTGGCCGCATTACCTGCGCACCATTCCGTCGCTCTCGATAGTCGAGTTGGCACCGGAGCTGGGGAAGATGAAGCGCAACGAGTTGATCGAAACTGGTTTTGAAGTGCTGTCGCAGCCCATCGGTGTGCAGCGCACCCGTTGCCGATACACCACCACCCAGGACCTGACACTGCGGCCACTCGCCCTGGAGTCTGTGCGTCTGGCCCACGAGCCGGACGGGCGTTCAGTGCTGCGCTTGCGCTTCGCCCGCGGAGCGATGAGCACCTGGAACGAGATGGACCTGAGTCGCCTGCCGCTGTACCTCAATGCCGACGCATCGCTGGCCAGTGCGCTGCACCAGGCACTGACCCTGAACGCTCAAGCCTTGTATGTACGCCTGCCTGACCAGTCGGGTCGTACTCTGCTGGACGGTTATTTTTCGCCCAAGGGGTTCGCCGATGACGATCGATTGTGGCCCAAGGGCGACAGCGCTTTCAGCGGCTATCAGCTGTTGCTTGAGTATTTCACCTTCCGCGAGAAGTTCATGTTCGTCACCCTGTGTGGACTGGAGCTTGTGCTCATCAAGCCAGGCGATCTATGGTTCGAACTGGAGGTGGTGTTACGCGAACCGTGGCCGCAAGCGTTCAACCTGAGCACCGGGCACATTCGCTTGCATGCGGTGCCGGTGATCAATGCGTTCACACTGGAGTCCGACCCGCTGGCACTGCAGCCGCTACAAACCGACTACTTGCTTCGCCCCATGCGTTTGCAGGACGGTCATACCGAAATCTATTCGGTGGATCAGGTCACTACGTCGAGTAATGGCGACCGCCAGGACTACATACCGTTCAGCAGTTTCCGCCACAAGGGCGGCATGTTGCGGGATGAGATGCCCGAGCGTTATTTCCATACCCGCTTGAAACGAGGCACCAATGGCCTGCATGACACCTGGCTGATCCTCGGCGGCGACGGATTTGACAAGGACCGGCTAGACGTGAACCAAAGCCTTTCGCTGCGCCTGACCGGCACCCATGGCCAGCTTCCGCGCAATGCGTTGCAAGGCACACTGCTCGATACGCTGGCACAAACCTCAAAGATCGGTTTGCAGGTGCGCAATCTGTGCGCACCCACATTGCCGTGTTACCCGCCGAACCGCGACCGCTTCCACTGGCGAGTGCTCAGCCACCTGGGCTCAAACTTCCTGCCGATGCTCGACAATGCTGAAGTATTGCGTGGCACACTGGCGTTGTATGACTGGACGGACGACGAACTGAACCGGCGGCGCCTGGCGGCCATCGTCGAGGTCAGGCACCACCTCCTGCAGCGTTTTGAAAAAGGCTTTCTGCTGCGCGGTGTCGACATCGAAGTCACACTGGATGCCAACGGTTTTTCCGGCGAAGGTGACATCAGCCTGTTTGGCGAGATGCTCCATCGCTTCTTCGGTTTGTACGCCGATATCCACCTGTTCAACCAGCTCACGCTGATCCTTCAACCTTCTGGAAAATGTCTGCGATGGCCCGAGAATCACAGTCAACGTATTCCCGGCTGAACGCTCGGGCTCTCTTCCAAAGAGGGGTTTGCCAGCCACAGATTTCGGTCGTTCCAGATAGACCGCGAGAATCAGCTACCCTCTATGAAACCATTGTCATCCGCGAAGCTCGAAACAAACGGGTGCAGTTACCGGGGCGCAGAGCGAGTCGATGCCGTTTCTAGAAGATAACCACGGGTGTGCCGGCTGGAACGGCGAAATGGCCGGGCGCATTCGTGCGTTCGACTGGAGCCGGACTGAGCTTGGGAGCCTGGAGAACTGGTCCAGGAGCCTGTGCAGCGCGGTACAGCTGATGCTCGCCTCGCCGCTGCCGATGGTGATGCTCTGGGGCCGGGCCGGCTACATGATCTACAACGACGCCTATTCGATATTTGCCGGCGGGCGCCATCCCTACCTGCTGGGTTGCGCGGTGGAGCTGGGTTGGCCGGAAGTCGCCGACTTCAACCGGCATGTGGTCGACACCTGCCTGGCGGGGGGGACCTTGTCCTACCGTAACAAACAGCTGGTGTTGCTGCGCGACGGCGTGCCCGAAGACGTCTGGCTGGACCTTTACTACAGCCCGGTTGCCGATGATGACGGGCATCCTGCCGGCGTTATGGCGATGGTGGTCGACACCACCGAATTCGTGATTTCCGAACGTCTGCGCCAGGCAGCGGAAAATGCCTACCGCGCCGACAACGAGCGGGTACGCCTGGCACTCAATGCCGGAGCCTTGCTCGGCTCATTCGTCTGGGATCTCAAGGCCAATACCCTCAGCGGCGATGAACGCTTCGCCCGCACGTTTTCCTTTCCCCCAGGGCAAAGCCTGGACAATTTGCCCCAGGACCTCGCACAAGCCCATATCCATCCCGATGATCGCAGTTGGGTTGAGGAACAAGTCAGGCAATCGATACAGACCGGTGTGCCGTATAACGCCGAGTACCGGGTGCTACGTCCCGACGGCAGCTACCTGTGGGTGCTCGCCAGCGGCTGCTGCGAATTCGATGAGCAGGGCCAGGCCTTTCGTTTCCCCGGCGTGTTGATCGACATCCACGAACGCAAATCCGCGGAAGAGTCCTTGCTCAGGTTTACCCGCAACCTGGAGCAGCGCGTGGCCGACGAAGTCGAAGCGCGACTGGCGGCAGAAGAGCAACTGCGCCAGTCACAGAAGCTAGAGGCAATCGGCGGCCTGACCGGCGGCGTGGCCCACGACTTCAATAATCTGCTGCAAGTGATTGCCGGAAATCTGCACTTGCTCGCCCGTCATGAACCGGACAATGCCAACGTGCAGCGCCGGGTCAATGCGTCCATTGCCGCGGTTGAGCGCGGCGCAAAACTGTCCTCGCAGTTGCTCGCGTTTGCCCGGCGCCAGCCCTTGTCTCCGGCGGTTTGCACGGCGCAGCAGATTTTCGATGGCCTGGGTGAACTGTTGCAGCGTGCGCTGGGGGAAACCATCCATGTTCACATGAGCACCCCCGTTGACCCCTGGTCGGTCTTCGTCGATCGCAACCAGCTGGAAAACGCCATCCTCAACCTGATGATCAATGCCCGTGATGCCATGGAGGGCGAGGGCACGATTGAACTCAGCGCCGAGAATATCACTCTCGACCGCGGGTTCTGCCTGGGCAAGGGCATCGTTGCCGGTGACTACGTGCGGGTCACGGTTGCGGACAGTGGCCTGGGCATGTCGCCGCAAGTGCTTGGGCAGGCGTTCGAGCCGTTTTTCACCACCAAGCCCGATGGCCATGGCACAGGACTGGGCTTGAGCATGGTGTTCGGTTTCGTCAAGCAGAGTGGCGGACATATCGAGATGGCCAGCGTCGTTGGGCAGGGCACCCGGGTGCAGATGTATTTTGCGCGCAACCTGCGCTCGATGGACAGTGAACTACCCAGTGCCGATGTGCTGCAACGGGGCGCGAACGAGCGGATCCTGGTGGTCGAGGACAATGAGGCAGTGCGCGTTTCAACCGTGGAGCTGCTGCGCGAAGAGGGCTATCAGGTGCTCACCGCCGCCAATGCCGACGCGGCCATGCAGATGTTGCTGGAGGGGGCGGCGGTGGACTTGATCTTCACCGACGTGGTCATGCCCGGGCTGATAAAAAGCTCGGATCTGGCGGCATGGGCCAAGGTACAGAATCCCCCGGTGGCGGTGTTGTTCACCTCGGGCCACACCCGTGACATTATCTCTCGCAATCATCAGCTGAGCCCGGATACCCATTTGCTGAGCAAGCCCTATGGGCCGCAAGCGCTGACCCGGACGATTCGTACCGTACTCAACGGCTAAACATTTCTTCACTGTAGGAGCTGCCGCAGGCTGCGATCTTTTGATCTTGCTTACAAAAATCAAAGTCAAAAGATCGCAGCCTTCGGCAGCTCCTACATGTGTATCGCGACCTTCTTGACTCAAGGCTACCCCATGACCGACAAGCGCATCCCAAACCCTCCCTCCGGCATGGTCAGGGTGCGCGGCGCCCGGGAGCACAACCTCAAGAACGTCGATGTCGACATTCCCCGCGATGCCCTGGTGGTGTTCACCGGGGTGTCCGGTTCAGGAAAGTCGTCCCTGGCGTTTTCGACGTTGTACGCCGAAGCACAGCGCCGCTATTTCGAATCCGTGGCGCCTTATGCGCGACGCTTGATCGATCAGGTGGGCGTGCCGGATGTCGATTCCATCGAAGGCTTGCCGCCCGCGGTGGCCTTGCAGCAACAACGGGGCACGCCGAGCACGCGTTCCTCGGTGGGCAGCGTGACGACTTTGTCGAGCCTGATCCGCATGCTGTATTCGCGCGCCGGCAGTTACCCGGCGGGCCAGCCGATGCTCTACGCCGAAGACTTTTCCCCGAACACGCCACAGGGCGCGTGTCCGCAATGCCATGGCCTGGGCCGGGTGTACGAGGTCACCGAGGCGTTGATGGTCCCGGACCCGAGCCTGACCATACGCCAGCGTGCCGTCGCCTCCTGGCCGATGGCCTGGCAAGGCCAGAATCTGCGCGACATCCTCGTGACCCTGGGCTACGACGTCGATGTGCCCTGGCGCGACCTGCCGAAAAAGCAGCGTGACTGGATTCTGTTCACCGAAGAAACCCCGACGGTGCCGGTCTACGCCGGGCTCACCCCGCAGGAAACCCGGGTCGCCCTCAAGCGCAAGATGGAGCCGAGTTACCAGGGCACCTTCACCGGCGCACGGCGCTATATCCTGCACACCTTCACCCATTCGCAAAGTGCGCTGATGAAGAAGCGCGTCTCGCGCTTCATGCTCGGCAGTCCTTGCCCGCTGTGCGAGGGCAAGCGCCTCAAGCACGAAGCCTTGTCGGTGACCTTCGCCGGCTACGACATCGGTGAGCTGTCGCAGATGCCACTGCTGCAAGTCGCCGAAGTTCTAAAGCCGGTGGCAGCCCGGCATTACCTCGAAGAGGGCGATGAGGCGGGAGAGGTATTGACTCACCTGCAGACCCGTCAGGCCCGCGAACAGCGTGTAGCCCACGGCGCCAGTGGTCACGCCAACGCCCCCGATGTGCGCCACACGCCGAATCTCTCGGTGGAAAAACGCCTCGCCGCGCAACGCATCGCCCAGGACTTGCTGGAACGGGTCAGCACCTTGATCGACCTGGGACTCGGTTACCTGGCCCTGGAGCGCAGTACGCCGACGCTGTCGTCCGGCGAGTTGCAACGCCTGCGCCTGGCGACGCAACTGGGCTCGCAGTTGTTCGGCGTGATCTACGTACTGGACGAACCCTCGGCCGGTTTGCACCCGGCCGATGGTGAGGCGCTGTTCGAAGCCTTGCAACGCTTGAAGGCGGCGGGCAATACCTTGTTCGTGGTCGAGCATGACCTGGAAACCATGCGCCGCGCCGACTGGTTGATTGATGTTGGCCCGGCGGCGGGCGAGCATGGCGGGCGGGTGCTGTACAGCGGTGCACCGGCGGGATTGGCAGAAGTGAGGGATTCGCAGACTCGCGCCTACCTGTTTGCCGAGCACGTCAGCCAACCCCGTCGCGCGCGCAAGGCCAGCGACTGGCTGCGCCTGGAAGGCATCACGCGTAACAACCTGGACAACCTCAATGTTGAGTTTCCGTTGGGCTGTTTTACGGCGGTGACCGGTGTGTCGGGTTCGGGTAAGTCCAGCCTGGTCAGCCAGGCATTGCTGGAACTGGTCGGCGCGCAACTCGGGCGCCCCGGCGTCGACAGTGAACCGCTGGAGGAACTGAGCCTGGAAGACGATGCACCGACCGTCGTTGGCGGGCAGGTCACGGCGGGGCTGGCGTCGATCAAGCGGCTGGTGCAGGTCGATCAGAAGCCCATTGGCCGCACACCGCGCTCCAACCTCGCGACCTATACCGGGCTGTTCGACAATGTGCGCAAGCTTTATGCGGCAACGCCCGAAGCGCAGGCGGCAGGCTACGACGCGGGGCAGTTTTCCTTCAACGTTGCCAAGGGCCGCTGCCCGACTTGTGAGGGGGAAGGTTTTGTCAGCGTCGAATTATTGTTCATGCCCAGCGTCTACGCACCCTGTCCGACCTGCCACGGCGCGCGCTACAACCCCGAGACGCTGGCGATCACCTGGCAGGGCCGGACCATCGCCCAGGTGCTGCAATTGACCGTGGACCAGGCCGTCGAGGTGTTCGCCGAACAAGCGGCGGTGCGCCGTTCCCTGGAGGTGCTGCGCGATATCGGCCTGGGTTACCTGCGCCTTGGCCAACCGGCAACCGAGTTGTCCGGAGGCGAAGCCCAGCGCATCAAGCTGGCTACGGAACTGCAGCGCAACCCCCGCGGGGCGACGCTCTACGTGCTCGACGAACCGACCACTGGCCTGCACCCACGTGACGTCGATCGCTTGTTGGAGCAATTGAACAACCTCGTGACGGCGGGGCACACGGTGATCGTCGTCGAACATGAAATGCGCGTGGTGGCGCAGAGTGACTGGGTGATCGATATCGGACCCGGGGCCGGGGATCAGGGTGGCAAGGTTGTGGTGGCGGGTGAGCCGCAGAAAGTGGCCAAGAGCAGAAAGAGCCGGACGGCGCCGTTTCTTGCCAGGGTCCTTGGTGAGGCTTGAGCCAATGTCGTTCTTGCGGGCCTCTTCGCGAGCAGGCTCGCACAGGGGATCCAGGTACACCCGTAACAGTCAGGTCGGCTTTAAGGCCGCCTCGCTTTGCTGTTGATCTGGGGCGCCCCGTTAACCACGCTGGCCGAACGCAGGCATTGCCCATCGCGGCGACAATGGATATGTACTCCGACAGCAAATTTCACACAGGGCTTCCTGTGACGCCCCGCATCACCGTCGTGCACGGCTCAAGTCATGCGTCGACAGCGGAACGCGGAGCGTCCCTGGCGGCATTCCCACGCAGAGCGTGGGAACGATCAATCGTCGGAACGCCGCCCGGAGCAGGCTCGCTCCCACAGGGGATCCAGGTGCACCCGTCATCCACAATGGATCTATGGCGTTCGCAATTCCAATGTGGGAGCAGGTCGGCTCCGGGCGGCGTTCCGACGAATCTATCAGGCGCTGTCGAGGGTGCGTCGTACCTTGTCCAGCAGTTCATTGATCTGGAATGGCTTGATCAGCATTTCCATACCGTCGCCGAGAAACACCTGGCGGTTGATCGCGGTTTCGGCATAGCCGGTCATGAAGAGGATCGGCAGATGTTCGCGCCACCCCCGCGCAATATCGGCAAGCTCGCGGCCGCTCATGCGCGGCAGGCCGACATCGGTCAGCAACAGGTCGATGGATTCGTCGTTCTGCAGGCGTTCGAGGGCGCCTTCGATGTCGCCCACCTGGGTGCAACGGTAGCCGGCATCCACCAGCACTTCGGCAACGAACATGCGCACTGACGGCATGTCTTCGACGATCAGCACGTGCTCTCCGCCACCCTGGGCGGGCGTCGCCGTGGGTTCGACGGTGACGGCGCTGGGGTCGGCGCTGGCCGGCAACATGATGGTGACTTCGGTACCGCGCCGCGCCACGCTGCGGATGTGCGCATCGCCGCCCGACTGGCGGGCGAATCCGTAGATGGTCGATAACCCGAGCCCGGTGCCCTGGCCCAGGGGCTTGGTGGTGAAGAATGGGTCAAACACTTTATCGATGACGTTGTGTTCGATGCCGGTGCCGTCGTCGCGCACCGACAGGGCGACATAGGCGCCATCGGCCAGGTTGGGGTCACCGTGGGAATAGGCGGCATAGGTGTTGACCCAGATATTGCCACCCTGGGGCAGGGCATCGCGGGCATTGATCACCAGATTGAGCACCGCGCTTTCCAGTTGAATCGGATCGACCAGCGCAATGGCCGGCTTGCTCGTCAGTTCAAGCTTGAGGGCAATGCGTTCGCCAATAGTGCGTACCAGCAATTCCTCGAGGGAGCGGATGTGCTCGTTGATGTCCACGGGCCGGGTATCGAGTGGTTGCTGACGGGCGAAGGCGAGCAGGCGGTGGGTCAGGGAGGCGGCACTCATGGCCGAGTTCAACGCCGCTTCGGCATAGAAGGACACCTTGTCGGTGCGGGACTCGGCGACACGTTTCTGGATCAGTTCCAGGCTGGTGATGATGCCGGTGAGCAGGTTGTTGAAATCGTGGGCAATACCGCCGGTCAGCTTGCCCAGCGCGTCCATTTTCTGCACCTGCAACAGCTGGGCTTCGGTGCGCGCGCGCTCGGCGACTTCGTTGGCCAGTTGTGTCGTGGCATCGTCCAGGCGCGCCAGGTGCGAGCGTTCACGGTGACGGTGCTCGGTGACATCCTCGACGAACACCAGGCTCAGTGCCGGCGTGCGATAGGGTGAAATCTGCCACTCGGTTTCGCGAATTTCGCCCTGCACCCGCATGCTCAAGGTGCCTTTCCAGCGCTCGCCATACGCCAGGCGCAGGCGCAGTTCCTCGATGACCGCGCACTGGTCGTCGGCGAAACACTGGCGCAGGGTATCCGGGTCGAGGTTGTCCTGGATCAGTTGGGCAAACGCATGGTTGCATTCGTGAACCTTGAGTTGTGCATCCAGCACGGCGATGGGGGCCGACACGTTGACGAAAATCTCGCGAAAGCGTGCCTCGCTTTCACGCAGGGCATTCTCGGTTTCGCGCACCCGCAGCAAGGTGCGCAGGGTCGCCAGCAATACATCCGGGTCCACCGGGTGGATCAGGTAAGCGTCGGCTCCGGCGTCGAGGCCGGTGATGATATCGCCGGTCTGGATCGACGCCGCGGACACATGAATCACCGGGAGCAGGGCGGTGGCAGGTTCCGATCGCAGTTTGCGCACGATGTCGAAGCCACTCATGTCCGGCAGGTTGACGTCGAGGATCAGGGCATCGATCGTCACGCTGGCGATCAACTCCAGGCCTTCACTGCCGGTGCCGGACTCCAGCACTTCATAACCGTGACGCTCCAGGCGCCGACGCAAGGCGTAGCGCGTGGCAACGTTGTCATCGACGATCAGCAAGCGCAGGTCACGTTTCATCGGCAGGCTCCATGGCGATGGCCAGCGGGATGATCACGAAAAAGGTCGAACCCACACCGGGTGTGCTCTGTACCCCGACTTCGCCGCCCAGCAACATCGCGAAGCGTTTGCACAGCGACAACCCGAGCCCGGTGCCACGCAGGCGTTTTTGCAGTGGGGAGTCGACTTGCGAGAAGTCTTCGAATAATGCGCCATGCAGTTCGTGAGCGATACCGATTCCGCTGTCGCTGACGGCGAAACGTACGTAGTCGCGGTTTTCCAGTTGCGCCGAGACCCGGATCTCTCCACGGGTGGTGAACTTCAACGAATTGGCAATGAAATTGCGCAGGATCTGCGCGAGCTTCTTGTCGTCGGTGTACAGGCGGGGCAGGCCCACAGGCTCCTCGAAGATCAGGTCAACGGCGGTGGTATCGACAATCGGGCGAAACATGCCACGCAGGGCGGCGAACAGGTCCAACATATCGAACCAAGCCGGTGAAATGGTGATGCGCCCGGCTTCGATCTTCGCCAGGTCGAGCAGGTCATCGACCATGTCGCTCAGCTCTCGCGCGGCGTTACTGACGAAGGCCACCTGCTTGTGCTGCTCGCTGCTCAAGGGCCCGTCGAGCTCATCGGTCAGCAGGCTGGCGATGCTCAGGATCGACCCCAGTGGCGTGCGAAACTCATGGCTCATGTAGGACAGGAAGCGGCTTTTGAGGTCCGAGGCCTGGCGCAGCTGTTCGGCCTGGGTATCGAGTTCTGCGTACAGCGCCAGGACGCCCTGGTTGGTTTCATCCAGCTCGGCGCGCAGGGCAACGGCTTCACCCTGCAAGCGCTCGATCAGTGCAGCTTGTTCGTCGATTTGACTCATGGGCGTTTCAGCCATGGGCTGCCTCCAGGGCTATGACCAGTACGGTGACATCGTCTCGTCCACGACAGAAATCGCGGTGCAGGATGGCGGCAATCACGGCAGGATGGCGGTGCACCAGGCCGGGGTAGTCCGCAAGGTTCCAGCGCGACTGCAGGCCATCGCTGTACATGATCAGCAGTTGTCCGCTCACCTGAGCATAGTCAAAGGGCTGCGCCTTTCGAAACTGCCCGCCGACGATGCCGGGATGGGAGGCCAGGCCGCGGGATTGACCCGGTGCGACCAGGCAGGCGCCGATATTGCCGATGCCGACGAATTTCAATGCATCGCTGCCAGCGTCGAACTGGGCAATGGCTACCGCACCGCCACGGGTGCCCATCATGGCTTGATGAATGTCATCCAGCACCCGCAGCGGCGAGTCGAATGGCAGCATTGCGTAGGCTTTCTCGCCAGCACGGGCGGCGCGTTCGGCTTCTTCACCATGCCCCAAACCATCGATCACCAGGGCACTGATGCGCGGTCCGTCAAATGCCAGGTGCCAGGTATCACCGCAAGCGGGATCCTGGTGCAACGAATGCTGGCTGATACCGATGCGTCGGTCCGCGGCCTTGTCCGTTCGGGGATACAACCGTGTGAGCAGCACGGCACCCCGTGAATCGGCATAGACATCGAACACTTCAGCCTGCCGTGACACAGTACCCAAGCCGATGCCCTGGGTGCCGCCGGTGGAAAAACCGTCGGCCAGGCAGGCGTGCAAATCGAAGCCCTGTGCGCGGTCGATGGCGAGCATCTCGATACCGGCGCCGCTGGCACGGGGAATGACCCTGAGGTGCAATTCGCCACGGCTGGCGTGCTTGAGAATGTTGCTGGCAAGCTCGGTAGCGACCAGCGCTCCCCGCCCCGCATCCGTGGCGTCGAAGCCGTGTTCCTGCGCGAGATTCTGTGCGGTGCGTCGTGCGTGGCCGATCTGGCTGTTGTCCTCGATGACCAGCACTTGGGTCATCGAGCCGCCGATGTTCATGTCCATCGGGTAATCGTTACGCGAGTACCCTTTCCCGGCGCAGTATCGAGTTCGAATTCATTGACCAGCCGCTTGGCACCGGTCAGGCCCAGGCCCAGGCCGGAACCTGAGGTCCAGCCATCGGTCATTGCCAGTTTGACGTCGGGGATTCCCGGCCCCTCGTCACGGAATACCAGCCGCAGGCCGGTACGCGGGCTTTCATCGAGGATTTGCCAGTCCATGTCGCCTCCACCGCCGTACACCATGGTGTTGCGCGCCAGCTCGCTGACCGCGGTCACCAGCTTGGTCAGGTCGATCAGGCGCATGCCGCAATCCTGGGCGAGTTTGCGCGCCAGTTGCCGAGCCAGGACGACGTCCTGCTCGATGTGAATCGGATGAGTGCCGCTGCTGCGCACAGTCATTGGTTGCGTACTCGTTCGTGAAGCAGTTTCATCCCGCGCTCGACATTCAGCGCGGTACTGACACCAGGCAGGGTCAGTCCAAGCTCCACCAGGGTAATGGCCACGGCTGGCTGCATGCCGACCAGCACGGTCTCGGCATCCATGATTTTCGACAGCCCGGAGATGGTCCCGATCATCCGGCCAATGAATGAGTCCACCATGTCCAGGGCGGAGATATCGATCAGCACGCCGCGCGCGGACGTCTTGCTGATGCGTTCGGACAGGTCGTCTTGCAGCGTCAGCGCCAGCTGGTCATGCATGTCCACCTGGATGGTCACCAGCAGGAAGCCACCCATTTGCAGTATCGGAATGCGCTCCATGGGCTCAGTCCGCCTTGTTGACGGAGAGTCCCAGCCGGGTCAGGGCCAGTTTCAGGGCATCAGCCAGGTTGGCCTTGGTCACCACGCCTTGCAGGTCCAGCCCCAGGTGCACGATGGTCTGGGCAATCTGTGGGCGAACGCCGCTGATGATGCAGTCGGCTCCCATCAGGCGAATCGCGGTGACGGTCTTGAGCAAGTGCTGGGCGACCAGGGTGTCGACAGTCGGCACGCCGGTGATATCGATGATGGCGATTTCCGAACCGGTGTCGACGATCCGCTGCAGCAGCGATTCCATCACCACTTGGGTACGTTGCGAGTCCAGCGTGCCGATCATCGGCAGGGCCAGGACGCCGTCCCAGAGCTTGACCACCGGGGTCGACAACTCCAGCAGTTCTTCCTGTTGGCGCTTGATCACGGCTTCGCGGGACTTCTGGAACGTGCGAATGGTGTGCATGCCCAGGGCGTCAAGCAATTCGGAAATTTCCCAGAGTTGCTCGGCCAACAAAGCCGGGCTGTCCTGGTAATGATTCTGCAGCAGGGCAAAAAGCGGACCCTTGAGCGAGAAGATAAAGCTGGCGGTCTGATGCGAATCCTGGCCGAGCAGCGCACGGCTATGGGAGAGCTTGTCGAGGAACTGGCGAATTTCATCCCAGCCGACTGTTGCGATGTTCTGGTCATTGCCGTTTTGCAGACCCGAAATCACCAGTTGCAGGAATTCCGCTGTCTGCTGTTGCAGATCCTTCTCTTTGAGGTTACGCGTGGCGCCACTGGCCTCCAGGCTATTTTTCCATTCGGCGAGCAGTTGTGCCTGGTTGTTCTTCATCGCATCGAGAGTGCTGGTTTGCAGTGCCGCCATGGAACGTGTCTCCTTGAGTGTTGCGCCCGATTCCCAGAAAAAATGAACGACGCAAAAGCAATGACATTTAGCGAATGAAATAGTTGTGCGCGTTCGACAGCAATTTTCATTCGCTTATACATGCACTGTAGGAGCTGGCGCAGCCTGCGATCTTTTTTTTTGCATCGACACCGCTGGCGATGAGGCCTGGCGCAAATAAAAAGACCGCATCGACCGATGCGGTCTTTTTATTTGATCAGGGCTATTTGTCTGGATGGGCAGCCTGAAGTTTTTTCGCCATATCCAGGTGTTTTTCCAGCCCCGGCAACATTTTTTGCGCAAAACCCTTGAGTTCCGTTGCGCCTTTGGTCCTGTCGTCGGTCACGGTGTTGGCTTGTTTCTTAAATAACTCGATGGTGTCTTCATGCGCCTTGACCTGGTTGTTGGCATAGGCCGAATCAAAAGACTCGTCACGCATATCGAGGATCTTTTCCTTGGCCTGCTTCACCAGTGTCGTGTTGTCCGGCACTTCAATGTCATTCTTTTTCGCAATGGCCACCAGCTCATCGTTGGCCTTGGAATGGTCGGTGATCATCATATTGGCGAAGGCTTTGACATCGGCTGACTGGCTTTTTTCCAGGGCCAACCGACTGGTTTCGATTTCGGCGATGCCGCCCGCGGCGGCCTTGTCGACAAAGTCATTATCGGTTGCCGCGAAGGCCGCGCCCATGCTGGTGCTCAAGGCGACGGCCAAGGTGAGATGGCGCAGGTTAAATCCTTCCATTGGTTCTTCTCCACACAGTTTTCATGGGTGATCGAATTGATCGTTATAGTGTGGAGGTCGCGCAGGGGGCGAAGGTTTTATCGCATTTGCGACAGGACGACGAACGGGCACCGCTGGTCTGACAGATGGTCGACAGAACAGGTCAACCAAGGCCATTCTGATAGTTGGCGAACGCAATCAATCGCGTTTGCTACCGATTAACAAACGGAGGTGTTCCATGCCGGTGCCCCACGACCTTTTTCAGGATTTGCATTGCACGAAGGAAGAAATCCAGCAGAAACGCACCAAGGACCCGTTACTGGATTCACTGATCAACAAATACTCGCTGGCGGATGCCGAAGTGGTAAAGGCAGAGGAAGCCAAATCCAGTGATGATGCAGTGACGAGGCTCAAGGCGAAGCGTTTGGAGGTCAAGGACAAGATCGTCAAACAGCTCCAGTCGTCCTCCTGATGCATGTGGTGAGCCACCGACAGTCGGTGGCTGAATAATTGGAACGGCGATATTAACCGGCACCTCGAATGTTCAAAGCCCGATGACGTGGCTACAGGCGAGGTGCCCCATGGCTGATCCAAGATTTCCCAGCGAAGAACAAGGGGGCTACGACCCCATTCCGACCCATCCCGAACCCCTGAGCCCCGGTCGCACTGCCGGCAACCCGGAGGATGAACCGGGCATTGATGAATTGCCGAATAACGAGGGTGCCATCCCCATGGATCAGGATGACGGCACCGACATCGATCGGGAACGGGTGCGTGAAGAAACTGATAATGCGGTGCGCGATGGCGAATCCGATCCGCGGTAGTCAAATTCACGACAAACCCTGTGGGAGCGAGCCTGCTCGCGAAGAGGGCCTGACAGTCGACATCGATGTTGTATGCGCTGCAGTCTTCGCGAGCAGGCTCGCTCCCACCGGTTTAGCCTTTTATTGCAGCGCCGTACTCAGCGGCAATCGCACCAGGTTTTTCGCTCTCAACGAGCCAAAATACAACCAGTCCCCGTACTCGCGCGCGGTGGTTATCGGCGAATAATTGCCGCTACTGCCATCCTGCAGGTTGGCGATCACCTTGCCATCAAGGTCAAGGCCCAACACAAAGGCGCGTTTTTCCACCGGCTTGGGCAGGACAGTCATTGCCCGGGCGATCATCTTGCGCACAAATGGGTATGGCGCAGTTTTGTCGAGCAAGGCGTTGCGTGGCGTATACAGCGCCACCCAGAAACGGTCGCGGCCGTTGAAGGCCAGGTTGTCGGGCAATCCCGGCAGGTTGTCGATGAACAGGTCATGGGTGCCGGCTTTCGACCCGCTCAACCAGTAGCGGCTAATGCGATACGCGCCGGTTTCGTTGACCAGCACGAAGGCATCGTCCGGACCCAGGGTGACGCCATTGGCAAACTCAAGCTTGTCCAGCAGCATCGTGGTCTTGCCGGTCTGGAAGTCATATCGCAGCAAGCGTCCGTCGCCGCCATGTTCGATGATTGCATCAAGGTCCTCGCCGTAGCCGAACCGGCGGGAGGCGTCGCTGAAGTAGGCATAGTGCCCGGGTTTATCGATGACCACGTCGTCGGTGAACCCCAACGGCACACCGTCGGCGCTGGTGGTCAAGGCCACCAGGCGACCCTGGGCGTCCAGTGACAGCAAGCCTTTGACGGCGTCGGCGATTACCAGCAACCCATTGGGGTGGCGGGCCAACCCCAGGGGCCGGCCGCCAGTATCGGTCAACACCTTGGTGTCCTGGCCGTCCAGGCTGGTGCGAATGACCCGGCCATCATGCAACCCGGTGATCAGTGCATTATTTTCCAGGAGCAGCGCTTCGGGGCCATCGATGTCCGCGGCGCCGACGCGTACCACGCCCTTGAGGCGCTGGTTGTCCGCGTACGGGCCGCTGCTGAGGGACGGCGCGGCTTCTGGGCTCCAGGCTACGGGCTGCACTTTGGTCGGCATCAATAGCAGGAAAGCGCCGAGGGCGATGATCAGCAGCAGTAACCCATGGTGAAACCTTATCGGTCGGCTCACGCACGGACTCCTGACAGGGCCAGGTATTTTTGCGCGGTGTCGCGAAGCGCTTGCATGGACGCCGCCGATTCGCGATCGATCCGCCGCTTGAGCAGCAATTGGTTGGCCATTCGCATCGCCAGGCCACTGAACCGGTATTCCAGCGTGCGCACGAACCGCGTGCCACTACCTTCGGCCGCGCATTCGTAAGTCAGCAGCAACGACAGGCCATTATCGCCATGGGCCCGGGCAATCCAGCGGCGTCCAGGCAGATACTCATCGACTACCCAACTCAAGTGCCCGTCACGCCCACCGGCGCGGATGTCCTCCTCGAACCGCGCGCCAGCATGCAAAGGCCCCTTCGGGCCGTTGATCTGCAGGGACGATGGATGCCACTGCGGCCAACGGGTCACCGTGCTGGCATAGGCGAGCACGGCAACGGGATTACCGGCGATGTCGATCTGATGCTGCATGCGGGTCATGGGCGTTCTCTTGAGGTCCTCGATGGCCGGTTCCGGTTCCGGCTCCCAGTAGAGGGTGCCGAACAGGTAATCCATCAACGGAAAAACGATGTTGAAATTACGTTGCTGCATCATCTCGCGACGGTGATGCAATTCATGCAGGCGACGCATCTGGCGGATCCACGGCAGACGCGTAATCCGGTTGTGCGGCGGCAGGTGTTCACACGCATGGAACACTTCATAGATCAGGTACCCCAGGACCAGGCAGCCGCCCACCAGCCCGGCGACGTTGACGTCCAAGGGCTTGAGCAGCCACCACAGGGGCAGGGCGATCAGCAGCGTGTGCAACACGATCAGCCAGGCCGGGAACAGGATGACGCGCCAGTCGCGAGCGTTGTCATACGTCATTTTGCCGGGGGCGAAAAAGCTGTGGTGGTCGCCGGCATGTCGGGCATAGAACATCCGCGCGAAGTTTTTTTTGTGATGGCCAAGGTGACGATGCACCATGTACACAATGAAACTGAACAACCACAGGGACACCGGCACCGCCAGCCATTCAAGGGGCTGTACCTGGTGCACGGTGCTCCAGAAAACACCGATCGCCACCAGGCCGAACATCAGCACGAAGGTGCCATGCAGCCAAGGGTTATAGCGGGGATGGATGTCACAACGGTAACGGGCGCGAAATGCTTCGGTGGTCTGCCTCACTGCAATCACCTGTCGTTATTGTTATCTCCAGCAGATTAGTCGATCCCGCGGTTTTGGTTGGTAGCTGCCCCTGTATTTTTGCTGGCGTGTCCACGATCCCATTGTGGGAGCCAGCCTGCTGGCGATGAGCGCCCGGACAACGCGATCATCCAGACAGGGCGCGTTATCATTGACATCCATCGCCAGCAGGCTGGCTTCCACAGGAGATTGGGGGGTATTTGCAAAAGTCAGGGCGCAATCAGCTCAGCGGGTTCCAGCGTTGTGACCAGTCGTCATCGCTGCTGATCACCTCGCGCAGCAGATCGAAAGCTCGCTGTAGAGCTGCCGAATCGCGGTCGCGTGAGTACACCAGGTAGGTCGGATAGCTGAACTCCGGGGCCTTGGGCACGGGCTCGAGCATGCCGTTTTCCAGGTAGCTCTGGACCACCCGCGTGCGGAAGTAGCCGCTACCGCCGTGTTCGAGGATGTACTGCAAACCCAGCGGGCCAAGATTGAAACTGAGCGCCGCCTTGGCTCTTTCCGGCAGGGCGGCATCGTGCTGGCGCCTGAAGTGCTGGCCCCAGTCGATGTACACGTAGGGTTCGGGGCGTTCGGGGTGGCGCACGAGGATGAGTTTTTCTTCGAGGATCTGTTCGACTTGCAGGCGTGGCCAGTATTCGGGCTGATAAACCAGCGCTGCATCGAGCACCCCAAGCTCCAGTTGGCGCAGCAGGTTTTCGCCGTCGCGGATTTCCATGCGCAGCGCATGGCCGGGAATCCTGTCGCGCAATACGCCGGCCCAGCTGAGCATCAACGGGTTGCACAGGCTGACCTCGCCACCGATGTGCAGCACGTCGTGGAACCCCTCGGGCAAGGGCAAATCCCGGCGTGCGGCTTCCCAGGTTTCCACCAGTTGATTGGCATAGATCACGAAAGCCTCGCCATTGGGCGTCAGGCGGGCACCGGCACGGTTGCGCACGAACAGCGTGCTGCCCAGGTGACTTTCCAGCTTCTGTACCCGCGCGGTAATCGCGGTCTGGGTGACGTGGAGTTTCTCGGCGGCCGCGGCAAGGCTGCCGTGGCGGACGATTTCCAGGAAGGTGCGGGCGAGATCGATGTCCATGGGGCGGCCGGTGCGGGAGATGTTCGCATTGTAGGGCCTTAAATCAAAAGATCGCAGCCTGCGGAAACTCCTACAGAGAACGCGTTCCCCTGTGAGCTGCCGAAGGCTGCGATCTTTTCAACTTAAAACGCGAAGCACGAACAGCCAAACGCCCCCCAGAACCCGCGAAAGTCACTCACTGGAGCATTCGATAAACGCGCCCGTTCGTGACTGTGCGCATGCACCGCGCAAGCCCCGACGCATTGATGAACCTGAGTCGTCAGCGGTGCCGATGGCTTCCAGTGGCCGGGCACCTTCGCCACGGGCGACCACTCCGGCACCACGGGGATGGGCGGGGGGCCGAGTTTTTCGAACTCGTTACTGGCGTAGACAACCTTGCCATCGACAAGGGTCAGCACCGATTCGATACCCTTGATGTCTTCGGTTTCCATGTGGAAATAGTCGGCCGACAGCGCGATCAGGTCAGCCAGTTGCCCAACCTTGATCTGGCCCTTCTTGCCTTGCTCGGACGAAAACCAGGCGCTGCCGTGGGTAAATAGCTCCAGCGCGGTGTCACGGCTCAAGCCTTGTGGATACAGCGCCAGGCCGCCGACAGTACGACCGCTGACCAGCCAGTACAGTGAAGTCCACGGGTTGTAGCTCGACACCCGCGTCGCATCCGTGCCCGCGCCTACCGGTACGCCCTCGGCCAGCATGCGTGCAATGGGCGGGGTGTGCTCGGCAGCCTTGGCGCCATAGCGGTCGACGAAGTACTCACCCTGGAAGGCCATGCGATCCTGGATGGCGATGCCGCCGCCCAGTGCTTTGACCCGCTCGATGTTCTGTGGGGTGATGGTTTCGGCATGGTCGAAAAACCACGGCAAGCCGTCGAACGGAACGTCGCGGTTGACCTTCTCGAATACATCGAGCATGCGGCTGATGGATTCGTTGTAGGTGGCATGCAGGCGAAACGGCCAGCGTTGTTCCACCAGGTGGCGTACCACCGGTTCCAGGTCTTGCTCCATGGAAGCGGGCAGGTCCGGGCGCGGTTCAAGAAAATCTTCGAAGTCCGCCGCCGAGAACACCAGCATTTCCCCGGCACCGTTGTGCCGCAGGAAATCGTCGCCCTGGCCGTAGCGCGAGGTGCTGGTCCAGTTCTTGAAATCGGTCAGCTCTTCCTTGGGTTTCTGGGTGAACAGGTTGTAGGCGATGCGCACGGTCAGTTGCTGATCCTTGGCCAGTTGCTGGAGGACCTGATAGTCGTCCGGGTAGTTCTGATAGCCACCGCCGGCGTCGATCGCGCTGGTGACACCCAGGCGATTGAGTTCGCGCATGAATTGCCGGGTGGAGTTGACCTGATACTCCAGCGGCAGTTTCGGCCCCTTGGCCAGGGTTGAATACAGAATCATGGCGTTGGGCCGGGCGATCAACATACCGGTGGGGTCGCCGTTGGCATCGCGCTGGATTTCACCGCCCGGCGGGTTCGGCGTATCGCGGGTATAGCCCACCACTTTCAGCGCGGCGCGATTGAGCAGCGCACGGTCGTACAGGTGCAGGACGAACACCGGTGTGTCGGGCGCGGCCTTGTTCAGTTCGTCGAGCGTGGGCAGGCGCTTTTCGGCGAACTGGAATTCGTTCCAGCCACCGACCACCCGTACCCACTGCGGCGTGGGTGTGCGGTCGGCCTGATCCTTGAGCATGCGCAGGGCATCGACCAGCGACGGCACGCCTTCCCAGCGCAGCTCAAGGTTGTAGTTGAGTCCGCCCCGGATCAAGTGCAGGTGCGAGTCATTGAGGCCCGGAATCACCGTACGCCCGTGCAAATCGATGACTTGCGTGCCAGGGCCTTGCAGGGCCATGGCCTGGGCGTCGCTGCCAACCACCACGAAGCGCCCGTCCTTGATTGCGACGGCACTGGCCTGGGGTTTCTTGCGATCGACGGTGTGCAGGCGTCCGTTGTAGAGAATGAGGTCGGCGGGGGTGTCTGGCATGGTTTTACTCCCTGCGAACAGCGGGCTGATCCAGGCACCGAGGGCGCCTGCGGACAGGCCTTGGAGTACATGGCGGCGGTTGACGCCGTTGTGATCCTCAGGTGGGCTCATGTCAGTGCTCCGCGCAACGTGAGTTGAGGGTAAACGCTTACGGCAGCCGCATGCGGCCAGATGGAATATAGACGGCAAATCCGCAGGTAGCCGTTTTCAGGCGCGCAAAACGACGAATCCCGCCACAAGGGGCGGGATTCGTTTGCAGCCAGGGACGCTTGCGCAAGTCGCAAGCGGCTCGCTTAGGCCGGGAACAGCTCGGACAGTTTCATCGCCAGCATCATGTCGCCTTCAGCGCGCAGCTTGCCGCCCATGAACGCTTGCATGCCGTCGGTTTCGCCGCTGACGATGCCTTGCAGGGTTTCGCCGTCCATCACCAGGGTCACCTGGGCGTCCGGGTTTTCGCCTTCCAGCAATTCACAGGTGCTGTCCTTGACGACCAGCGAAAAGTTCTTGGTGTCGTCGATGCGGAAACCGAAGACCAGGTCCAGACCGGCAGCAGCGGCTGGGTTGAACTTGGCTTTCATTGCTTGTACGGCATCAGCTACGGAGGTCATGGTTTGATCCTTTTTTTGGTAATAAGAGCTGGGTGATTACAGCCAGGGTCACAATAGTCCGGACTCAGCGAAACGTGATGAGTTCCGGGGCCTTCAACAGCTGCAGGTGTGCATGACTGTTGAAGGAAGCCAGGGCCACTTCGCGACCACGGAATTTCAGGTGGTTGAGCGAGGTGTTAACGATTTGCCAGTTCAATTCAAAAGCCTGTTTGGCAGGCATTTGCGTAATGAGGTGGAGCAGGGCGGTGATGGTGCCGCCAGAGGTGAATACGGCGATTTTCTGGGTGTTGTCGGCTTGTTCGAGGATACGCTGCAAGCCGGCCTGCACGCGTTCGACAAAGCCCAGCCAACTTTCCAGGCCCGGCGTGTCGTAGGTGCCGGTGAGCCAGCGTTCGATGATCAGGGCAAAGATACGCTGGAACTCGCCACGGTTCTGTGCGGCGTTGCGCAGGATGTCCAGCGCTTGCGGCTCGTCCGCCAGCATGGCAGGCAACAGCGCGCGGATCACCGCGTCGGCGTCGAATTCATTGAACGCGCTATCGGTCTCCAGGATCGGCACCGGCAGGCCCACCGCGGCGTATTGTTCAAGCGCGCTATTGGCCGTATGTTGCTGGCGGCGCAGGTCGCCCGACAGGCACCGATCGAAGCTGATCCCGAGTTCGGCCAGGTGCCGACCGAGGATTTCTGCCTGGCGGATACCGGTGGGCGACAGGACGTCATAGTCGTCTGCACCAAAGGAGGCCTGGCCATGTCGAATCAAATAGATACTGCCCACGTCCGCGTCATCCCGGTACGTTGAAGGTTTGGCGAGGTTATGGGGATGACGGTGAGCTGTCAATGAAAAAACATACGCTTGTTTGAAATGCTCGTTACAGGCCTGTTGCCAGAGGTTTCACGGCTGGTAGCAGGAGCGGCGCATGGGTATGCTGGTGGTATCCCGCGCGCTTGCATGCCGCGCAACGTTTAAGGAGTCCCCGTGGAGTTTTTGTCCGAGTACGCCGTTTTCCTGGCCAAGACCGTGACCCTGGTGATCGCCATCCTGGTGGTGCTGGCCAGCTTTGCGGCCTTGCGCAGCAAAGGTCGACGTAAATCAGCCGGCCAGTTGCAAGTCAGCAAACTCAATGATTTCTACAAAGGGTTGCGCGAACGCCTGGAGCAAACCTTGCTCGACAAGGACCAGCTCAAGGCCTTGCGCAAGACCCAGGCCAAGACCGAGAAAAAACAGAAGAAACAACCCGACGCCAAGCCCCGGGTATTCGTGCTGGACTTCAACGGCGACATCAAGGCCTCCGCCACTGAAAGCCTGCGACACGAAATCACCGCGCTGCTGACCCTGGCAACGCCCAAGGACGAAGTGGTACTGCGCCTGGAAAGCGGTGGCGGCATGGTCCACAGCTATGGCCTGGCCTCCTCGCAACTGGCGCGCATCCGTGATGCTGGCGTGCCGCTGACGGTGTGCATCGACAAGGTCGCGGCCAGCGGCGGCTACATGATGGCCTGCATCGGCGAGAAGATCATCAGCGCGCCGTTTGCCATCCTGGGCTCGATTGGCGTGGTGGCGCAGTTGCCCAACGTCAATCGCCTGCTGAAGAAACACGACATCGATTTCGAAGTCCTGACCGCCGGTGAATACAAGCGAACCTTGACCGTGTTTGGCGAGAATACCGAGAAGGGCCGGGAAAAATTCCAGGAAGACCTGGACATCACCCATCAGTTGTTCAAGAACTTCGTTGCCCGCTATCGCCCGCAACTGGCTATCGACGAAGTGGCTACCGGCGAAATCTGGCTCGGTATTGCCGCGCTGGACAAGCAACTGGTCGATGAACTCAAGACCAGCGACGAATACCTCGCTGAACGGGCGAAAAAATCGGAGCTTTACCACTTGCACTACGCCGAACGCAAAAGCCTGCCGGAACGAATTGGCATCGCGGCCAGCGGTTCGGTTGATCGCGTGTTGTTGAGTTGGTGGAGCCGGTTGACCCAGCAACGCTTCTGGTAACGTTCAACGCTTTTAAACCAATGAAGCCGTGGTAATCGCCACGGTTTCATTTTTTTTGGCCTTCAGAACGCTTTCCGTCCCCAAGCAGCGAAATTTCCTATCGCCACTGTCAATCGCTCCCGCTTTTTTGGGGGAGTGGGTCGAGTAGGGTGGTGGTCCTGAAATGACTGCAACGGAATGCACCATGAATGAACTATCTCAAGATGATGCCGGCCTATCCCCGGTGTCGTCCCTGCAACTGCGGGATGAACTGAAAAATGTCGTGGACATCGCGCTGCCGCAATCCCCCAGCCAGTTTGGCGAGCGCTTGATCAAGGATAAGTGGGGGGCGGACGTCGACCCGCAGACGACCTTGCTGGTGACGCTTGATTACCATTACCAAGGTCACCCTGCTCAGGACGGTATCGAGCAGGGACAAGTGGCGAGCTCGCAATCATTGCTGCAAGCGCTTCTGGCCAATGACCAGATCGTTGGTGATGGACGTTTTGCTGAAACGGCCTTCGGTCTGTACACACCACCGGACATCGGGCCTTGCGTGCGGATTGTCGAGCACGTCGATGAATTCGCCAATCATGGCAGCGGCAATCATCAGACGTACGAAGGCATTTATCGCCCAACGGTTCCACAAACCTATGGCCCGCTGACCCAGATCGACTTGAGGCCGGCGGATTTCAAGCGATGGGTATGGGAACTGGACCTGCGGGAACGCTATAAAACCTATCTTGATCACGCCTGGCCGTCGGACCAAGTGCTCGCGGCTGCCAGTCCTTACCCCTTGAGAACGTCGACCAAAGCGGCATTCGTCATGGCGGCGTGGTTGCAGCGTAAGGAACAGCGCTTGAGCGAAAAGGGCCTTGCCCTGGCGATGCAGGCAGCCGGTTTGCCAGCGGATCAGTCCTGGGAAACCCTGGTGATCGAACAGCTGCAAGCACCCACCCGGATGCCGCTGAAAGTCACGGCGAGCCGCCTGAAGCTTTATCGCTATACCGCGTCCGATATTTGGATGTTTCGCGAGGCAGCCAGTGATCGGCTGCTGATGTACCTCCCGGGTAATTCCTCGCCGCTGCATGAGTTCACCAACGTTTCGCAGTTGCACCAATGGGTGGTGAGACAGGGCAGCGCCAACGACACGAAACAGGCCTTGGCGTCTCACTTCAGTGAGGTTGATCGCCAGGATGGCACTTTCCATGCGGGCGTGCTGACCGCGATGGACGGCATGGCGATGTACCCGAAAGCGCATCGGCTGACCAACAATGCCGGTTTCTTCAACAACGATGGTTATTGGGATCCGGCCGACTACATCGGCTTTGACGATCAGCCTCCAGCCACCGATCCGTTCGCACAGCTTGTGCTGGGGATGAAGCAGGCTGCGCGGGACAGTGCCGCCACCATTCGTGACGACGCACAGGTCAATCGCGACAATCTGAGTGCCGTGGTCGAACCGATTGTCCAATGGGTCAACCAGTTTGGTCCGCTGGCGGTATTTGTACCCGGCGGCGAGGGGGGGGTGTTGGCCCTTGCAGGACTCATCGACGCCGGTTATGGCCTGGATCAGGCCATCAACGGAGATACACCCGACAAGCGTTCGCAAGGTATCACCCGCACGGTATTCGGCGTGCTCAATGCGCTGCCGCTGATTGCAGAGGCGGGGTCGATCAGCCACGAAGGGGCTGGGGAGACGGGCGTGGCCAAGGCACTGGAAGGCAGTGGCGCACCGTCGAAACCTTCTGAGGCGGCGTCGGAATTGTCATTGCCGGCGCGTACCGAGCTCCTGCGTGGCGTGGGTGTCCCAGCAGGTACATTCAGTGACGAAGTGCTGGCACAGATTGGCAGGGTCAGCGCAATCGACGATGACATGCTGCGCCTGATGCAGGCAGGGCGTGCGCCGACTCCGTTACTGGCCGATACCATCGCGCGCTTCAGGATCGATCAGGAAGTAGCAGGGCTGGCTGACTCACCTGCCGCACGTGCCGAGTTGTTCAATCATCGCTATCAGGCACTGCAAAAGACAGAGAACGAATGGGTGCGGTTGTTTCAACGGCAATATCCCGATTTACCCAAAGGCGCCGTGGAACAGATGCTTGATCGTTACGGCGTCGATCTCAAGGCATTGCCGGATATTTCCGAAGCGAAACGGTTGTTCAGCCAGTTGGACAGCAAGGCTCGCCAATACCAGCAACATGTACGTCTCAATCGTGCCTATGAAGGTCTGTATCTGCGCTCGATCGTCAATGGCGAGTCGGATAGCCTGGCCTTGCACTCATTGAAGAACGTGCCTGGTTGGCCTGCGGGAATACGAATTGAAGTCCGCGAAGGTTCGATCGGTGGTCGACTCCTCGATCGTAGTGGGCCACTGGACACAAACGATTTGCGAACAGTGATCAAGTCCGGCGAACGCTATCTTCACAATGACTTGTCCATTCAGCCGGCCATGGCGCCAGATTTATATGAGGCTGTTGTCGAGATTCTGTCCGCGGACGAGTGTTCAGCATTGGGGCTGACGTCCAAAAGCCCAGCGGCTCAATTGAGGCTCAAGGTCAACGACCGGCTGTTATCCCGTTCAGAATTGGCGCTTGGCCTTGCCAGAATGGACTCGAAGCTTTCCTTCGAGCCGCAGGGCTTAAGAGGGGGAGCATTTCCGGATACTGTTCAAAATGCCGAGTTGATTCATCATGCGATGAGATTGCAGCTTAAGGAGATCTACCCGGAATTTTCCAATGAAGACGCTGATTTAATGTTGCAGCGGCTTGGTAGCGATTGCCAGGCTCATATCGACAGCACAAAACTGCAACTGCAGCAGCTGCATGTGGACATGGATACGTGGTTTCTTCAGGTCTCGGTTGATGTCTACGATACGGATATCCCTTTCTTGCGAGCCGAGGATCCTGAGGCTGAGGGAATGACAGTCCGGGAAATCACATTACATAATTTCGATTTACTGCAAACTACGATGTCGAGCGAGCTCACAATCAGGCAGGAACTGGCTGATGAATTGGTTGCAATCTTTCAAAAGCGCGATCCTCACGAAAGTAGCCACTATTCAGGGAGTCATGACCAAGGTTTCAGCATGAACATGCGTAATGAAGACTTTCATCGATTGCCAGCGCTCAATGTGCGATTCAATGATGTCGTCGAATTGGATCTTCAACACTTTCACTTGATTGAAAGGGAAACGCTTAACGGGTACATCGAGCGCTTTCCCAACTTACGGGTGTTGAACCTGCAAGATACCGACCTGCGATTACTCTCCCTTGATGGCCAAATGGAGAGCGTTCTGCCCCCGGTGATTCCTCAGTTGCAGCACCTCACTTCTCTGAACTTGCAGTCCACTCAACTGACGTTTAGTGAAAATACGGCAGGGCAACTGAGTCAGTTGGTGAACCTGCAATCGCTGGATCTGAGCGACAATCCATTGGGCATCCCTCCGATCGTGTTGGGAATGAACCAGTTGCGAACTCTTAATTTGAGCAATACCCGCATTACGAGCTGCCCGATCGGGATCGGGGATCAGCCATACCTGACAAGCCTGGATCTAAGCGAGAACCAGATTCGGCGTGTCCCGCAGGCAGTGCTAAATCAAGCGATCGCCCCGGACAGGGTGTTGCTGTGGAATAACCCGTTGACCGATGAGGACACATTGCAAAGGCTGGTCACCCATCGTCAGCAAACGGGCATCAACCTGTGGTTGAATGCGCCAGGTCCTGAGTATGCGGGTCCTGCGGCCTGGCTGACCGGTATGGAGGCGGGGCAGCAAGGTCCAAGGCTTCAGGTCTGGAATAGTGTGGCGCTCAAGACTCGCGGCAGGAGGCTGCTAGGGACCATGAGTACATTGACCCTGACTCCGGATTTCGTAGTCAATTATCCGGAACTTCAGGCAAGGGTATGGCAGTTGCTATCGCAAGCGGATGCTTCAGATGAATTGTGGGGGCGATTGACCCTCAATCCTCCGATGCCGGAAGGCGCCTTCAATAACCCGTTCGCGGTATTCACCGTATTGGAAAACCGTGCAAGGCTCCATGCGAACTGGGTGGCGATGGGGGAGCCGTTTCCGGTCGGTGAAGATTAACCATGGCAGGAGCTAACTTGTTCATGAAGGTGTGTACTTGCCACCGATTTACAGCAAAGGGAGTAAAGTTGCGGTCAGGAAGCAAACATATTCTGTACTTATTATAATGTTGTCTGGTTATAAAATTTGTTTAGACTCTCTAGTATATTAACAGCAGCAAGGAAGTTGCATCATGAGTGAAAGTAAGTACCGAGGCGATCCACGGGAGCTTGCCATTTTTGAAAGGCTACTGCCGCAAAGTGGTATGTTTCTGGTCGACGAAAGACTCGGTAAGGATTCATCGGTTATCTATCGTTCGAGAAACAATGAAATTGAAGCGGCCTGTATCAAGCGCCATCGACCCAGCCAGTCAAAGCCGGACTTCAGCGTGTACATAGAAGGTGACTACTGGGGAAATATGAATGGGAAGTTGTTTGAGGATGTGCCCGCACTGGCGTACGCACTCAAAAAAAGGGGCCTGACGCAAGTCGAGTTCTGAGTTATCTGCTGATGCAAAAAAAGCCCTGACTCCGTATGGAGCCAGGGCTTTTTATTTTGTTCAACGGCGACGGAACAACGGCAGCGGTTCGTCGGTGGCAGCCTGGTAGGTTACCGAGAAGTCCTTGAGACCTTCCAGGGCTTCGTACGGGTCTTTGTCGGCGCGAATCGCGAACGCATCGAAACCGCAGCGATGCAGGTAGAACAACTGGTCGCGCAGCACGTCGCCAATGGCTCGCAGTTCGCCTTTGAAACCGTAACGGTCACGCAGCAAACGGGCGTTGGAGTAGTTGCGGCCATCGGTGAAGGCCGGGAAGTTCAGGGCAATGACCTGGAATTGCGCCACGTCTTCACCGATTTCCTCGGCTTCTTCATCGGCATCGAGCCAGATGCCCAAGCCACCGTCGCGGGCCAGGAGCATACGGCTGTGTTCGCGCCACAGCTGCAACGGAACGATGTAGTCGTCGCAATTAGTGATCTCATCGATGCTGAAATCCTTGGGCAGCAAGTGCCAGGTTTCGTCGACGACTTCGTTGTTCTTAATGATTCGCTGCATAGACGCGCTCCTTGAAGAGGTCGATGCCAATACGCTGGTAGGTGTCGATGAAGCGTTCGTCTTCGGTACGTTGTTCGATGTACACGTCGATCAGCTTCTCGATCACGTCAGGCATGGCTTCCTGGGCAAAGGACGGGCCGAGGATCTTGCCCAGGCTGGCGTCGCGGCTGGCGCTGCCACCGAGGGAAACCTGATAGAACTCTTCGCCTTTCTTGTCCACCCCGAGGATGCCGATGTGGCCGACGTGGTGGTGGCCACAGGCGTTCATGCAACCGGAGATGTTCAGGTCCAGTTCGCCGATGTCGAACAGGTAGTCCAGGTCGTCGAAACGGCGCTGGATCGATTCGGCGATCGGGATCGACTTGGCGTTGGCCAGGGAGCAGAAATCGCCACCCGGGCAGCAGATGATGTCGGTCAGCAGGCCGATGTTCGGCGTGGCGAAACCTTTCTCGCGCAACTCGCCCCACAGGGTGAACAGCTTGTCCTGCTCGACATCGGCCAGGATGATGTTCTGCTCGTGGGAAGTACGCAATTGACCGAAGCTGTAACGGTCGGCCAGGTCGGCCACGGCGTCGAGCTGCTTGTCGGTGATGTCGCCCGGTGCAACGCCGGTCGGCTTCAGAGAAAGGGTCACGGCCACGTAGCCTGGCTTCTTGTGCGCCAGGGTATTGCGCGCGCGCCAGCGAGCGAAGCCTGGGTGTTGCTGGTCGAGTTCGGCCAGGGCGGCGGACTGGTCGTCCAGCGCCTTGTAGTCCGGGTCGACGAAGTGTTTGGCGACGCGATGCACTTCGGCTTCGGTCAGCGTGGTCTGGCCACCGCGCAGGTGTTCCATTTCCGCGTCGACTTTCTGGGCGAAGACTTCAGGCGTCAGCGCCTTGACCAGGATCTTGATGCGCGCCTTGTACTTGTTGTCACGACGACCATAGCGGTTGTAGACCCGCAGGATGGCGTCGAGGTAACTCAACAGGTCTTGCCATGGCAGGAATTCATTGATGAACGAGCCAACCACCGGAGTACGGCCCAGGCCACCGCCGACCAGCACCCGGAAGCCCAGCTCGCCAGCGGCGTTGTGCACCGGCTCCAGGCCGATGTCATGGACTTCGATGGCGGCACGGTCGGAGGTCGACCCGTTGACGGCGATCTTGAACTTGCGCGGCAGGTAGGCGAATTCCGGGTGGAAGGTGGTCCACTGGCGGACGATTTCGCACCACGGACGCGGATCGATCAGCTCGTCGGCAGCGACACCGGCGAACTGGTCGGTGGTGACGTTGCGCAGGCAGTTGCCGCTGGTCTGGATCGCGTGCATCTGCACGGTGGCCAGTTCAGCCAGGATGTCCGGGATGTCTTCCACGGCCGGCCAGTTGAACTGGACGTTCTGCCGGGTACTGATGTGGGCGTAGCCCTTGTCGTAGTCGCGGGCAATCTTGGCCATCATTCGCACCTGGCGCGACGTCAGCTGGCCGTAAGGCACGGCCACCCGCAACATCGGCGCGAAGCGCTGGATATACAGGCCATTTTGCAGGCGCAGGGGGCGGAATTCTTCTTCGCTCAGCTCGCCTGCCAGATAGCGTCGGGTCTGATCACGGAACTGCTTGACGCGGTCCTCGATGATCCGCTGATCGTATTCGTCGTATACGTACATATAAGTCCTGTTCTCAGGCTTGGGTCGCTCGGATACAGCTGCGTTTTTTGCTTGCCGCAGTCCAAGAGCCTCTGCAATTCTGCGCGCACGGCCGCGCACTCCTTAGGGAGCCGGGGCAAGATACCAGTTTGTAGTTATGCGCAAAAGTGATGTTTGAGTATATGTAAAGAACCAAAAGGACTAATGAGAATCGTTGTTTCAATGTCCCTGTTTGTGGTGCGGGGAATCGTCGTCTTTACTGTGATCGAGTCTTTCTGCAATCACCGATAAAACCGACAAGAGGCGATGCAATGAGCAACCCAACCAAAGCACGGAAAAGCGACAGTTCGGTCGATGCCTGGGCAATTCTGTTCCTGATCATCCTGGTCGTCGGCACTGCGGTATTCTGGGTCAGTCACCAATAAACCAACCCGTCCGGGTCTCTGCCGACGCTTGTCGGTTCGCTGGCTGTCATGCGCGGCGAATTTTCCGGAGGCCCGGGACGATCAATAGCGAAGTTTTCTACGCCGTTCGACATCCGTTCAGGTCGCAACGCTGATGGCTCATGCCCCGGCTAAAAGCAGCACCAACTGCACGATGCCGTACAGTGTCATTGCGAATACTGCCGTGAACAAGATCCCCAGGATCACAAAATGGCTGGGTTTGCCGTGAGTGAAGTCCCGCGCCCGGTTTTTCCCGCTCTGCACCCCGAACGCCGCCGCCATGACGCTGTGGAGCATCTGCCAAAACGTGGGTGGCTTGTTATCGACT
Organism: Pseudomonas sp. GW823-FHT06B06; assembly: GCF_058795195.1. Taxonomy (NCBI): domain Bacteria; kingdom Pseudomonadati; phylum Pseudomonadota; class Gammaproteobacteria; order Pseudomonadales; family Pseudomonadaceae; genus Pseudomonas; species Pseudomonas sp. GW823-FHT06B06. The sequence goes on along the minus strand of NZ_JBXAHO010000049.1, from coordinate 14,281 downwards.
GGATCGTCCATAAATCCCTCTTCAGCAAGGTGTGAGATCTCAGCATAGCCAAACAAACTGCCCGTTTCCCCCCATAAATATGTACCGCCATGCCGCCGGATGGCCGTGGTGTCCTGATGCGCTCTCAATCGAGCATCAGGAGCGACATCATGCCGGACCCTTCCATACCCGCTGAACCGGGATTTCACGTTCCGTTTATCAAGAGCCGTCTTCCCGACTGGACGCGTCACCTGGTCACCCCCCATCTCCAGGCCATGACACAGGCACGCAATCCAGCCCAGCGATTCATCAAGGCGTACCCTGAGCTGTATGCCAAGGCATCCCAGGCATTGCGCCAGGCCTTGCTCGACAGTCAGGCACAGAGCAGCGCTTCCAGCCAGGCGCTGGCCACGACTCTCAAGGATTTCAAAGGCATCACCGAGTTCGCCAAGCCATTGCTGACGGATGCATTGCAGAAAAAATTCGGTCAGGCGCCGGATGTCGTCAACACGGCGCTGTTTCATATGCGTTCGCCCAACCTGGCCGAAGAGCAGTCATTGTTGCAAGCGGCGCTGCGAAACTTCGAAGAAAATGAGCCTTTCGACGGCATTGCCCTGCAGGAGACCAGCGCGCTGGCGCCGGTGGGGGCACTGGAGCAGCATCTTTACGACGAACGCACCCAGTATCCGTTTGCGAAGGTGCGCTACAGCCTCCGTGACAAGTTGTCGATCAAGCCCGCGGCGTTCGCCAGCCTGTGCCGGGAACTGGACGTGGGCAAGCAGTATCAGGACCATCTGACGGCGGTGTTCGATGCGCCCGACAAGGCTGCGACGGTACGCCAGCAGACGATTGCGGCCGACAAGCAACGGATGCGCGTGCAGGCGCATATCGCTCTGATGAGGTCGGACATTGACACCGCAGACCATGCCACGGTGTTGGCGATGCTCGACGGTACCTCGCAGGAACGACTCGATGGCGAGTCAGTCCTCCACAGTCGGGTGGAGGTGTTTGGCTCTAAATTGAATGACGTGCTGATTATTGGCGCTGCATCGCGCAAAGTCAGAGAGACCCTGCAAAATCCCTGGCTCTTTCTTCTGCCGTTCACACCCGAACTGGCCAAACTGGTGCCTGATTCACGAGTCATCGTCTACATTCCAGGCGATCCCATCAGCCCCCTCAAGGCGTATGCCTCTGGCCGCGAGTTTGCCCGTGACCTGGCGATCAAGCTGCGTTCCGTCAGTTACCAGCGGTTCTTTGCCGGCTTTGTCGCGCAAGATGAGGCCGGTCGTTTTTTCCACCGGCTCAAGCGCCAGCTCAAGGTCCAGAAATGGGACCCGGCTCCGGTTTATCCCGGCCCACCCTATGCGCCGGGCGCATTCCTCAATGGCATGTATGTCGAGGTGTGGAACGAGAATGTCGACTTGGGCATGGATGAAAGCTTCATTGATGGCGAAGTGTTCGCAGCCCGTTATGAGTTTCATCTGGCCAGAATGAAGTCCAATGCCAGGCTGTTGGCCATACCCACCGCCGAGGTCGACCACGAAGCCTGGATGATGCGACTCCAACACTATGCCGAATGGGGGTTGAGCGTCTTGAACGTGGCAGCCTTTTTCGTGCCGGGACTGGGTGAGGTCATGCTCGCCGTCACCGCCGTGCAACTGACCTACGAGGTTTACCAAGGGGTGGAGGCGTGGAAAGAGGGGGACGCCGAGGAGGCCTGGAGCCATCTCACGTCAGTTGTGCAAAACGTAGCCTTCATGGCCGTGTTGGGCGCGGTAGCCAGCAAGGCGCCGCCGATCATCAACTCGCGGTTTGTCAGCAGGATGACCAGGATCACCACGCCTTTTGGTGAGCCGCGTTTGTGGAGTCCCGACCTGGCCCCCTACAAGAGCAGTGTGTCTGTGGAGGGGCTCGAGCCGAATGCATTGGGGCAATACAAGGTCGGGGACAAGACCTGTATTCGATACGAGGGCAATGTCTACGAAAAGAGCTTCGACCCGGCGCTGAAAAAATGGCGGATCCAGCACCCCGGCGATCCCCAGGCCTATCAACCGATCTTGCGGCATAACCAGCTCGGCGCCTGGCAGCACACGCTTGAAAGGCCGCTGGAGTGGGACCGCCCAACGTTGTTGCGCAGAATCGGGCCACAGATGGACGTTTTTTCGGATGCGCAGTTACAGCAAATTGCCGAGGCCAGCGGGGTCAGCGATGATGCGTTGCGCCAGATGCACATCGATCTCCAGCCACCGCCGCCGCAATTGGCCGAGACCATCAGATCGTTCAAGGCTGATCAACAAGTGCAGCAGTTGATTGATCAGATCCGCAACGGCGGTGACCTGGGCAGTGCTGGCGAGGCTGTCGTACCGCTGGCTGTTGGGCTGCCGGACTGGCCCGTCGAGGAGGTCCTGGAAGTCTTCGAGGGACCGGAACCCCGGGGGGCGTCGCAGCGCTTCGGTTCAGCGTCGGCAAGCAACAATGTAAAGCCCACGATCAAGATCACTCGAGCCGAAGTGCAGGCCGGAAAATTGCCGGAACGTATATTAGGGGCGCTTGACGAGCCACAAATCACCCGGTTACTCGGCGCACGCAGCGCACAACAAGACGCGAACCGCGTGCAGATGTTCAGGGACAGCCTGGCCAACCGCGCCCTGGATAGCAAAAAGTCCCTGGTCGACCGACTGCTCGCTGGCCAGCAGACGACGAATACCGATATTCAACGACTGCAGCGCAGTTTCCCTACGTTGTCGCCGGAGGGTGCGCGACAGGTGCTGGGCAATGCCAGTGCCGCCGAGCTGGCCCAATTGCGCAGCAGCACAAAAATACCCTTGCGCCAGGCGCAAGAAATTCGTGTCCATTTACAGCAGGGCGCTCTCAACCGGGCGCTCTGCGGTTTGCATCTGGAGAGCATGGCGTCTGTGGCCAGCGATCGCCTGGCGTTGCACAGCCTGGAGCAATGGCCCGGTTGGTCGATGGATATGCGCGTGGAGCTGCGTTCCGGCTCGATCAAGGGCCCATTGCTGGACAGCGTTGGCAGCGACAGTGCGACGTTTCGCAATTACCTGGTCAAGGGCGATGGCTATTTTCGCGCATACGACGCCCAAGGCAGGCCTCTCAACAACATCCCCGCCCATGGCCGCAATCTCTATGAATCGCTGCTGGAGTTCTTGCCCAACGCGACAAAGGCAACCCTGGAAGGTCATCAGGGCCAGGCCTTGCAAAGAAAACTGGCGAACCATGCCAGCACTCATCGCAACGACATGGCGCTAATCTTGAAACAGCGCCCGTTGAATGGCCCCGGGCCATCGCTGCGTTTGCCCAATGGCCGCCTGGGTTACCTGGCCAGTGGTCGTGGTGTCGGCTTTCATGATGCTGCATTGGTCTCCAGGGTCCGCGACCTTTACCCGAACATCTCCGATGCGCAAGCCAGCCAGTTCGTCAGAAACCGCCTGAGCGCGGGGGACACCGACCAGCAAGTGTTCAATCTGTTGAACAACCGTCAGCGGGAATTCGACGCATTGGAAACCGCATTGAACAACTGGGTCGACGCTGTCGTGCCGGCCCCTGCTGGTGGGCAGTCACGCCGGGTGATCGCCGATCGGCTGATCCATTGCTGGCGCTATGGTCTTTACCGAGAGTTTGAGCCCGCTTTCCATCTGAATTTAAGCGGTGCTGACACGTTGCCGGAGTGGAAAGCCGATTTCTCCCATGTGCGTAGTGTGCAACTGGACACTGGGCAGCTAATCGGTAACTCGGGCAATGAACTGCTTCAGCGGTTTCCAAAGATCAAAAAGCTGGATCTCTCCGTGGAAGTGCGGGATATGGCGGCTCTGGCGGAAAAACTGCCTGAATTGACAGAGATTACCGAGCTCGCCGTTGATGGCGCATCGCAGACCTATACGCCGCAGTTGGTGCAGGCGCTACAGGGAATGACGCAGCTGGAGCAGCTGTCGCTCAAGGGCGATATCGGTGTAATGGACTTCGGCACGCTGACGAATCTGCGGTCCTTGAGGTTGGCGGGGAATTTGACCGAGTGGCCGACCGGGGTGTCGGGCCTGAACAGGCTGGAAACCCTCGATCTACAGCGAATGCCGATCAAATCGCTGCCTGACGAGTTGTTCAGTGGGCGGGAGTCGATATGGCGTTGCCTGCAGCTGGATTGGGCGGCCCTGGAACCGCAAGCTTTCTTGAAGGCCTTTGAGTATGTGCATGAAAACCCGGCGCATCTGGTCAACGAGCCACAAATGATTGCCCAGTACTGTGCAGGACGTTTGTCGAAGCTGGCACCCAATGATTACACCTTTGCATCAGACGCAATGGCGCGTTTCAGTCGCGACGGGCTATCGGGACGGGCATTGCTGGAAAAGGTTGATGCACTGCACGAGCAGCATCTGGCTTTGACTCAGTCATTGGACGCCTGGAAGGGCAGGGTTGTGCGGGTCGATGGCCGGCAAATGGAGATCGCGCACCGTGAGCTGATCGCTGAAAGAATTGGCGAGTCCGCTCGCAAGGGGCTGCGTGCACGGTACTTCCCCGCTGAGCCTGTAGCGGGTCCGTCGTGGTGGCAAGGTGATGCAGCGAATGAAGTGTTGGACCTGACGGGGTTTGGGCCGCTGGGCGATTTACCCGTGCTCGGCGATTCGGCCTTTCCCCATGTGCGCAGTTTGATCCTCAGTGGCAGCGGACTTTCGACCGTGCAGGTCAATGAGTTTCTGAGTGGATTTGCGCAACTGCGTTCCCTCAATCTCAGCTCCAACCAACTGACCGGGCTGCCGCAGGCCATTGATGCGCTCGGAGAGCTCAGCGAGTTGAACCTCTCATTCAATCAGATAAGGATCACGGCGTCAGCGCAAGCGCGGTTGAATCGCTTGCCCCACCTGAAAACGCTGAACCTGGCGTACAACCGGCTCGACGCGCTTGAGGTCGGTTCGATGACCGGCCTGCAGAGCCTGGACCTGAGTCATACCCATCTGCGTAACTGGCCCGAGGGCGTGTTGTCATTGCCCAACCTGCGCCGTCTGGCCCTGAATCACAGTGGCATTACCGACATCCCTGCCGCAGCCTTGACCGGGCATGATCAGCTGTTGGCGGGAACCTCGCTGCAAGGTTGCCGGCTGAGCCCGCAAGCAGTGACGGCGGTGCGTACATACGCGCAACGCACGTCATCCCTTAACCCGATGGCTATTGCGCCAGTGCACCTGTCGGCCGGACGAACCGGAGGCGATCCGGAATTCTTTCCGGATGAAGTATCGGAGCACCCGGACTTTTTATTGCCTTTGCATCTGGAGCCCGGCGAAGGTGATTTGCCCCGGACCGCAGCCTCCAGACTGCAGCGCCTTGATCCTCAGCTGGGTGATACGCAAGCCGTTGAACGGATCGACGCATGGCTTGCCCAGGGTATGACTGCCCTGGAAATTGAAGCCCGGCTGGTCGAGTGGCAGCAACAGCAGACGCAATTGATCAAGCATTTGAATGACTGGATCGATGTTCCGGCCGTTCGCAGTCGCCAGGGTTGGGTCAGCGCGGTAGACCGCCGCCGGGCGGCTGACCAGCTTCTGGAGTGCTGGCGAGCCACCTTGCGAGATGTTCCCGCGGCCGAGGGAGCACCGACCGATGCTGTGCTTGATTTCACCGGCCTGATCATCGGCAACTTGCCGGCCTTGCCGGTCACGTTCGAGCAGATCGGTGCATTGGACCTTAGCGGTGTCGGGCTCACGGAAAGTTCGGACGCGTTCCTGCATTCGTTTCCGCGGTTGCGTAGCCTGACGCTCAATCGCAACGGCCTGGGCACCTTGCCTGAGGCTGTGGGGCAATGTGAACACCTCACCCGGTTGAGCGCCACGTATAACGATCTGCGTGCCAGTGATGAGTTGTCGCGCCAGTTGCGCTCGCTGAGGCATCTGCAATGGCTGGACTTGAGCGAGAACCGCATTGCCAGCTTTGCTGTCACCGGTCTTGAGCAGTTGCAAGGGCTGAATCTGAGCAACAACAATCTTTGGGAATGGCCCCAGGGCGTATTGGATGCGCCGGCGCTGACGACCCTCAACCTGAGTCGCAACCAGATAGAGGTAATTCCTCCCGCTGCCTTGCTGCCTGAGCACGCTACCTTGATGGCCGGCACCAACATGACCGACAACGTCGATCTGGAACTGGAGGACATGTTACGACTGCAGCAGTACATGGAGGAAACGGGCATTGGCTTGGGGTTTACCTCGCAAGAGATTGAACGACTGCTCGAAGGCTACGGGCCTGAATCGGGCGACAGTTTCGAGAGCTCTGATGAGGAGGTTCATCCCGACCATGAGACGCCGCAAGTACAAAAGGCGCGGTGGTTTGCCGGCGTGGCGGCAGACTCGGAAAAACACCAGATGTGGAGCGCCTTGATGGAGCAGGACACCACCCAGGACTTTGCATACATTCTCTCGCAACTCCAGCATGCCCGGGACTTTGTCGCCGATCGCGTGGACCTCACGCAGCGCGTCTGGCGTGTCCTTGAAGCCGCTTATGGCGATCAAGCGCTGAGCGAACGGTTAATTGTTCTGTCGAAGGCACTACGGAGTCGCGCGACCTGTGGTGACGGTCGGATACTGTTGTTCAACGAGCTGGAAATCGAGGTCTATGAGTTCAATGCCTTGAAGGCCATTGCCCCGGAACACAAAGGTCGCGAGCTGCTGAAACTGTCAAGAAACCTGTTCCGCCTGGCGCAGGTCGAGGAGATTGCCAAAACGCGTATCAGGCTCAGGCCCGCTATCGATCCTGCCGAGATTCGCCTGGCCTATCGAGTCGGCCTGGCTCAGCGTCTTGAATTGCCCAGCCAGCCCAAAGGCATGGTGTACGAGAGCTTGGCGCAGGTGACGCCAGCGGATCTGGACGAAGCGTACGCAATGATCCTCGCCGAGGAAAAGACGCCGGTGTTCATCGAGCAACTGACCGCGCGTAAATACTGGCGAGACTATCTGGAGGAGAAATACCCTGGGGAGATTACCAGGGTGCAACAGGATTTCCAGGACAAGGTCAGTGAGCTGGAGGATAAATACCCGGAGCTCAATACCGCCTACCTGCAGGAGGTGGACGCCCTGGATACCGTCAATAAAGCCAACCGCCTGCAACTGCTGACCACACTCAGCGAACGTGAGGTAGCCGAGTTGGGCGCACAGGCCTGATCGTCAGCCGGCAACGCTCTGGAGTCAGCACAGGTCTGCCTCCAGAGCCCAAGGCTCGGATCAATCAGTTGTCATACCCAAGGTTGGGCGCCAGCCAGCGCTCGGTGACGCTCAACTCCTGACCTTTGCGCGACGTGTAGCTCTGCACCTGGTCCTTGTCGATCTTGCCCACGGCAAAATACTGCGCCTGCGGATGGGCGAAGTACCAACCGCTGACCGCCGCCGCCGGGAACATCGCATAGTGCTCGGTGAGGAACACGCCGCTGCGGCCGGCGCGCATTTCACTGGCCTCAGGGTCGAGCAGGGCGAACAGGGTGCTTTTCTCGGTGTGATCCGGGCACGCCGGGTAGCCCGGGGCAGGGCGGATGCCGCTGTATTGCTCTTTGATCAACGCCTCGTTGTCGAGCGTCTCGTCCTTGGCGTAACCCCAGTACTCTTTACGCACCTGTTGGTGCAGCCACTCGGCGCAAGCCTCGGCCAGGCGGTCGGCGAGGGCCTTGACCATGATCGAATTGTAATCGTCGCCAGCGTCCTGGTAAGCCTTGGCCACCTCTTCGGCACCGATGCCGGCGGTGGTGATGAAACCGCCCACGTAGTCGGTGACTTCGCTGTCCTTGGGTGCGACAAAATCAGCTAAGGAGAAATTCGGCTTGCCGTCGGTCTTGATGATCTGTTGGCGCAAGTGATGCAGCTTGGCCAGGGGCTTGCCGTCATCGCCGTAAAGTTCGATGTCGTCGTCGCGTACCTGGTTGGCCGGCCAGAAGCCGAACACCGCTCGGGCGCTGATCAGCTTCTCGTCGATCAGTTTGGCAAGCATTTCCTGGGCATCGGCATACAACGCCGTAGCGGCTTCACCGACCACTTCATCCTGGAGGATGCGCGGGAACTTGCCGGCCAGGTCCCAGGAAATGAAGAACGGCGTCCAGTCGATGTATTCGGCCAGGACTTTCAGGTCGATGTTGTCCAACACCTTGGCGCCGGTAAAGGTCGGCTTGACCGGCGTGTAGGTGCTCCAGTCGAACTGAGGTTTCTTGGCGATCGCCGCCGCGTAGCTCAGGCGTTCGGTACGGGCGCTGCGGTTGGCGGTGCGCTCGCGCACTTCGATGTATTCCTCGCGGGTTCTCTCGACGAAGCCGGCCTTCAGTTCCTTGGACAGCAACTGGGTCGCCACGCCGACAGCGCGAGAGGCGTCGGTGACATACACCACCGCATCGTTGCTGTACTTGGGTTCGATCTTCACCGCCGTGTGCGCCTTGGACGTGGTGGCGCCACCGATCATCAACGGCAGGTGGAAATCCTGGCGCTGCATCTCGCGGGCCACATGGACCATTTCATCCAGCGATGGCGTGATCAGGCCGGACAGGCCGATGATGTCGCACTTCTGCTCCTTGGCGACCTGCAGGATCTTCTCCGCCGGTACCATCACGCCTAGGTCGACGATGTCGTAGCCGTTACAGCCCAGCACCACGCCGACGATGTTCTTACCGATGTCGTGCACGTCACCCTTCACGGTGGCCATGAGGATCTTGCCCTTGGCTTCCGGCTTGTCGCCTTTTTCAAGTTCGATGAACGGGATCAGGTGCGCCACGGCTTGTTTCATCACCCGGGCGGATTTCACCACTTGCGGCAGGAACATCTTGCCGGCACCGAACAGGTCGCCGACGATGTTCATGCCGGACATCAGCGGCCCTTCGATCACTTCGATCGGGCGGGCAAAGGACTGGCGCGACTCTTCGGTGTCTTCGACGATGTGCGTGGTGATGCCCTTGACCAGCGCATGCTCCAGGCGCTTGTTGACGTCCCAGTTGCGCCACTCTTCGGTCTCGGCTTCCTTGACGCTGCCATCGCCCTTGTACTTGTCGGCGATGGCGAGCAGGGCGTCGGTGCCTTCAGGGGTGCGGTTGAGGATCACGTCTTCAACGGCGTCGCGCAGCTCGACAGGGATCTGGTCGTAGATTTCCAGCTGGCCGGCGTTGACGATGCCCATGGTCAGGCCCGCGCGGATCGCGTACAGCAGGAACACCGAGTGGATCGCCTCGCGCACCGGGTTGTTGCCGCGGAACGAGAACGACACGTTGGACACGCCGCCCGACGTCAGCGCATAGGGCAGTTCGTCGCGGATGTAGGCACAGGCGTTGATGAAGTCCACGGCATAGTTGTTGTGTTCTTCGATGCCGGTGGCCACGGCAAAGATGTTCGGGTCGAAGATGATGTCTTCCGGCGGGAAGCCGACGTCATTGACCAGAATGTCGTAGGAGCGTTTGCAGATCTCTTTCTTGCGCGCTTCGGTGTCGGCCTGGCCGGCTTCGTCGAAGGCCATCACTACCACGGCGGCGCCGTAGCGCTTGCACAGCTTGGCGTGGTGGATGAACTGCTCGACGCCTTCTTTCATGCTGATCGAGTTGACGATACCCTTGCCCTGGATGCACTTGAGACCGGCTTCGATCACTTCCCACTTGGAGGAGTCGATCATGATCGGTACGCGGGAGATGTCCGGTTCACCGGCAATCAGATTGAGGAAGGTCACCATGGCCTTCTTCGAATCAAGCATCCCTTCGTCCATGTTGATATCGATCACCTGGGCGCCGGCCTCAACCTGCTGCAGGGCGACTTCCAGGGCTTCGGTGTAGTTGTCTTCACGGATCAGGCGGGCAAACTTGGCCGAGCCGGTGATGTTGGTGCGCTCGCCGACGTTGACGAACAGCGAATTGCGATCGATGGTGAACGGCTCCAGGCCCGAGAGACGGCAGGCCTTGGGGATTTCCGGAATCTGGCGTGGCGCATAGCCAGCCACGGCCTTGGCGATGGCTTCGATGTGGCCCGGGGTGGTGCCGCAGCAGCCGCCGACGATGTTGAGGAAGCCGCTTTGGGCGAATTCCTCGATGACCTTGGCGGTTTGCGCCGGCAGTTCGTCGTACTCGCCGAACTCGTTGGGCAGGCCGGCGTTCGGGTGCGCGGAAACGTGGGTGCCTGCCTTGTTCGACAGCTCTTCGAGGTACGGGCGCAGTTCGCTGGCGCCCAGGGCGCAGTTCAGGCCGACCGAGATCGGCTTGGCGTGGGCCACGGAGTTCCAGAACGCTTCGGTGGTCTGCCCGGACAGGGTGCGGCCGGAGGCGTCGGTGATGGTGCCGGAAATCATGATCGGCAATTCGATGCCCAGTTCTTCGAATACGCCCTGTACGGCAAAGATCGCGGCCTTGGCGTTGAGGGTGTCGAAGATGGTTTCGATCAGGATCAGGTCGGCGCCGCCCTCGATCAGGCCTTTGGTGGCCTCGGTGTAGTTTTCCACCAGTTCATCGAATGTCACGTTGCGGTAGCCCGGGTTGTTCACGTCCGGCGACAAGGAACAGGTGCGGCTGGTCGGGCCGAGTACGCCGGCAACGAAACGCGGCTTGTCCGGGTTCTCAGCGGTTTTGGCATCGGCGACCTTGCGCGCCAGGCGAGCGCCTTCTACGTTCAATTCGTAGGCCAGTTCCTCCATGCCGTAATCGGCCATGGAAATCCGGGTGGCGTTGAAGGTATTGGTTTCCAGGATATCGGCACCGGCATCCAGATAGGCTTTCTCGATGCCACCAATCACGTCCGGGCGCGTCAGCACCAACAGGTCGTTGTTGCCTTTGACATCGCTCGGCCAGTCGGCGAAACGTTTGCCACGGTAATCCTGCTCTTCGAGCTTGTAGCTCTGGATCATCGTACCCATGCCGCCATCGAGAATCAGGATGCGCTCTTTGAGGGCGTGCTTGAGGGCTTGGAGGCGAACGCTGCGATCGGACATTGGGACTACTCGGAAAGACCATGACGAAGGGCCGGGATGATAGCAAACCTGTGCGCTTTTAGAGCATGTCCGGGTTTTTCATGAATATCGCTCATGTTGGTGTGGCGTCCAGCCCGGTAGAATCGCGGCGTTTTCTAAAGGATCGGGACCAGGGACATGTCGTATCGCGTCGTCATCGCCAGTGTGTTGATGTTTTTGAGCTGGGGCGCGTCCGCGCAAAGTCCCGCGATTTCCCCTGCAATCTCCTACACCCGCGATGTACAGCCAATCTTTACCGAAAAGTGCGTGGCCTGCCATGCCTGCAACGACGCCCCCTGTCAGCTCAATCTGGGCAGCGGCGAAGGTGCGGCACGTGGCGCGACGAAAGTCCCGGTGTACGACGGTGAACGAAGCCAGGCTGCTGCGCCGAGCCGACTGTTCTATGACGCGTTCGGCAAGCGGGCCTGGCAACAAAAAGGCTTCCAGTCGGTGCTCGACGCCCAGGGCAATCAGGCGGCATTGATGACGCGCATGCTTGAGCTGGGTCATACCAATCGCCTGCAACCCAATGCCAAATTGCCCGAGGACATCGTCCTGGGCCTCAATCGCAACAATATGTGCGCCTTGCCTGCCGAGTTCGACGGTTATGCCAGCGCGCATCCCAAGGAGGGCATGCCCTTGGCGGTCACCGGCCTGACCGACCAGCAATACCAGACGCTGCAACGCTGGCTGGCCTCGGGTGCGCCGATCGATGAACAGGCCCTGGTGCCCAGCGCGAAGGAAGCGTTGCAAGTGGTGCAGTGGGAGAACCTGCTCAACGCACCGGGCGCGCGACAGAGTCTGGTGGGGCGCTGGTTGTTCGAGCACTGGTTTCTCGCGCACCTCTATTTCAAGGACGGCGAGCCGGGGCATTTCTTCCAATGGGTGCGATCTCGCACGCCGACTGGCCAGCCCATCGACCTGATCAACACCCGTCGGCCGAACGACGACCCCGGCACTCAGGTGTATTACCGCTTGCGGCCGGTGCAGGGCGTGATCGTGCACAAGACGCACATCACTTATCCGTTGAGCGCGGCGAAGCTGGCCCGGGTCAAAAGCCTGTTTTACAACGGCAATTGGCAGGTCAACGCCTTGCCGGGCTACGGCCCGGAACGCCGGGCCAATCCGTTTACCACCTTCGAAGCGATCCCGGCCCAGGCGCGTTATCAATTCATGCTCGATAACGCCGAGTATTTTGTGCGCACCTTTATTCGCGGCCCTGTCTGCCGTGGGCAAATCGCGACCGATGTGATCCGCGACAACTTCTGGGCGTTGTTCCAGGCACCGGAACACGACCTCTACATCATCGACCCGAACTACCGCGGCCAGGCGACGCCGTTGCTGGCGATGCCGGGGCAGAACGACGACGTTGGCAGTGTCCTGAGCCTGTGGCACGACTACCGCGACAAGCGTAACGAATACGAAGCCCTGCGCCGGGACAGCTATGCCGATCTGCCGGCGCCGAGCTGGTCGAGCCTGTGGGCTGGCAACGACAACGCACTATTGAGCATTTTCCGCCATTTCGACAGCGCCGCGGTGACCAAGGGCCTGATCGGCGATGTACCGCAGACGATGTGGTTGTTCGACTTCCCGCTGCTGGAGCGTACCTACTACCAGTTGGCGGTGAATTTCGACGTGTTCGGCAATGTTTCCCACCAGGCCCAGACGCGCTTGTATTTCGACCTGATCCGCAATGGCGCCGAGCAGAATTTCCTGCGCCTGATGCCGGCCGACTCCCGGGAGGGCTACCTCGACGATTGGTACCAGAGCAGCGGGAAATTCAAGATGTGGCTGGACTATGAGGCCATCGATGACGACACGCCGACCGCACTGAAACTCGATGAGAAGGACCCCAAGCGTGACTTCGCCATGCAACTGCTGGCACGCTACGGCGAGCTGAACGCCACCCCTGATCCGATCAACCGATGCGACGGCGCGTATTGCTCGCGGCCGAACATCGATCCGGCCCTGCAGGCCACCGAGCAGGCCTTGAGTCGCCTGGCCTCACGTCCGGCGGCAGGCCTGCGGGTCATCGATCAACTGCCGGAAGCGACCATGCTGCGCGTCGAAACGGCGAGTGGGCAGCGAGTGGTCTATAGCCTGCTGCGCAACCGGGCGCACAGCAACGTGGCGTTCCTGCTGGGTGAGTCGCTACGGTTTCAACCGGGGCTGGATACGCTCACCATTTTCCCGGGCGTACTCAGCAGTTACCCGAACTTCATGTTCAATATTGCCGCCGATCAAGTGCCTGAGTTCGTCGATGCGATGGAAAACGCCAAGGATGCCGAGCGCTTCGAGAAAATCGTCGAGCGCTGGGGAGTCCGCCGCAGTCATCCGCAGTTCTGGCAGTATTTCCATGACCTGAGCCGCTATATCCACGAAACCGAGCCGGTGGAAGAGGGCGTGCTGGACATGAATCGCTACGAGAACCTGTAATCACGCTTAACACCCGTAGGAGCTGCCGCAGGCTGCGATCTTTTGATCTTGAAAACCAGAATCAAAAGATCGCAGCCTGCGGCAGCTCCTACAGGGGGATTGTCGGAATCTTTCCCGACAAAAATACTAGGACTTTGTCCGGCGCGATGATTGGCGTAAACTGCGCCCAAGCCTGCGAGGAGTTTCCATGACCGCTATTACCATCACCGACGCCGCCCACGATTACCTGGCTGATCTGCTCTCCAAGCAGAACACCCCGGGTATCGGCATCCGCGTCTTCATCACCCAGCCTGGCACCCAATACGCCGAAACCTGCATTGCGTACTGCAAGCCGGGCGAAGAAAAACCCGAAGACACCGCGCTGGGGCTGAAAAGCTTCACCGCTTACATCGACCATTTCAGCGAAGCGTTCCTGGACGATGCCGTTGTCGACTATGCCACCGACCGCATGGGCGGCCAGTTGACCATCAAGGCGCCAAACGCCAAAGTGCCGATGGTCAACGCCGACAGCCCGGTCAACGAGCGCATCAACTACTACCTGCAAACCGAGATCAATCCTGGGTTGGCCAGCCACGGCGGCCAGGTCAGCCTGATCGACGTGGTCGAAGACGGCATTGCCGTCCTGCAATTCGGCGGCGGTTGCCAAGGCTGCGGCCAGGCTGACGTGACCTTGAAGGAAGGCATTGAGCGCACCTTGCTCGAGCGTATTCCCGAGCTCAAGGGCGTGCGCGACGTGACCGACCACACGCAGAAAGAAAACGCCTACTACTAAGGTGTTCGCTGCAAAATGAAAAAACGGCGCCCATCGTGAGCGCCGATCGTTCCCACGCTCTGCGTCACTAGTGTCCGGTAAAAACCGAAGGGGGAGCTTGCTCCCCCTTGCTGTTGGCGGCCGTCAGTCATAATCGGATTT
>NZ_JBXAHO010000048.1:0-45031 GCF_058795195.1 Pseudomonas sp. GW823-FHT06B06 | reverse complement strand
GACTGCCTGGCCGGATGAGCGTGGAACGGGTGGCCGGATGTTGGTGGACTGGGTGGCCGGATGGCGTGGAATGCGCATATACAAACACACACCAATCTTAGGTGTGGTCTACGCACCCGTAACGCTCGAAGGGTTTCCAGATTGCATCGCTTGGGCTGAAGGATTGTCCAATTTGCTACGCAATGGGAAATCCGTAGCCCCCAAGCTTCCGGGCATGATTTGGTCGAGCGATTGTCGCGTGATGCTCAGTTCAGCTGCCGTAAATAAGGCAGAAATAAATCACCAGCTTTGCGCTCCAAGCAGTTTTGTCTGCATGCCCTCGATTGCCTACAGGCTTGCAAAAGTAGCCGCTGGCGATGGCGTGTGCGGTGTTTCTGTATGCCAGGTATCTGCGCATGATGTTGTCGCGGGTCATGCGTTGCTTAAGGGGGCGGGCGGCGTTCTGCTCAATGAAAATGGCGAATCAATACGGTACGTAACGCAGGACAATATGCAAATAGTATCACGACGCTGTTTTGGTGGATTGGAAGCTGTGTGCCGAACATTGGCTGCTCGAGATTGGGATCGAATTTTCACCGATAAATAATTTTTTCCTGGAAAATTAGTCTGTCGCAGTAGCCAACAAACAATCCGCGTTATCCAAATCTCCATATCATTATCTGGCTGACATGGCGGCTTCCTTTACAAATTGAAGGGATAAGAATCTCGGAGCGAGCGCGATGCACGCTCCGGTTCAAGTGATTGGCTACAGGTGTTCGAGCAGCTCGATTTCGCGGGTGATGAGTGCAGTGACGTCAATCATCCCTTCGCGGGGGAACACTTCAGTATTGATTGACCACGCGTCACGACGGCCCGGTGTGAAGCGTAGTGCACCAATATCTTGAAGTAGGGCTGCAAGCGCGCTGGCGTCAGGCGGCTTACCCTTCTTGTCGGTCGCCTCGTAGTAGGCTTTGCCGATACCAAACGCGCTTTCGCCGGCACGGATCTTCGTTGCGCTGTTGGCTAATGGGAATGTCGTGCTGTCCGATACTTCCCAAAGAATATTCAACATCTTGTTGATGACCTCGATCGGGTAGCGGCGGCCTTCATGGAGCCGTATTGCGCCGTCGTCAATCTGGTAGTGGAACTTATTGCCTCTTGCAGCGGTGTAGCACTCGGTCCAAGCGTCACCAGGCATCGGGGGTGTGGTCAATTTAGCCTGAGCATTGCTCCCGTCACGAGGCAGGTCATAACCGATCATGAACAATGCAGCCTCCAGTTGGCGGAGCGCCAGTACGGCAGAGGAGGCAGCAAAGCCGCTGGCAGGTGCCCGGGCCAATGTCGCTGACAGAATCCAGCAGGACTTGAGATTCCACTCTGCATGGTGAGCACCGGTGATCAAACGCGGAAAGCTGAAACCATCCCGACTAGGGTTGCGGTTCTTGGGCGACTTGGCATGAGGGCCCTCTTTCGAAGGCGTCAAAGGAAATTCGATACAGGGCTTTTGAGCGTAGTTGTGTTTTTACACACTCTGGGCCCGTTTCTGTCGCTGCTCACAGGCAGTTGTGGGTCGAAAGATCTTCGTTTCCCCCAAGAAGGAGAAGTTCACGCTCCAGTTGGCTCGCATGAAAGTCTTGCCGCTGCAGCTGCCGGCCTAGGCACAATCCCGGACGATTCGATGTGTATGCTCAGCCGGTTACTTTACTAAGCGTCTATCGACATGCACCGGGCGTGCTGAGATGATCGGTGGGTGAGAGGATTGTCGGTGCACTGAGCCCGGCGAATAGAGGTCTTCAGCCCGGGAAAGGACATGACTGAAGTTACACTTGAGCATTTTCTGCGCGCGGCAGCTGATATCGGAGCGCACGGTGACAACGACACGCTCCCTTTCGATGTCGACACGAATTTCGTTTCAGCTAGGCAAAATGAGCTAGCAGAGGTCGCTTTCGCTTTTTCGGAGGAGCTGCGTAAAGACAGTGAATCCAATAGCAAAAAAAAATTGCAGCATTAACCGTATTTAGCGAGCGCCTTTTGGTCGCAACAGGTGCATCAGGATTCAGGGTGACTACAAAGCTCCACCCGTTTTGGAGCATTTATTTCAACGGATTGGGTGTAGCTATCGCCGATCAGTTAGAGCCAAGACGTGATCAGCGAACCTTCTCATACAGGTTCCAGACGGAGGGCGGATCTGAGCTATTCGATCGAGGCTCATCCTGGAGAGTGTTCAGAGAGGCTACGGCGAAAGAGGCTGCACGCGCTCCCAAAGGGACAGTAGTCATCCAAACGGACATTTCGAGCTTTTACGAACACATCTCGCATCATTACTTAGAAAACCTAATCGATGACCTGTTCTCAGATGGCAGGGTAGGTAACCAAATCACCGCATTGTTAACAAAATTTTCAGCTGGACGTTCTTTCGGACTACCTGTTGGAGGACAGTGCTCGCGGATTCTGGCAGAGCTGTTTTTGAACTCTGTCGACCATCAAATGACACATGATGGCTTACGGTGGTACCGATATGTCGACGATTACGTGCTCATTGCAGATTCGAATTCCGACGCTTACGCAGGGTTAGCATTTCTATCACACGCTCTCGCAGACTATGGGATCACGCTAAATAAATCGAAAACTATCATGATGACGGCTAAGCATTATGAGGAATACGTTACTACTCAACTTGGTGGTGACGATACCAATGCAGGAATTTTGAGACATGTCGACCTACATTATGATCCTTACTCTGATAACCCAGAAGGGGATTATGAGTCACTGAAAATGACTGTCGAAAATCTAGACGTCCAGAAATTGCTCGGCAGCGAATTGCAAAAGTCGCTTCCGGATAATTTCTTGATTACCCAGATAGGTAGGACACTGACATTCCACAGCCCAATCGTTGCCCTGCAACTCGCGTCTACACTGCTGGAACCGAATAACCTGCATGCCTTTCGCGCTTCGTGGTCAACCATCATGCGAGGTGTGGCTAACCTCAGAGCGGGGGCGGGATATGAAGAAATCCACTCCGATCTAGACGCGGTGATAGATAGAGTGGCTTTCCATTCTGAGCATTTACTGCAAGCTGAAGCCAGCTTGTTACACTACCTTCGGGTGCTGAAGTTCTCGCAAACGCCGCTCAGAGCTGCTTTTGTCCAAAGAACCTATAAATCTAACTCGTCCCACACAGTCAAAAGGGCATGCATAGACTGCTGGCGTCTATGGAAAGACAGGTCCGGTTTCAGCTCTGTCTCAAGCCGATGGAGCGAAATCAACGCGGAATGTCAGCGATTGACATGGCTCGCGGCCGAGTCCTTTGGAGACCAAGGGGATGGTCTACGCCGTCAGATGGGCCCAAGCCTAGAGCAATCATGGAGGCTAGGAATAGAGCGTCAGGATCGCCCGACCTTCGCCGGTCTCTATCGGAGTTGGTGTGATGACAAATAGAGCTGGGCGTGATCCGAGAACGATAGCTCGAAATATTCCCGGCATACTGAATGCTATTTTCCCAGGACTAACGCCTAGCATCGTTTCGCTTTATAACAAATCGGCTGTCGGTTGTGCGGTGGTCATCGTGCCAGTAGAAGCGATTCAAGCAAGTAAACTGCAAAAATCTCTGCTATTCGAGCTAGCCTTTGCCGTAGGTGAGCAGCTCGTCCTTGGTAACAATCCGACGTGGGGAGAATGCGTTGCCACCGCTACAGATAGGCAAAGCAGGTTCTTCGATGCAATCAGCCCATCGGAAATCTCTGAGAATGATCAACGTATCGCCCTGCGCGTAGCGGACAACCTTGTGACTATGGTCAAGCAGGTAGCTACTGATTGTAGCGCGGCTTATGGTGCGGCACCGGTGATACCCGGCTTTCGTTGGATCGCCTCAGGAACCGGCGATTTTTTTGCCGGGTCAAAGCTAATCGAGGTGAAATGCACAGCCGGTAACTTCTCCGCTGCCGATTATAGGCAAGTGGCAATGTACTGGTTGTTGAGCTATGCGGCGGCTGTAGAGACTGGCAATGATGAGTGGAGGTCTTGCGTCTTGATGAATCCGAGAACAGGCAAGCTCGTAAACATCGACTTTGATGAGTTCATTCACCTCACCGGCGGCGGCAAAAGCAAGGTAGAGACTCTCCAGGCTTTTGCTGCGACTCTTACTGAAATCCAAAAATTCTAGTTCTTCTGGCCCTTCATTGACCTACGCGACAAACACAACCCATCCCGATGGTTATATTCCCGCAAGAGCGGGGAGCTGTTTACAATCCAGCTGGCAGTCGGCTCTACTTGCGTCTCGTCGCTCGACATACTCGGCGGACTATCAGCTGGACTAGCTGTAAGCGACTTAACTATCTGGAAGAAGCTGGCCTATTGATGCACTCCAGTTCTTCATACCAGCGAATGGTGATCAATGCAGGGTATGGGAAACAGCCAAAATACTCACGAAAATCGCGAATGGACCAGCCAGACCGCGCTTCCACCTTGATCGAAAGATCGTCAGGGATGGTAGAGGTGGCTAAAAGCGAACTTCTGCGTCTAGCCGTTCTCTGCCGGCCATGCCTCCACGAATATTGGGGCAAGTCCGTGCAGTTACCTAACTGTGATCTGAAAATGGGCGAGAGCAAAACTCTCATACTCTGAGGACGATTCAAAGCATCTGGTCAAGTCCCATGCAAACAGCTGGTCAAGTAGGGTGCAATTTCGCAGCAAGCACTCCGGCTCTGCGTAGATGCCGAGTGCTTGCGGTCTTGCGGATTAGCAAGCCTGTTGTCGAAGCTACTTTACAGGCTGGGGAAACTCTAGAACCGTAGTCCCTTGAGGCAAAGCGCCGAGTTCCTGAACAGCGTCACCGATCTCTTTATACTCTTTCCAAAATCGCTCGAGTGCACCCATCCCGCCGACAAATTGAACAGCACGAATCAATCCTGCGTGCGCAGCTACAAGTTGTTTAATTTGCAATTCCAAAGCTGCCACCTCCACCGTTCGCTTTGCCGCAACACTAGCCTGCACGACAGTTGGCGTTATGCCTGTAGCAATAACGCGGACCTGAAGCTGTTTCTGACGCGCTTCAGTGATGAAGCTCATTCGAGTACTGTTTCGCGTAAATGCCGAAGCGTTCTTCAACTCAGAGTGACGTCGAGCGACTTCTCGAACGGTAATATCGATGTTTTCGGAAAGCAGCTGCTCTAGAATTGCCTTCAATTCAACATTGGTGGGGTCTTGTAATCTTCTCATGCGAAAACGTCCTTTTTGTTGGGGGATGCGTAGTCAACCCCTTCCGCGAATACATTTTGCTGTGGTTGAGCATCTAAAGCAGCTTGAACTCCCTCAATAAGCCTCACCGCATGCGTAATTTTATTGATTCGACCCATGGTTCGCGATGGTTTCGCTTCCGCTGCATGCTGCATAATTACAAGACTCTCCCGAAGGTCCAATAAGGTTTCGCGATGCTCAGGTAAACCACTTGCGGCAAAGTGTTTGCATCTGTCAAAACACTTCAAGTGTCTCGTACAAGGATTAATAGAGAAGCTATTGGTACAGAACCCATAGGGCGTTACATGAAATCCATCAGAGTTTGCTGCAAGATATGCAAACGCGGCTGCGTCGCCATGTTCTGCTTGGATGCGTTTGAATGATTGTCCTAAATGACTGATGGCCGCGATGCCACTTACCACCATCTTAGCCACAAGCTCCTGAGTGCTTCCTGGCGGAACATGAGGGCGGGAGGTCGAAGGAAGTTGAACAAACTTCAGTTTTTCCGAAAGACTCCGGTGGTCATACTCGTAGCTCTGCGCAACGGAAACCCGGCCGAATTGGTGTGTGATTGCAGTATCAGGAACGTTAAGACGAAAGAGTTCAGTATTCATAAGATGACGTAGAGAATGCGGCTTTATCGATAAATTCTTCTCCTGTGGAGTACCGCCGTATTTCTTAAAAAATGAGAGCGAACCGTTTCCTATTGTGCTGCCAAGAGCTGTATAAATACGAGGTGGGAGAGGTGTGCTAATTGCTGAATCCGGCGTGAGCGGTTCGATCAATGGGAACCTCAAAACTGATCCTGTGGTTAGGAATAGACATTGCCAAGTTCCTACGACGCGTCCTGAAGAAGTTTTAAATGTTCGAAGATCTGAGTTGGGATAGTTATTTTGCGTATGTGACTGCCTTTCCAAAATCTCCCGAAGGGAGGTCGTTGCGTTCAACGTTTCGGTGACGGTGGTTTCGATTAGGCCTTCAAATCTCGAAGGTACGTTATAAAACTTCTCAATCAAAATGTCAGGAGCTCCATCTCTTTGCTTCTCAGCGTAGTAACGCAGCTGAAGCGAGCGACCTATACCACCGATGTCACTCACATTTTTTCCAGTCACTACATCTATGTGATTGTGCCAGACTAGACAATCATCGGGGAGAGTTAAGATCTCAGTAATGCGCAGGCCAGTCAGGATAAGGAGTCTAAATACAGAAAAGATAATGCCATCATTAAACGTTGTCGGCACCTCTTGGAAGACGATTCGCGTCAACTCGAACAAAGCATGTTTGTCCGGAAGTTTGTGTCCGGTGGTTCGGGTATTGAGACCGGGTAAGAGTTCAGTTTTCGGTTTTGATTCCACTGATGGTTTGACTGGGCAATGCTCAGACAATAAGTTTTCATCAATAATTTTCGCCACCACGCTAAAGTCCCGTTTTGCTTTGTCACTCCAAGACTTAAGCGAAAGTAGAGCCTCGAAATGCTCACGCGAGACTTTATAAGGAGGTATTGTGGTGCAAGAAAACAATCGCTTAGCAGCTTTCGCAATGACTTGGGCATTATCTGCTGTCCGTCCACTCAGACAGCGGGTAGCTATGATCGCCTTGATAAAGTCTTGGACGGAGTCTGACAAAACCGCGCCCACGGGCAAGCGCGCCAATGGCCATTGTGCGTTGATCGCGAGCTCACGCACTTGGTCATCTATTCCGAATCCCACTGTTCCAGGTGCAAACCTGTCGTGGCTACCGTTTAACACTCTCAAGTCCCAATCACTACCTTCAATCGGCTTGCCTTTATCATCCATAGGTATACCCCACTGCAGCCCTTTTGCCTCGACTGCTTGGCGTATGTTATCGACAAATAGTTGAAATTGCTGGGGACGGAGTTCGCCAGGGGCGGAAAGTTGAAACACAGTCATTATTGCTTCCTCAGATGCAATTCTTCGATTGCATCCAACGCTTGCTGAGCGCCCGAGAGTGCGCGGGTGAGTTGGAGGTAGGCCGGATTTTCTGGCCGGACACCGCGCGCCAAATATACTCGAACTTGCTGGCGCATTCCTTCTACGGCATCTCTATGGGCATCCCTATCCAATGAAGGCATGAACTTCGCGCAGCCGTAGCACGAGGTTACTGGGTTGTAATTACAGTGGCTTTGGCCAGACCTACAGAGTCCGATACCTCCCACTAAACTCTCGCCAACAATCCCGCCAATTTGTTGGTCTTCATCAGAATTAAGCATCTCTTCAAGAGTCACGAATTTTCTGTAAGCAATGCCGTGTATTTTATTGTAGAGTTTGGAAGCTCCCAGGGCTGAGTTAATGAGCTGCGTTTGCTGCAAGCTGGCACGAACATAAACTGCGGCGCTTGCTATACCTGTATGCCCTAAGAACTGTTGGATGCTTTCGCGTGTGTGTCCGGCATCTGCTAACGCCTGAGCGGCTGTATGTCGAAGGTGCGGCGCGGTACATGTAAGTTCCACATTAAATAATTTGCACAGGGTTTTCGCGCGGTACCACAGCAACGAAGAAGTAGATGTGTCGAAGAGTCGTGATCTCCCTGAATTTACCGCGATTGTATGGAGTCGAGCGATTATGGGAACCCATTCTGGTTTGATCTGACGGACTATTTCAAATGTCTCACCGTTTTTTTGTTTGGCCGCATGGAAAGATGCGACGCAGGCAGTCTCGTTCGATGCGTCTTTAAAAAATCTAACGTGTTGCACGTTGAGGCATAAAACTTGAATTGGCCGGACACCATGCTGATATATAAGTAACAGTGCGGCAGCCCCTTCGAGCTGTATTGTCGAAAGATCTGTAATGCACGCGGCAGCATCCAGTGCTTTGATAATGCCTGCGTGTAGATGTACGTTGATAAGGTGCTGCCGAGTCTCAATGTTACCCGTGTGTCTGGCGACTTCAGAGTTCGCTCGAGTATCCAGGCTATTAACTACCGGTGTCGCCCGACCACTCCAGTGGTCTACATTTGCTGTGCACGCTAGCTTGAGGACATTTTTGTATGTACCGGCAAGTGGGATTGTGTCAACATACTCGTCCCATGTTGCTTTTATATTTTCAGGTCGGGTGTGAAGGAGCGCTACGACAATATCCCACTTCTGTACTAGCAGACGTCCCGTCCGATGGAGTGTACCTGGGCTAGACCGGCCACTGATTAGTAAGGCTAGTCTTCTCTGGAGCGAACCAGTGCTACCGCTAGCGAAAACGATTGATTCTACGTTGCCCTTGTAACTAAACCGCCAAGTGTCTTCTTCTGAGTGAATTATATAGTTAGTGTCGGTGTACTTGTCATATATGGGAAGCGTTGTTGGTGCAACTGGCCATGCCCAATCAAGTACTGAACCATATCCGTCACCCCCAGAATGAGCCGTAGTAGGATTCTTTGTTTGGTCAGGTATCGAATTCATGGCGTGAGCCCCCGCAGAATGCTCGTCCTGGTATCAAAGAGTTGGCCCCATATACGTAGCAAGTCTTCTTGAATCGCTGCACGTGCATAGTGCTCAGGCATAGACGATTGCGCGGACCATCCGAAGAAAGCGCGTAAGCGCTGGAATGTGAGATCTCTGTTTGGCTCATGAGCCATGAACATGGAGTATCTGGCGGTGGCACAGGTATGCCTGAGATCATGTGGCGATATTCTTCCTTTACCACCGCTGCGCTCGGTAAATCGAGAAAGCAATTCTGAAGAAATAGCGCTTGAGAGTTTGGTGAAAACCTTGGTTATTGCCTCAGCAGAAAGAGGCGCACCATTCATGGCTGTAAGTAGAAGACCATGCTCCTTCCCGTTGTGTCGGTATTCCGATACGTACTGCTCAAAGAGAAAAGCAAGGTCTGCCGATATTGGCACCTGCCGATGCGAATGCTCTGTCTTCATGCTTGGCGAGCTAGAGCGTGGGTCATGCTCTGTAGTCGTTGTTACGTCAAGCCAATAGACGACTTCGCATGTTTCTAAATCTACGTCGGATTTGAGCGAGCCACACTCCAGCAACATCAACTCGCCTCGACGCAATCCAGCGAGAAGTAAAAGGTTAACGATTAGCCAGTTTCTTGTCTGAACGAGTTCATCATGAAATGGATTGCGATCGGATCCCGGGTTTGCAACATCCAGTAAATCAATCAGTGTACCTACAGGAATCGCGCGAATGAAACGGAAACGACCTCGGTGGGGTTTTCGAATCCTCCCCATAGCCCCTAAGGTCGAGGACAATGAACGCCATGCCTGACTCGATGGCGCTCGTTGTCGTGAGAGGTGCCGAACAAATTCGCGTACTGCATCCCAGCGCTGCACAGCAGTTGTTGTGTAGTCCGGAGTTGAAGTGAGTTCCAAGTAAAACGCTTCGACAAGTTTCTGGGTAGATACAGCATCACGATGGCTGACTGCGAAATCGAAGGAATCGAGCCCAAATCGGTCATCACAGAAAGAGTAGAAGGCGTCAATGTGTCGAAGCTTTGTCTTGCGCGTATTCACGGCGAGAGCATGTCCTTGAGTAGACAATGACCAAGCTGTCGCCCAGTACCGAGGCAGCATGCGATGAGGGTCTACGATGACAAAGTTCGGTAATGCGTCTGTGTGAATAATCATGAAATGCAACGCTCAATAGGTACAGTTTAGTATTACGGCTCCCATCCAAGAAACTTGAATCGCAACGGTTGTACAGGTGCCTATTGAAGTTCGACGGCTACCGCATCATGGCGCGTATCGACCATGACGAGGTCAAGCTCTTCACTCGCAACGGCCACGACTGGACCCACAAGCTGCCCGACCAGGCCAAGGCGCTGGCGGGGCTGGGCCTGGAATCGGCCTGGCTCGACGGTGAAATGGTGGTGGCCGACGAGCAAGGCGTACCGGATTTCCAGGCCTTGCAAAATGCCTTCGAAGCGGGCCGCAGTGGGAATATCCTCTACTACCTGTTTGATTTGCCCTATCTCAATGGAGTGGACCTGCGCGAAGTGCCCGTCGAGGAGCGCAGGGCGGCGCTCTCGACCGTGCTCAAAACCAGCAAAGACCCATTGCTGCGCTTCTCCGACGCCTTTGGCGAAGACCCGGAAGCCCTGCTCAATAGCGCCTGCCAGATGCAAATGGAAGGCCTCATCGGCAAACGCCTGGGGTCGCCCTATGTATCGCGGCGCAGCAGTGACTGGGTCAAACTCAAATGCAAGCATCGACAGGAATTCGTCATCGTCGGCTTCACCGACCCCAAAGGTTCACGCAGTGCCTTCGGTGCGTTGCTCTTGGGGTTGCACGACCGCGACAGCGGTGAGTTGCGATACGCAGGCAAGGTCGGCACCGGGTTCACCGAGGCAACGCTCAACAGCATTCATCAACAACTCAAGCCCTTGCAGACGAAAAAAGCCGCCGTGGTCAACCCGCCCAGCGGTGCCGAGTTCAAGGCTGTGCATTGGCTCAAACCCAGCCTGCTGGCGGAAGTGGCCTTTGCCGAAATGACCAAGGACGGTTCGGTGCGCCATGCGGTGTTCCATGGTCTGCGCGATGACAAGCCCGCCAAAGACATTACCGAGGAGCGACCGACTGCCGTGAAAACTACCCCCGCGAAAAAAACCGTCGCCAAACCGACGACCTCGAAGAAGAAAGTCGAACCAGCACCCTCTCAAGTCGGTCTTGAGCAGGGCAAGGTACGCATCACCCACCCCGACCGGGTGATCGACGCCAGCACGGGCGCGACCAAAGTGCAGCTGGCGCAGTACTACGCCAGTGTTGCCGAATGGATTCTGCCGCAGCTCAAGGACCGACCCGTGGCGCTGGTACGCGCGCCAGATGGCATCGCTGGCGAACTGTTTTTCCAGAAAAACGCGGAACGCCTGGCGATCCCCGGCATCACCAGCCTCGACCAGCAACTCACGGGCCAGCCGATGATGGTCATCAACAATGCCGAAGCCTTGATTGG
Source organism: Pseudomonas sp. GW823-FHT06B06 (assembly GCF_058795195.1). Lineage (NCBI taxonomy): Bacteria > Pseudomonadati > Pseudomonadota > Gammaproteobacteria > Pseudomonadales > Pseudomonadaceae > Pseudomonas > Pseudomonas sp. GW823-FHT06B06. The sequence continues at coordinate 33,906 of NZ_JBXAHO010000048.1, read as the reverse complement.
TGCGGTGCAGATGAGCACGGTCGAGCTGCACACCTGGAATGCTACCACCGACAACCTCGACAAACCCGACCGCTTCGTCCTCGACCTCGACCCGGACCCGGCGCTGCCATGGAAGCGCATGGTCGAGGCCACTCAGTTGACCCTGACGGTGCTCGACGAACTGGGGCTCAAGGCGTTCCTCAAGACCAGCGGCGGCAAAGGTATCCACCTGGTGGTGCCGCTGACTCGCAAGCACGGCTGGGATGAGGTCAAGGACTTCAGCCACGCCATTGTCAGCCACATGGCCAAGATGCTGCCGGAGCGTTTTTCTGCTGTTTCGGGGCCGAAGAACCGGGTGGGGCGGATCTTCATCGACTACCTGCGTAACGGCTTGGGCGCCACCACCATCTGCGCCTACGCCGTGCGTACCCGCGAAGGGCTGCCGGTGTCGATGCCGATTTTTCGAGAAGAAGTGCCAACGCTCAAGGGCGGCAACCAGTGGAACATTCACAACGTGCATGAACGCCTGGCAGAAGTGGGCGATGAGCCTTGGGCGGACCTGAAGAAAACCCGGCAGACGATTACTGCCGAGATGCGACGGCGAGTGGGAATGAAGTAGGAGCTGCCGCAGGCTGCGATCTTTTGATGTTGTTTTTTATAATCAAAAGATCGCAGCCTGCGGCAGCGCCTACAGCACTTGCGTTATTTTATGAAGGCCTGGAAGTCGCTACCCAACTTGTCGATCGCCGCCTTGAAATCCTGCGCGGTGATTTTCTGGCTTTCGTTTGACAGCTGTTTGCCGAACACCTTGCGCACCACCTTGGCCACGGTCTGGTTGCTTTTCGCGTCGATGAACTCTGCTTCGATAAACAGTTCGGTGTCCTGGTCCCGATGACCGGTGGCGGCCTGTGTCGCACCGACGACGGCGGCGATGGGCACTACTTCATACCATTTCATCCCTTCGTTGGAAGCGCTCACACCGGTGATGGCGGCGCGCATGACCAGGGTTTTCGCTCCCTTGGGTGCGGCGCTTGGACTGGAAACCACGCGGTACTTCTGCCCCAGTGTCGACTTGGCTTTGCTGGTCATGTAGTTCTGGATGTCATTGAGGGTCTGCTGGTTGACCCGCTCGTTGGGCTTGGGGGCCGGGTAGAGCTCCAGGCGGTTGAACGCCACCGTGTCATAGGCGTCGGGGTTCCACGATGGGCTGACCCAGCGCATCGCCGTGCCACCGCTGGGCGTTTCGACTTCCTGAAGGTTGTTGTAGTTGGACAGGTAGCCGGAGTACTGCTCCCGCTCGGTGACTTTCGAGGTACAACCGCCGAGCAGAAGCCCGGCCAAGGCAGTGCCGACAAGCAATTTACGGGACAGGTTCATAGTGCGGTGTGCTCCTTGGGTAATTCGTCTAAGCGTAGTCAGATAATCAGAAACGCCAAGTCATGTTCCCGGTCACGGCTTGAATCCAGGTATTGTCGAATTGACCGGAAATTCTATTGCGAGACAGGTCCTTGCTCTGGTCAACCGGCATGTCGCCCATCCAGACCATGGCCCAACTGAGGTTGACGTCGGTGTCTTTGTTCAGCGCATAGGTGGCGCCCGTCGCAATGCGCCAGGATTCGGCCATGGGCACGATCACCGAACGCTTGCTGTCGGACACGGCACTGCTGTCGTAAGCCACGCCGACGTTCCACAGCCACTGCTCGGTGGCCTGGTATTGCGCGCCGAGTGACAGGTGCCAGGTGTCCTTGAAACCGGCGTCGATGTTGGTGGATCGGGCATCGTTTGCCGAGGTGTCGACCTGGACGCCGATATCGCCGAATTCCGACCAGTCCTGCCAGTTGATCGAGGCCAGCAGCGCCCATTGCCGGTCCAGTTGCTGGAACAGGCTCAGGGTCACGGTTTGCGGCACGGTGATATCAAGTTCGGTATTGGTACCATCCAGACGTTGCAGTAGCGGTCCGTTTCCCTTGATGTCCAGCCCGTCCTCGAACTCCAGGTCGACCTTGCTGGTGTAGGTCAGTCCGATGCGGGTGCCAGGTTGCGGGGCGTAGATTACCCCGACGTTGGCGCCGAAGCCCCAATCCTTGTCCTTGTATTTGAACTGGCCGTCGCCGCGTTCGGTGAAGCCGAAGGGCGAGCGGTCAATCGCGGTCTGGGCCTGGAGCATGCCGTACATGGCTTTGACGCCGACACCCACCGACCACTGATCGTTGAAGCGGTACGCCACGCTGGGCACCAGCGACAGGCCGAGCAGGCTGGAATTCTGCGAAAAGTAGCGCCCCGACCAGTCATTGTCGTAATTGACCGCCAACCCGAAGTCGCCGTACTGGCCGAAGCCCACGCTCCAGTGGTCGTCCAGTTCATGGCTGACGAAAAAACTGCCACCGGGCAACGGATCAAGGGCGTTGCCGCTGCCACTCCCGGAGACGTTGGTGCCATCGTCGCGATCGAACGATATATCGCCGTAGAGCACCTGCAAGCCGGCGGTGATCTGCGTGCCTGGCAAGTAGCTCATGCCCGCCGGGTTGCTGGCGATGGTGGAAGGGCCCTGGGCCCGGGCGGCGGCACCGGCGTTGGCCAGGCCGACGTTATCGGTGCCGACTTCGTAAAGCATGATGCCGCCAGCCTGTACCTGCTGGCAGCACAGAGCGAGCAATGAGACGGCGGGTAGGGCGCAATTTTTCAGCTGCATGGGGTCACCTTTGTGCATTCCCATTACGGACACCGGTGGCTGTCGCCATCGACCGGTGTCAACTCCCCTGAGAGCAGTCAACTGACTGCCATGAAATTTGTTTCCCACGCGAAAGAGCGTAGGTAGGTCTCGTGAAATATCCAGTAATTAGTGAGTTAAAACCGATAGTTCAGGCTAAGGCTCAAGAAGCGCTTCCAGGGGACTCAACGCGTTCTGCCGCATCGCTTCGAATCGAGGCGGCGAGCAGGTCTCGCCGCCTCGAGACCATTACTTGCCGGCAGCGGTTGCCAGCAACGGGGCTATCTGTTCGTCAGTCAGTGCCGCCTGGACCTCCATGGTCATCAGGTCGCTCCATTGCAGCACCCACTTTTGGATCAGTACCGGATCATTGGCCTCGGCCACGCCAAAACCGGCCGCGCCACCCACTGCGTGCCAGCGTCCGAGCATCTTGACGCCTTCCGGTGGCGCGCCACCGGTCTTGAGAAAGCGCTCGATCGCGCTGTTGCGATTGGCCGAACTGATTTTCCAGCTGACGATGAACAACATCTGCCACCTCCTTCCAGGGATTGGCACCTGCCTGTCTTCGCGCACCGGGTTGGCGCCGGGACCTCGGTCACGTTTGCCTTGCCAGTGTCATCCTGTCTGGCCTGAAACGATTGCTCCCTGCAGAAGGCATAGCAGCGCCACGCACTTCACGTACGACCGCCGATCCTCTTTTACAGGGGGTGTATGACAGCTGTCTCAGCGCTGAAACAGGCAATCAGGTGTCACGCAACAGGTCGTTGGCGTTGAGCAGCTCGAAGGCGATTTGCGGGCGCTTCTCCATGGCCCGGCGAATCGCCGCCGGGATCGCTGCCCGGGTCTTGCGGCATAGTCCTGGCAGTTCGTCGATGTGAATGCCGATGCCGCGCATGGTCCGCACTTCATTGAAACCGGGAGCGATGTTCACGCGAATGCCCAACTGCTCGAACATCCGCCGTTGCAGGTGTTCGAGGTCCTGGAGGCTTTGCAAGTTTTCCAGGCGTTCGACAAGGCGTTTTTCTTCCGCGCGGGTCAGGAACAGGATGCGCACATCCGCACCCGGTGTTTCCAGCAGCGGGTCACGCCCGCAGTCGCAGGCGCCGGGCGGGCAGGGTTGGCGGATCGGGGCAGAGGTGGTCATGGGATTCAATCATAGAGCGCAGTGATCGAATTTGCCCATAGGTAATGTGATCCCTGTAGGAGCGAGCCTGCTCGCGATGGACGTCAACGATGACGCGGGCTGTCTGGATGCCCGCGTTGTCTGGACGTTATTCGCGAGCATGCTCGCTCCTACAGGGGGTTTGCGGGTCCCTGTTATTTCAGTACCAGCATCCGATAAACCCCGGCCTCGGCTTCGATCCCGTGGGTGTCATGGGTGAACCCCGGGAAGGACCTGTCGAAGGCTTCCAGTGCCTTGAGATAGGCCAGCAGCGGCCCGTCGGCAGCCCCGGCGTTCTCACCCGGCATCAGCAAGGGAATGCCCGGCGGATACGGCACGATGCCGGTGGCGGCAATGCGCCCGGCGGCTTGTTCCAGGGTGACCAGTTCGATGTCGTTGCGCACCAGTTTCTCGTAGGCCTCCACCGGGCTGAAGACGGCTTGCGGCAGCGTGCCGAACGCCTGGGCCATGGCCGAGGTGGTCTTGTGTAACTTCATGGCGGCGAAGATTTCGTCCGCCAGGTCCTTCAGGCCCATGCCGGCGTAACGGGTCTGGTTACCGGCCAGCAGGTCAGGCAGGCACAGCTCCAGTTCGACGTTGTCGTCATAGTCGCGCTTGAAGTCCAGCAGCGCGTTGACCAGCGTGCCCCATTTGCCCTTGGTGATGCCGATGGAGAACAGGAACAGGATTGTGAAGTCGGTGGTTTTCTCGACGACGATGCCCTGGCGTCCGAGGTACGCCGTCAGTACACAGGCCGGGATGCCCGTGGCCAGCAGGTTGCCGTCGTCGCCCATGCCAGGGCTGAGCACCGAGACCTTGATCGGGTCGAGCATGCAGTAGCCTTCCTCGATGTCGCCAAAGCCGTGCCACACCTCGTTGGGGTGCAGGACCCAGCATTTGGGCTCGGTCTTGAGCAGCAGCGGATCGACTTCGTGGAACGGCACGGTGGCATTGCCCACTTGCACGGTGGGTGGCTGCCAGCAGGTGAAGAACCAGTCGTCCTTGCTCGACATCTCGTGGTGCATGCGTGAGATGACCTGGCGGAAAGACACGGCCTCTTCTATGGATTCGCTGGTGAGGATCTGCCCGCTGGGCGCTTCCATCATCGCCGAGCTGACATCGCAGGAGGCCATGATCGCGTAGTTGGGCGAGGTCGAGGCGTGCATCATGTACGACTCGTTGAAGCGTCCGTGCTCGATCGGGTTACGGCCGTTGCGCACGTGAATCATCGAGGCCTGCGACAGGGCCGCCAGCAACTTGTGGGTCGACTGGGTGGCAAATACGGTCGGCTTCGAAGCATCGTGGTCGTCCGGGCTGCCGTGCATGGCGTGGCGGTCGCGGTACAGAGGGTTGAAGCGAGCATAACCGTACCAGGCTTCGTCGAAATGCAGGCGGTCGACACTCTGGCCCAGCAGTTCTTCGACGCGGGTGACGTTGTAGGTCAGGCCGTCGTAGGTGGAGTTGGTGATGATCGCGTGGACCGGCGTCGGATCGATGCCTTCCTTGACCAGTGGGTTGTTGGCGATGGCCGCTTTCACGCCCTCGCTGCTCAGGGTTTGCGGGAGGATCGGGCCGATGATGCCGTAGCGGTTACGCGTCGGTACCAGATAGGTCGGCAGCGCCCCCGAAAGGGTCATCGCATGCTCGGCGGACTTGTGGCAATTGCGGTCGCACAGGGCGATCTGGTTACGCGTGACGCTGGCCATGAGGATCACGCGGTTGGACATCGACGAACCGTTGGTCACGTAATACGTGCGATGGGCGCCGAAAACCTTGGCCGCATAGCGCTCGCCCTGGCCAATGGGGCCACTGTGATCGAGCAGCGAACCGAGTTCACCGACCGAGATCGACAGGTCGGAACGCAACAGGTTTTCCCCGAAGAACTCGTAGAACGCCCGGCCCGCCGTGCTTTTCAGAAACGCCGTGCCACCGGCATGACCGGGGGTGTGCCAGGAATATTCATAGGACCGGGCAAACTTCACCAGCGCGCCGAACATGGGCGGCAGGGCGGCCTGGCGATAGCGTTCGATGGCCGCCAGGATACGTCCGCTGAGGAAGCGGCTGGTGTCCTCCGGTAGCCAGATGAAGTCGTCGGCGTGTTGCATGACCAGGAGCGGAATGCTCGACGCGGTGGTCCGGTCGCTGATCAGGAACACGGGCACGCGCGTGTTGCGCTCGCGCAGCTTGACCAGCAATTTGATGCAGTCTTCGTGACCTTCGCTGGTGTCCATTTCCCAGCTGATCAGCACGCATTGAACGGCCGGGTCCGAACGCAGGATCGACGCGGCATCGCTGAGGCTTTCCGAGGCCAGTACGCTGACGCCACGTCCCTCTACGTCACTGACCAACTGAGTCAGGGCGCGACCAAACACCGTGCGCTTGTCCGCTGGGTTGCTGACCACCAGCGCGAGCATCCCGAGTGAGTGTTTATATTCCGTCATGCGTGAATCTCCAGAGTGGCTTTTTTCAGGCTATTCACCGGCACCGGTTGGCCAGTGATGTGCTGCGCGCTGACTGTTTGTGTCGGCACGCTGTTGTTGAGTGCTTCAAGGCGAATCAGGCGGTTGTTGACGAAACCGAACAGGGTGTAGCCGAAAATGGTCGCCACACCGCCGAGCATCAGCGCCTGTTCGCCGGAACTGTAGAGCGCCAGGTAGCTGTAGGCCGCCGCCACCCAGGCAATGATGTTGGTAGCCAGCGCCTTGCCGGCGGGTACGTTGGAGACCTTTTGCATGGTCATCAACGCGGCCATGGAGAGGATGTACGGCACCAGGTTGGTGACCACCGCGAGGTTGACCAGGGTGTCGAACTGTTTACTGAGGTCCGGGCTGATGGTGAGGAAACCCAGGGCCGTCTGCGCCGCCAGCAGCACCAGCATGCCGACGATGGGCGTCCCGGCCTTGTTGGCCTTGGCGAAGATCGACAGGAAGTAACCGGTGTCCGCCGAGCTCTTGTAGACCTGGGCAATGGTGAACTGCCAACCCAGCAGCGAGCCGATGCAGGCCAGTACCATCGCTGCCATCACAATGTCGCCAACCAGTGGGGTGAACATCTTCGCGAAGACCAGGCCGAACGGTGCGGTGGAGGCGGCCAGTTCCGGGTTATCGACGATGCCGGCAATCACGTTGGTGGAAACGATGTAGATCACTGCCGCACCCAGGGTGCCGCCGAGCACCGCAATCGGTACGTTCTTCTCGGGGTTTTCCACCGCATCGGTGTTGGCACATGCTGACTCAAGGCCCAGGAATGCCCACAAGGTGATCGCCACCGAGGCCCCCGCGGCGTCGTACCAGGCCATGTTGTGCGGGTTCCAGCCGGCGGCATACACGCTGCTGTCGAACCAGAACCAGCCAATGGTCGACACCAGCACTACCGGCGCAATCACGCCCCATACGGTGACTGCGCCAATGCGACCAGTAATTCGCGCACCGCCAAAGTTGGCGAACGTGGTGATCCACAGTAATGCGATGGTCGCCAGGCCCACTTGCAGTGAGTCCAGTTCAATGTGGAACAGTTCCTGGATGTAGCCGACCGCGGTAATGCTGATCGCCACGTTGGCAATCAGCAACGAGAGGCCATAGGTGTAGTTGGTGATGTAGTTTCCGGCCTTGCCGAAGGTGTACTCGGCATATCCCCCCATGCCGCCGGTTTTTCGACTGAGCATCCCGCATCGCGCAAAGGCGTAGGCCAATGCCAGTGAACCGGTGGCTGTAATCAACCAGGAAAGAATTGAAATCGACCCGACTTCCGCCAGTTTCGACGGTAGTAGCACAATGCCTGAGCCCAACATGTTGACCGCGGTCAACATCGTCAGTTGCCCCACACTCATTTTCTTTGCGACTGACATTCCGTTGCCTCATTAGTTGGCGGTGAGAGCTTAGCTATAGCAAAGTTCTGAAATGTCGCAAGAAAATGACTTTCGTTTACTGACGCGAGTCAATCAAATGCATAGAAGGCATTATGGTGGCCCCCAGATTTCCCGTTTGTTGCCAGAATCGCTTTATTTTCAGGCGGTTAGGTGGAATGCAAATGCGCAATGTCTGGGTCGCGCTGATCTCTTTCAGCGTTGCGGGTCTTACAGTTTCTGCCCAGGCCAGGGAACTGAAGCCCGATGATACTTATATGTGCAGTTGGGGCGCGGGTACGGCGGCAAGAGCCCAGGAACTCAAGTTGTCCGGAGTTTCGCTGTATGCGGCACGGCAAAAAATCCAGTCGTACAAGTTCGCCAAGTCATGGATGCGGATGATGGCAATGGGCATTACCGAACAAACTTACGACAGCCCGACACGGCTCAAGCCTGCGGCGGTCCGGCAGAGTTTTTATGATGATTGTGTGAAGTACAAGTTGGCGAGTAGGCGCGAGCATGCTCGCGAAAAACTTTAGAGCACCGCGGGGTGTCAAGCTCCCCGCGTAATCGTGGACCTTCATCGCGAGCCTGCTCGCGCCTGCAAAGTTTGCGTGTTGCAGGAGGGCCTTTGTCGGAACGGGCGCTGAGTCGGGCACCGCCGTCTATATTGAATGCCTGGCACCAAGCCGGAAGACTGATTCACCTGACAATGCATAAACCTCAATTCAATCAGGAGATCATCATGACCCAGCTCGACAAAGTCCTGTACACCGCAAAAACCCATACCACCGGCGGCCGGGACGGCGCCTCGCGCAGTTCCGACGGCATCCTGGACATCAAGCTGTCGTCGCCGGGCGCAGGCGGCGGTGGCACTAATCCGGAGCAGTTGTTCGCCGCCGGTTGGTCAGCCTGCTTCATTGGCGCGATGGGCGTGGCTGCCAAAGAACTGAAAGTGGCATTGCCCAAGGACGTGGCCGTCGATGCCGAGGTGGACTTGGGTACCAATGAAGGCGGCTATCTTCTGCAGGCCCGGCTGAATGTGAGCCTGCCGGGACTGGATCGCGAAACCGCACAGAAACTGGTCGACACCGGGCACAAGTATTGCCCGTACTCCAAGGCCACCCGCAACAACATCAACGTGACATTGAAGTTGGTCTGATTTGAGATATAAAACGCGCTTGGCGACTGCTTGGAGAAGCAATGTCGCCAAGACTCAATAAATATTAAATGATCAACAATGGGTTGTTAGTGTCGCAATGTTTGGAGGCTAAGTTGACCCGGAGAGCACAGGGATCTTCCTGTGCCCGGGATGCTTGAAATCGACAAGCCCTGAAAATAGTATGACTGTTTGTTGGCGGGCGATATCAATCAGCCCTCTCGCGATTGCCCCCGCTTTTTTCTCCACGACAACTAGTGGATCCAATTATAAGTGTCAATGCTCATGTAATCCAACGAACTCAGCTGTCATGGGCCTAAACGCGTAAGTTGATGACCGATCATCCATGTCGGTGGCGCCGATGCCGCTACCGCTTGTCGGTGCTGTGGTTAAAAAATGAACATTTGCGCGCTGTAGGCCTCAGATCCTGCAGCACGGCATCCATGGCCGGCTCTCGCAATCGAAAAAAAGAAGCGGAATTAGAACCTCAAATGCAATTAATGCAGATGGGGATTTTTTTACCCGAAAATTGAGAGGTAGTAACTAAGATGTCATCAACTCCCTTACTGATCCAATAGGATATCAATAATAATCTATTGGTCGGTTTTCCTGTATGAGCAAGGTCGAGCGGAAAAAGCCTGCTGACTGACCGATCTGTACTGTCGAATAAGGTGGAGAGATACCCGTGACGATAAATACAATTATGAGCCTGATCGAACATAAAGAATTCATGGAGTTTTTGCGGCTGGGCGTTGTTTACGTTCATTTGCTCGCCTGTTGTGTGGCGATAGGTTTGGTGTTGACCAGTGATATTGCAATGGTCAGGGATATATTGAAACGCAAAGTGTTCACTGAACATGACAATGCACACATGGAGAGTCTTCAGAAATCTGTCGTGGTGGCATTGATCTGCTTATGGGTGACGGGCACTGCCATCATCGGCATCGACTACCTCGGCAAAGGCACGGAATACTTCATGAATCCGAAGCTTCACGCCAAGGTGATCATTGTCGTGCTGCTGACCTATAACGGCGTCCTGCTGCACCGACTGGTATTGCCGGCCCTGCAAAAGGCAGGCTCCTTGCTCGAACTCGGATTCAGCGCCCGGATGCTTGCCCTGTTTTGTGGGTCACTATCGGCGGTGTCGTGGCTGTATGCCGCCATGCTCGGCGTCGGCCGTCCCTTGGCCTGGAAATATTCGCTCTCCGATCTGTTGATGGCGTACCCGGTTCTGATCATGCTCGGCTTCTTGACGATGCTGGCGCTGACTCAGCGAGCCAAGCGCCACAACACGACCGTCACGCCGCAATGGGCGGCTGCCGGCATGCAATGACTGGGTGACGCGCGAGTGCCTGGTTCGTTGGCGCTGAAGTGAAGACGGTCCTGGCGGCAGATTTTGCGGAGTATCGTCGCCAGGACCTGAAAGCATCCGGCGCACAGGCCTTGAGTGAGGGTGTTTTTTGCCGCTGTGCACCTGCAACGACAGGGGCTAGACTGCCGCGATAAAACCAAAATAACGACGTGACCTGCCTCGTATGAAAATCCACCCTTTACCGCCACTCAATAGCCTGGTCGCGTTTGAAGCGGCAGCGCGCCATTTGAGTTTTACCCTGGCCGCGCAAGAATTGAACGTCACCCAAGGGGCAATCAGTCGACAAGTTCGCCTGCTTGAAGATTATCTGGGCAAGGTCCTGTTCGAACGCACCACCCGCACGATTCACCTCAGCCCCGCAGCCAGCCAGTACTATGAAACGGTCCGTGCGTCATTGCTGCATATTGCCCAGGCCACCGGTGAAATTCGCCATTGGCAGGGCGCCGAGCAAGTGACGGTCGCCACCAGTACCGCGATGGCTTCACTGTGGCTGTTGCCGAAAGTGAGTGAGTTTCAACGGGAGAACGAAGAGATCGATCTGCGGATCATCGCCCATGACCAGGTCAAGGATTTCTCTCGCCTGGACTGTGACCTGGCCTTGTATTACTGCCGGACACCGCCCAGGGACATGCAGGTCACACCGTTGTTTTCCGAAGAAGTCTTCCCGGTGTGCAGCCCCGCTTACCTGGCCAAGCACCCGGCCTTGAACCAGCCCGAGGACCTGGCCGCCTGCACCTGGCTGTTCCTCGACGACCCGCAGCGTGACTGGATTGGCTGGCCCGAATGGTTCCGCAACCTGGGCCTGAAAAACGTCGAGCCCAAACGCCGGATCAATATCAATAGCTACTCGATGTTGATCCAGTCTGCTATCAGCGGACAGGGTATCGCGCTGGCCTGGTCCAACCTGGTCGACGATTACCTGCATACGGGGGCCTTGGTGCGACCGCTCGACACGGTTTTGTGCACCGATGCGCAGTTCTGCTTGCTGGAGCCCTTGGCGCGTGGCGGTATGCGGCAGAGTGTAAAACGCTTTCGCAGTTGGCTGATGAATCAACTTCCAGCGCCGCAGGACACGAAGTAACGAAGCGGTCATGGCTAACCGTCAGCCGAACTGAATCACCTTTAGTTTTAATCCCTCGAACCCTCGGTATTTTCAATGCCGAGCGGCCACATTGCATGCGCTGACTTCCCGTTTATTTATGACATAAAGTCATGAATGGCGCCGGAAATATCGTTTGTCGAGACCCCCTCTGTTTTCCCAAACTTGCTGCCAGCGGACCTTGGCCCATGTGCCTGCCGACCCTTCAATACCGTGCCCAGCAGGGGAGAACAATAATGAGCAGCATCCAGCAAATTCCTGTGCATCAACTTGAAACTGTCCTTAATCCGATTCATGAAGCGACTGGCCTCGGCAACGAGTTCTACACCGAACAACGCTACTTCGAGCTCGAGCGCGATCAGGTCATGGGTAAGACCTGGGCGTGTGTCGGTTTCGCCAGTGACCTGGGCAAGGCCGGTTCGGTCAAGCCTGTCGATTTCATGGGGTTGCCGTTGCTGCTTATGCGTAACCGTGAAGGCCTGGTGCAGGTGTTCCATAACGTTTGCAGCCACCGCGGCATGAAGCTGGTGGAGGAGGCCGGTGAGGTACAAGGCGTCATCCGTTGCCCTTACCATTCCTGGACCTACGACCTCAACGGCGGCCTGCGTGGCACGCCCCATGTCGGCGGCATCGACCAGCACAAGGATGAACGCTTCGCCTGTGAAAAACATGGCCTGAAAGCCATCCGCAGTGCGATCTGGATGGACATGGTGTTCATCAACCTGTCCGGCGACGCACAACCGCTCGAAGACATGCTGGCGCCCCTGACCCAACGCTGGACGCAGTTTCTCGGCGAGGACGGCATGAACCTGCTGCGCCGCCGCCCGGGCCATGACGCCACGACGCTGGACATCAACTGCAACTGGAAACTGGCGGTCGAGAACTACTGCGAGGCCTATCACCTGCCATGGGTGCACCCGAGCCTGAACTCGTACTCGCGCCTGGAAGACCACTACAACATCATTTTCGACCAGCATTTCGCCGGCCAGGGCAGCTACGCCTACAACCTGTCGGATGTCGCCGGTACGCATCTGCCGAAATTCCCCGCCTGGCCGCTGGATCGCCTGCGCAACGCCGAGTATGTCGCGTTCTTCCCTAACGTCCTGCTCGGCATCCAGGCTGACCATGCGTTCGCCATGCAGCTTGAGCCGGTTTCGCCGGGGCGCACGATCGAACATTTGCGCCTGTTCTATGTGGGTGATGACGCGGCCACCAGCGAGGAATTCAGCGCTTGCCGCGAAGCGATCCTGGAGTCCTGGAAAGTGGTGTTCGCCGAAGACATCAGCTCGGTCGAAGGCATGCAGAAAGGCCGTCATTCCCCAGGCTACAAGGGTGGGGCGTTCTCTCCGGAAATGGACATCCCGACGCACTTCTTCCATCAGTGGGCCGCCCGTCAACTGCTGGCCACCACGCCGTCTGCCTGAGGAGGTTGTCCCATGTATCCGATAGCCTCCCACTGGCTCAATTACATCGACGGGCAATGGAGCGACAGCATCCAGCGCCTGACAGTGAACAACCCCGGTACGGCCGAGCCGCTCGCGACCATTGCCCAGGCTACCGTCGACGATGCCGAGCGTGCGCTGCTGGCGGCGCGCCGCTGTGCCGACAGCGGTGAATTGACCCGTGTGCGTCCGGCGCAACGCGTCACCTGGCTGCTGCGCATTGCCGAGGAAATTCGCGCAGTGGCCGATGAGGGCGCCTGGGTGCTGTGCCAGGAAAACGGCAAGCGCCTGAGCGATGCCCGGGACGAGTTCATCGAGGCGGCGCGCTACTTCGAGTATTACGCCGGCATGGCCGACAAGATCGAGGGCACGTCGATCCCGTTGGGCAACGGCTACATGGACTTTACCCTGTACGACCCCATGGGCGTTTCGGCACAGATCGTTCCGTGGAACTTCCCGGTGTCGATCTGCGCCCGTTCGCTGGCGCCGGCCCTGGCGGCTGGCAACGCGGTGGTCATCAAGTCCCCCGAGCTTTCACCGCTGGGCATGTGCGTGCTGATCCGCGCCATTGCCAAGGCCGGCTTGCCCGACGGCGCGGTCAACCTGATCTGCGGCCGCGGCCGCGAAGTCGGCGCGTATCTGGTCAGCCATCGCGCTGTCGACCAGATCGTGTTCACCGGTTCTGTACCAACGGGCCAGTCGATCCTGTGTGATGCCGCGCAGCATGCGATTCCCAGCGTAATGGAGCTGGGCGGCAAGTCCGCGGCGATCGCCTTTGCCGATGCAAACCGCGAGCAACTGCTGGCCAGCGTCCAGTCGGGCATTTTCTTCAACGCCGGCCAGGTCTGTTCGGCAATGTCGCGGCTGCTGGTGCAACGCGACATTTATGAAGAGGTAGTCGAGGCCGTGGTCGCCATGGCCGAGGGGCTCAGCGTCGGTCTGGGCCAGGACAACGCCGACCTCACCCCCGTGGTCAGCGCCGGGCAACTGGCGGGCATCGAAGCCTTGTGCCGCCGCGCAGTGGAAGACGGCGCGGTGGCGGTTACCGGCGGTGAAGCATTCGCTGACCGGGCCGGGCATTTCATGCGCCCGACCGTGTTCCGCGACGTTACCCCGCAGATGTGCATTGCCCAGGAAGAAGTGTTCGGGCCGGTCCTGGCGATCCTGCCGTTCGACACCGAAGAAGAGGCGATTGCCATCGCCAATGGCACTGAATTTGGCCTGGTCGCCGGCGTGTTCACCCAGGACATCAGCCGCGCCATGCGCTGCACGCGCCGCCTGAAATCCGGCCAGGTGTTCGTCAATGAATGGTATGCCGGTGGCATTGAAACGCCTTTTGGCGGCGTTGGTTTGTCGGGCTTTGGTCGGGAAAAGGGCCAGGAAGCCTTGTACAGCTACGTGCGCACCAAAAACGTGGCGATCCGGGTCGCCGGGGAGTGAATAGCATGTTCAAGACTTGGCTTTGCATCGTGTGTGGCCTGATTTACGACGAAGCACTGGGATGGCCGCAGGACGGCATCGTCGCCGGCACCCGCTGGGAAGATGTCCCCGAAGACTGGATGTGCCCTGAATGCCACGTGAGCAAGGCAGATTTCGAGATGCTCGATATCAGTGAATACGCCCAGGCGGCCACGGTCGCCACGGTGCCGGTCACTGCGCCGCCGCTGCCTGTTGCCGCACCGTCGCCGCGCCAGCCGATCGTCATCATCGGCAGCGGTTATGCCGGTTACGGCCTGGCCCAGGCGTTGCGCAAGGCCGACCCCAAGGTCGAGATCCGCGTGCTGACCCAGGAGTCCGGTCACCTGTACTCCAAGCCTGCGCTTTCGATCGGGTTGTCCCAGGGCAAGAGCGCCGAGGCCCTGTCCGGCGAAACACCGCTGGCCATCGAGCAGCGTCTGAACCTGCGGGTTTATCCGCACTGCAAGGTGCTGGGCATCGACAGTTCAGCGCGTCGCTTGAGTACCAGTTTCGGTGAGATGGAATACGGCCAGTTGGTCCTCGCCAGCGGTGCGCAACCGATTCGCTTGCCGATCGAGGGCGATACGTCGGCGCTGATCAGCGTCAATAACCTGCACGACTATCAGGGCTTCCGCGAACGCCTGGGCGGCGTGCGGCGTGTCGCCATTCTCGGCGACGGCCTGATCGGCTGCGAGTTTGCCAACGATCTGGCCCATAACGGGTTTAGCGTCGATGTCATCGGCCTGGGCCGCTGGCCAATGGAGCGCCTGTTGCCCGCCGAGGCCGGGCAGATGCTGCAATATACGCTGGGTGAACTCGGGGTGCGGTGGCATTTGCAGAATACGCTGCAGGCCATCGACGCCAGCGGGCAGGGCTATCGCCTGACGCTCGCCGATGGCCGCACCCTCGAGGCGGACCTGGTGTTATCCGCCGTTGGTCTGCGCCCTGACCTGAGCCTGGCCGAGAGCGCTGGCGTGGCGGTTGGACGCGGCATTCAAGTCAACGCCCAACTGCAAACTTCAGTACCGGGCATTTATGCCCTGGGTGACTGCATCGAGATCCGGGGACAACTGCTGCCTTACCTGGCGCCGATCAACCAGGGTATCCAGGCCCTGAGCAAAACCCTGCTCGGCCAACCGACCGCCGTCGACTACCCCTTGATGCCCGTCACGGTAAAAACCCCGGCCGCGCCGCTGTGTCTGCTGGCGCCTGCCAGCGCCTGCGAAGGTGAATGGCGCTGCACGCCGACCGAGGATGGCTTGAGCGCCGGTTTCTACGATGCCCGGGGCCAGCTCAATGGTTTTGTCCTGCTCGGTCGCCAAGCGCAAACGCAACGCAGCGCATTGCTGCAGTCCTGTCAGCACTCTCAGCAGGCAGTTGCCTGAGGCCAGACACATGAAAAACACGATCAACCTGCCTTACGACGATGCGAGTTGCGGCTGGTATGCAGCATTGCCCGAGCAACCGGCCTGCAAGCGCTTGTCCGGCGAACAGCGTGCCGACTACGCCGTCATCGGCGCAGGCTTTGCCGGCCTGGCGGCAGCACGTCGCCTGGCCGAGCATCATCCGCAAGCCCGTATCCTGTTGGTGGATGCGCAACGGGTCGCCCATGGGGCCTCGGGGCGCAACTCGGGATTCGTGATCGACCTGCCGCACAAGTTCGCCCTCGAGCATCCGGACCCCGCGCACAAACAGCGCTTGCTATCGCTCAACCGCGCCGCGATTGCGCAGCTGCAAGGCCTGGTCGAAACCCGTGGGATCGATTGCCAGTGGTCCCATGCCGGTAAATATCAAGGCGCCGTCGGCGAGCGTGGCCTGGCTTACCTGGATCATTTCGAACGCCTGATGAGCGACCTCGGCGAACCGTTTCGCCGGGCCGATAGCGCGGAGCTGGCCAAGGTGTTGGGCACCGGCCATTATCGCGGCGCCATCTACACTCCCGGCTGCTACCTGATGCAACCGGCGGCGCTTGTCACGGGCCTGGCCCGGACCTTGCCGGCCAACGTCGAATTGCTGGAAGAATCACCCATCCAGCGGCTGGAGCGCGACGGCCGTGGCGGCTGGATCTTGCACGGCACGGCAGGGCAGATACGTACCCCGCAGTTGCTCCTGGGCACGAGCATCTTCACCCAGGAGTTCGGCTACCTGCGCAATCGCCTGTTGCCGGTCATGACCTTCGCCAGTTGGACCCGTCCCCTGACCGATGCGGAGCTGGCGACCTATGGCGGCCAACTGGACTGGGGACTGACCCCGGCGGATCACGCCGGCACCACCGTGCGCATGACCCAGGACCGCCGCCTGATTATCCGCAACACCTACAAGCACGTGCCCAAATACGGTCGCAGCACCAGCGATGCCATGCGTTCGAAAGTGCAGGATTCGCATCGCAAGGCCTTCATGGCGCGCTTCCCGCAGTTGGCGCAGGTGCCTTTCAGTCATACCTGGGGCGGCGTCTACGCCATCTCGCGTAACTTCACCAACTTCTTTGGCGAACTGGAAAACGGTGTCTACGCGTCGGCGTGCGACAACGGCGTCGGTGCCGCCTGGGGCACCATCTCCGGGACAATGCTGGCTGATCTCGCGGTGGGTGCCGAATCTGCCCAGCTCAACGATATCCGTGCGGTGACCGGCATGCCGTCGCTCAACCCGCCAGAACCCTTCCTTGGCCTTGGCGTTCGTTCGCGCATTCGCCTGGCGGCCTGGAACAGCCGGAGCGAGCTATGAGCCCGGCGGATAAAGGCAGCCGCCGGGTGCTGCGCATCGACCATCGGGACCTGGACTTTACCGTTCGAGGTGGCCCGCCAGGCGCCGCGTATGTGGCGCGAGCCCTCAGCAACGAAGTCTCGCCGAACATCGGTGTGGGTTTTGCCCGCTGGGAAGGGGCGCAAGTGGCCTGGACGGTGCTGTATGACGAGGTGATTTTCGTCATCGAAGGCTGCTTCGAGTTGCAGGTCGGCGACGAGCTGTTTGCCGTCACACCCGGCCAGTTGCTGTGGATTCCCGAAGGCACCGAACTGGTTTACGGCGGACACGCGTTGTTCGGGTATGTGGTTCACCCGGGCAACTGGAAGCAACTGCACGGTTTGGCTTGAACCACCTTTATTCAGGGAGTCGGTACGGTGATAACACTGACAAGAACCTTCGGCGCCCTCTACCTGGCCAGCTTGTTGATGCAATTGGGATCGACCTTGCTGATGACCTATCTGGCGCTGCGCCTCAATGCTTTGGGTGCAAGCGAAACGGCGGGTGGCGCGTTGATGGCCGCCAATGCCCTGGGGATGGTGCTGGGTGGCTGGGTCGGGCGCAGCCTGATCGCTCAGGTCGGGCACATTCGCACCTACGCCGCTTGCGCGGCAACGATTGCGGCGGCGGTCCTGGCCCATGAGTTCAGCACGTCCCTGGCCTTCTGGCTGGTACTGCGGGCGCTGGTGGGACTGGCCATGATGTGCCAATTGATGGTGCTGGAAAGCTGGCTCAACGACCAGGCCCGGACCGAGCAGCGCGGCGGTGTCCTGGCGCTGTACATGGTCGCCAGCTACGTCGGCATGATGCTCGGACAATTGGCCTTGAGTCTCGACGAGGGGCTGGGAATCCGTGCGCTGTTGGCTGTGGCGATGGTGTTCGCCCTGTGTTCGGTGCCGGTGGCGCTGACCCGCCGCACGCATCCCATGGCAGTACACGCGACCTCGATTGACCTGCGCTTGTTCCTGCGGCGCGTTCCACAGGCATTGGGGACGATCCTGGTGTCGGGCATGCTCAATGGCAGCTTCTACGGCCTGGCTGCGATCTATGCGAGCAAGCAAGGATTGGGCACGGCGCAGGTCGGTCAGTTCCTGGCGTTGACCATCGGTGCCGGGCTATTGGCCCAGTTGCCGTTGGGCTGGCTGTCGGACCGGCTGCCCCGGGCGAGCCTGATCCGCGCGGTGGCGGTATTGCTGGTACTCATCAGCCTGCCGCTGGGGTTCGCTCAAGCGCCATCGTTCACGACATTGCTGTGGTTCGGTGCAGGCATCGGTTTTCTGCAGTTCTGCCTGTACCCGCTGGGCGTGGCGTTGGCCAATGACAACATGGAGCCGTCCTTGCGCGTTTCGCTCTCGGGCATGCTGTTGATCACCTTTGGGGTCGGCGCCTGTATCGGGCCACTCATTGCGGGGGCGCTGATGGAAGGCTTCGGTGCGTCGAGCTTTTATTTTTTCCTCGGGGGCAGCGCCGTGTTGCTGGCCCTGTTCGTAGGGCAGGCGAAAGTCACGCTCTTGAGCGAACAGGGGGCCTGCGAAAGTACCCTGGAAACAGGCGCTTGATTGCGTCCTATTGATGCGTTTTTCTCATGAGTCGGTGACGAAAAATGGTTTGAGCGCTGGTCAGCTTTAAACGATCTTGGTGACGCTGCCAAAGGCGTAATAAACCGGAATTTACCTGCAGGTGAAACCGTCCTGGTGTCATTCGATACCAGGCGATAAGCGAACTGCGGAACATATCCAAACCCTTAAACAAAAACAAAAGGGGAAAACAATGCGTGCTCAATCCGGCCTGTTGAAAGGCCTTAATCCGAATGTGACCGTGGCTTCGATATTAGCGGTGATCATATTTGTCGTGTTCTGTGCATTTAAAGACGAGCAGGCAGCCAAGGCTTTTGAAATGGCTTCGGTGTTTATCCTGCATAACTTCAAATGGTATTACATCGCCCTGATCAGTGGCGTGCTTGGCGTACTGCTTTATATATCGATCAGCCGTTTCGGCAACTTAAAACTTGGCACCGAACAGGATATTCCCGAGTTCAGTTTCGCTTCATGGATTGCCATGCTGTTCAGCGCGGGAATGGGCATCGGACTGATTTTCTGGTCCGTGGCCGAACCCATGCTGCACTACGCCGACAACCCGTTTTCCAAGGGCTTGACGGACGAGTCCGCGACCCTGGCGATGCGCATCACCCTGTTCCACTGGGGCCTGCATCCATGGGCGATCTTCTCCATGATTGGCTTGAGCCTGGCGTACTTCGCCTACCGTAAAGGTTTGCCGCTGGCCCTGCGATCGCTGCTTTATCCGCTGATTGGCGATCGTATCTACGGCTGGATCGGCCATGTGGTCGATATCATGGGAGTGGTCATCACGGCCTTTGGCGTGTCCCAGTCCCTTGGCCTCGGTGTGGTGCAGATCAATACCGGATTGCATCAGGTATTCGGTATTCCGGTCAGTGTCGGCTTGCAGTTATCGATCATTCTGTTTGTCAGTATCGTTGCTTGTATTTCGCTGTTGGCCGGACTGTCCAAGGGAATGAAGCGTATCTCCACGCTCAATATGTACCTGTCATTCATCCTGATGCTGGCCGTGTTGGCAATTGGTCCCACCCGTTACATTCTCAACCTGATGTTTGAATCCACCGGCGACTATGTGCAAAACATAGTTGGCCTGAGTTTCTGGATGGACACGCAAAAAGACAGCGAATGGCAAAACTGGTGGACGGCGTTCTACTGGCCATGGTGGATGACCTGGGGGCCTTTTGTCGGCCTGTTCATCGCGCGCATTTCCAAAGGCCGGACCATCCGCGAACTGGTGATCGGGGCGCTGGTGGTGCCGACCCTGGTGACCATCCTGTGGATGTCGGTGTTCGGTGGCGCGGCGCTGAAAAACGAACAGCAGGACAGGCAGGCCTACCAGGCGTCCGTCGCCAGCCAGGTGGTGACCCAGGAGCAGCCGAAGTTCGAAGGCGGCACCGTGTTGCTCGCCACCAAGAAAGAAACCACCGCGGCCATGTTCACCTTGCTGCAGTCGCTCGATGGCCAGGCCATGGGTGCCGCGCTGTCGATACTGGTTTGCGTGTTGCTGGGTGTGCATTTCGTCACCACCGCGGATGCCGGCACCCAGGTTCTGTGCACCTTGTGTGCGTTGGGCAGCACCAATCCGCCGAACTGGATCAGGCTGCTCTGGTGCATTCTTGAAGGTGCCATTGCCGCAGGGTTGTTGCTGGCCGGGGGACTCAAGGCCATTCAGATGGCGAGTATCGCGGCCGGTTTGCCGATCGCCATGTTGCTGCTGGTGATGTCCTATACGCTGATCCACAGCTTGCGCAAGGAGATGCCGAGCGTGCCGGCCTGGGCCCCGGCGCTGGATCGCCTGCCGCAGCAGGGGCGTTCTTCACAAGAGGGGCGTGAAGCTCTGGCGGCCACTGCCGCCTGATGAGCCTCGCTGAGGCATGCGTGAACATACCGCAACCGTCTGCTGCCAACACAGCTGACGGTTGCGGTTTGATGACCTCCTGCAGATTTCGATCCCTGCATTCCTACGCATTCTGTTCACAGTGTTTATCCGCCAGGGCGCTGTTTGGCGCCCGGGCAATCCCCTAGCATCGTCTCTACCGAAGGAACCTGGGCCAAGGGTTCCAGAGGTACTCATCCACCCTGAACGAGACGGTGAACCCCATGAAAAGAATCGCGATTTTGCTTGCACTTAGTTGCATCGGTGCCCAGGCCTTTGCCGAAGAAAGCCATGCCAGAATCTCGGCCAATAAGCCACCGATCGAGACCTACACCTACGGTTCGAGACTGGACATCAAGAAGGTCATTTCCGTGACCGATGTCGCGCCAGAGTGTGGTCCGGTTTCGGCGCAGATGACCTACGAAGACTCCCAGGGCCTGCGCCATGTCATGCAGTATCAAGTCATGGGCACTGGGTGCTCGAACGGTTGAGTACGGCGGTGACGGTGGAGGGTCGACACTCCATCCTCAGATGTTTGCAGGGCGTCTTGATGAACGGGCAATTTTGTCATCGTCAGCCAGCAACCCGGGCAGGTAGTCCTTGAGAAACTCCACCCAGGTTTTTATTTTTGCATCGACGAATTTTCGTGAAGGGTAGATGGCAAACAGGTTCAACTCTTCAAAATGGTACTGCGGCAGTACCCGAACCAGGGTGCCTGCCTTGAGGCCGGCCACGGCGGACGCGATCGGCTGGATGCCAATGCCCATGCCACGGGTGATGGCGACGGTCATGGCATCGGCGGTATTGACGTGAAACGGCGACACCGGTGTGTTGACGGCCTCCACGCCTTCGGGCCCCTCGAATACCCAGTGCTCGGCCGGCATTACCGTGTTGACGATTCTCAGGCAATCATGTGTGCCAAGCGAACCCGGCGTGTCGGGTATTCCGCGTTTTTCAAGGTACGTGGGCGATGCGCAGAGAATGCTGTAGGTGATGCCCAGCCGCTGGGCGACGAAGCCTGAGTCGGGCAGGTCGCGCGCCAGCACGATCGACATGTCATAACCTTCTTCCAGTAGATCGGGCAGCCGATTGGTCAAGGCCAGGTCAAACAGGACCGAGGGGTGTGTCTCGCGGTATTTGGCAATGGCGTCGATCACGTAGTGGTTGCCGATGGCCGACATCGCGTGAATCTTCAGGCGGCCCACGGGGGTGACCTGTGCGGTGCCTGCTTCCTCCTCCGCATCTCGCAGTTCTTCCAGAATCTTCTCGCAGCGTTCCAGATAGCGCGTGCCGGCTTCGGTCAAGGCCAGGCGCCGGGTCGTACGGTTGATCAGGCGGGTTTGCAGGCGGGCCTCGAGACTGGAGACCGCCTTGGAAACGTTGGTCGTGGTGGTGTCCAGCAAATGCGCGGCTGCGGTAAAGCTGCCGCTCTGGGCGACCGCCAGGAAAAATCGCATGCTCTGGAATACATCCATCGTTGTCGCCTCTTGGGTCAACTGGAAAAAAAGGACGGCACATGACCGTCCCCTCGAGGCCTGTCATTGTTTGCGCGGGATGAACCCCGGTACTCCGGTTTCCACCACGGAATTGAAGCGTATCCGCGTTGTGATCTCCTGGCGAATTTCCAGCATGGCCCTGTGGGGCAGGGTGGTGATATCGAAGTTTTCCTGGATATGGGCGGGTGTCGCCGAGGTGGTCAGGAACGCGACACCGCGCTGTACCGCCCAGGCCAGTGCGACCTGGGCCGGGGTTCTTTGCAAGTGCCGGGCGATGCCCAGGATCACTTCGTCCTCCAGCACGTTCGGTTCCATGCCGTGGCCCAGCGGCGCGAAGGCCAGGAGGATGATCCCGTGTTCCTTGCAGTACTCCAGCAATTCCCATTCCGGCAGGTACGGGTGGGATTCGACTTGCACCACCGCGGGTTTGATTCGCGCCACGGCGACGATTTCTTTCAGCGCCTCCAAGGTGATGTCCGACAGGCCGATGGACCTGCAACGACCTTGATCGACCAGTTGCTCAAGGGCCCGCCAGGTGTCGATCAGGGTTACACCAGAGTCGTAGAGGACATGGCCGAAGGCATCCCTGGGGTCCTGGTCGTCCCCGGCCTGGAACGCGAAGGGCGTGTGGATCAGATAGCAATCGATGTAATCCACCTGCAGCCGTCGGCAACTGGCTTCAAAGGCCGGCAACACCCGTTCGGGGCGGTGGTTGGTGTTCCACAGCTTGGTGGTGATGAACAGGTCTTCGCGCCGGGCCTTCCCCGCGTCCATGAAAGCTTGCAGGGCAACGCCGACCGATTCCTCGTTGCGATAACGCTCGGCGCAATCGAAATGACGGAACCCGGTTTCCAGCGCGTGGGTGATCGCCTGGGTGGTGACGCCGAGGTCCTTGAACAGGGTGCCGAAACCCACGGCGGGCATCTGCGCCGAACCGTGATTGAGGGCAAACCGGGTATCTCGCAGTTCATCGTGAAAGGCTTCGTAGGACATGTCTTGACTCCAATTACCGAGGCCGCAGCCTCTACTGATACGAACGTTGTGGTGCCTGGCGGCTGGCCAACCGTTGCTCGAACACGCCGACGGAGTTGCCGCCGAGGGCTACAAACAGCTGCACGGTGTCGAGGTATTGCGCGGTCTTGACGCGGATCTGGCTCAGCAGCGCCTGTTGATAGGCGCGCTCGGCTTCGAGCACCTGGAGCGTGCTGTTCTCGCCCAAGGCATAGGCTTGCCGGTTCAGACGCAAGCTGGTGTCGGCCGCTTGCAATGCATCCTCCTGGGCGCGAAATTCCTGCGCGTCGTGGTTGATTGCTTGCAGCGTATCCGCAACCTGGCCGAACGAGCTGATGACGGTCTGCTGGTAGCCAGCGAGCGTGGCGTTGTAACCCTCGACGGCGGCCTGTTGTTCCGCCTTGAGGGTGCCACCGTTGAAGATCGGCCCGGCGATTCCCGCCGCGAACCCCCAGAGTGCGGCGCCGCCATTGCCTGATGCGGCCTGGGCCAGGGAGGCGGACAACGTCACCCGCGGATAGAGATTGGCGGTCGCCACGCCGACCGCGGCGCTGGCGATGTGCAGCTCGGCCTCGGCCTGGCGCACGTCCGGACGGTCGTGGGCCATTTCCGAGGGCAGGCTGACCGGCACGTTCGACGGCAAGGCAAATTCGTCGAGGTCAAAGTCCGGCGCAATCCAGTCAGCCGGGCCATTGCCCGTCAGGATCGACAGCGCATGGCGCGCAGCATCCCGTTGCTGGGCCAGGGGCGGTAGCAACGTGCGGTCCTGGGCAAGCCGGGTCTCTGCCAGCGACACGTCGACCTGGGTGGTGCTGCCGCTGGCATGGGCCGCGCGCACCAGTTCGAGGTTGCGGGTGTCGTTGTCCAGCAAAGTCTCCACGGCCTGCATCTGCGCATTGGCAGAAGCCACCAGCAACGCCTGGCTGGCGACCTCACCGGTCAGGGTCAGGTACGCGGCTTCGTAACGATGCTTTTGCAAGTCGCTAAAGGCTTGCTGCTGTTCGACGAGCCGCTTGTTGCCACCGAAGACATCGAGGTCGAAACCGACCCGTGGCCCGATCGCATAGAAGTTCGAGACCGAGGGCTCCTTGGCGTTATGCACCCGTTGGCGACCCGCTGCCGCAGCGAAGTCGACCTGCGGATACAGCGCACCTCGTGCCGCAGCCACCGATTGTGATGCCTGCCGTATCGTTGCATCGGCAGCGACCAGCTCCAGATTGCCGTCGATGGCCCGGCGTACCAGTTGGTCGAGCTTGGGCGAGCCAAAGGCGGACCACCATTGCCCGGTGACCTTGTTGCCCAGGGCAATGCGCTGCGAACCCCCCTGGCCAAGGCGCTGCTCGGCCTGTTGATCGTAGTGTTGCGACTGGCTCACCGGCGGGGCCTTGAAGTCAGGGCCGACGGTGCAGGCAGAGAGCAAGACCATTGCCGACACTGCCGCGATTTTCGTTGGGAACAGACGACTGGATTTCATTGCACAGACTCCACGAAAATTAGTTGGCCGGTATCGGTTTGCGTAGAAAGACCACCAGCGGGCTGACCACCAGCATCGCCACCAGCAGGATCTTGAACTGGCCGATAACGGCGATGAACGCGGCCTGGTGGGTGATCATGTGGTTAAGCCCTTCGAGTGCCGGCAACGACATCGACGCCGTGCCCCCCTGCGCGGCAGCGCGATAGGACGTCACATTGGCGGCCAGTGCCAGGTGCATCGCCTGGGTATTGTTGAAGAAGAAAATCTGCACAATCGCTACGCCCAGGGTGCTGCCGTAGACCCGCGAAAGATTGAACAGGCCGGTCCCCTCCGCCCGAAGTGCGGGGTCAAGGGTGCTGAACGCGACCTTGGTCAGTGCCGGCATCAGCAGGCCGATGCCGATGCCCTGGATGGCCCCGGCAACCGCCACCGGCGACCAGTCCATCAAGGGCGAATAGTCGAGCATCAGTCCGTTGGCAAAGATCACCAGGGCCACGCCTGCCGCCACGAACAGCCGGCGATCGAAACGCTCGGGCACCCAGCCCATTAGCACAAACGCACCCACCAGCCCGATGCCACGCGGGATGGTCAGGGCACCGGTGGTGTCTGGCGGGTAGCCGAGAATTTCATCGAGCATCGGCGAGGTCAGCGCCATGGTCGACAGCAGCACGAAACCCACGGCGAAAAAGATCAGCGTCGACAGCACGAAATTGCGATCACGGAACAGGCGCTTGTTGAGGAAATGCGTCTTGCTGGTCAATACGTGCACCATGAACAAGTACAACCCCAACCCACAGGCCAGTGCCTCGATCCAGATTTCCGGCGAATCGAACCAGTCCAGGCGTTCGCCGCGGTCGAGCAGCATCTGCAGGCCGATCAAGGCCAGGGTGAAACTGCCGAAACCGAAGAAGTCGAAAGAAGGCGCTTTCTCGGGTTTTTTCTCGGCCAGTAGCAGGGCCACGACCAAAAAGATGTACGCCGACAACGGCAGGCTGATGTAGAAGATCGGGCGCCAATCGAAATGCTCGGCGATCCAGCCACCGATGCTCGGGCCGCTGACGATGCCCAGGAGCACGATGGCGGTCCAGGTCGCACCAAATTTCATGCGCTTCTCGGGCGCCAATGTCTCCATGGCAATTGCCATCGACAGGGGCGCCAGCACGCCACTGGCCAGGCCCTGGATGATCCGCGCACCGATAAATTGCAGCGGCGTCGTGGCCACCGTCGCGAGCAGCAAGCCGAGGACGAAGACAGCCAGCGCGGCTTGATAGACAAGCTTCAGGCCAAGACGCCCGGCAAGCCACTGGGCAATCGGCAGGGTAATGGCGCTCGCCGCGAGGTACGCCGTGAAAATCCATCCGGCCTGGTCGTCAGTCATCGACAGGGTGCCTTGAATCAGCCGCAGCACCGCATTGGGCAGCGGCAGGTTGGCGGACTGCATGTAAGTGGCGAGCAGCACCGCCAATCGAAGCGAGTGCGCACGGCCCGGATCCGCGGATGTCTGTGCGTGGGCGTTCATCAGAAGTTACCTGCGGTCAGCAGCGACTTGAGCGGGTGCCACCATGGCGTGCGATGTCCGGTATCGACCTCGACCGTGGCACTGGTGCCGGAAAACAGTGGCAGGGCAGGGTCCGCGTCATCCAGTTCGAGGCGAACCGGTACCCGCTGGACCACCTTGACCCAGTTACCGGTGGCGTTTTCCGGCGGCAGCAGGGCGAAGTCCGACCCGGCGCCAGGGCTCATGCTGGTCACGTGGGCCTTGAACACGTGCCCGGGGTAAGTGTCGATGCTGATGCGCGCTTCCTGACCTGCTCGCATGTGCGTGACCTGGGTTTCCCGGAAGTTGGCCTCGACCCAGATCTCATGGTCGCTGATCAACGCGAAGGCGGGTGCGCCGCTGTTGAGGTAGTTGCCCACCTGCAAGTCGTCGACCTTGGCAACTATGCCGTCAGCAGGCGCATAGACCGTGGCGTAGGAAAGGTACAGCTGCGCTTCATCGAGCTGCGCCTTGGCTTCCCGCACCGAAGGGTGACTGTCGGCCTCGATGTTCGGGTTGCCGTCCAGGGCGACGACGGTGCTGGCGATCTGTTGTTCGATCGAGGCGATGCGTTGCCGAGCGATCTTCAGGTCGGTTTCCGCGCGCTCAAAAATGGCCCGGGAAACAAAGTCGGTCGCAACCAGCGCTTTCTTGCGGGCGAATTCCTTCTGGTCAAAGTCCGCTGACTCTTTGGCCGATTGCAGTTCTGCCTGCTGTTGACGGTAGCTGGCCTTGAGCCCATCGATGCGCAGCCGCGCGACACTCAGTTGCGCTTGCGCACGATCGATTGCGATATGCAGGGGCTTGGGGTCGAGGCGAAACAGCACTTGGCCCTTGCTGACCTTCTGGTTGTCCTGGACGGCGATGTCCACGACCTGCCCGGAAATCCGTGCATTGACCGAGGCCTTGGCCACCCGGGCGTAGGCGTTATCGGTGGTAACGAAGGGTTCGCCAGCCACGTAGTACGCATAGCCAATGACAGCGAAAAGGGTAGGCAGGCCCACCATGAGCCAAGGCCGCAGCTTCTCCTTCAGGGGTTTGTTGATCGGCGATTGGGCCTCATAGGCCTGCGAAGCCTTGATGTCGATGGATTGAGTCATGATCGAATGCACCTTTAACCGGGAAGGCGGGCCTGCAGCAATCGCCTGGCACCGACGTCAATGAATGTTGTGGTAAAGCAAACCCGCAGGTGCTTGGGAGGATCGCTCCGGCACCGCTGTTTCGTCGCTGCAACACCCGGTTTGAGCTGCGCTTGAACAAACATGAATCAAGGAATTTGTGGTTCCTTATTTTTGTGCGATTGTGTAAAAATATCCCCGCATCCACCTTCCTGCAAGGATTTTATACGACATGGCACAAAATAAAGTGACAGCGGGCAAAGGCCGCGGCCGACCCCGCGCGTATGACCCGCAGACAGCGTTGCAACAAGCGCTCGGTGTGTTCTGGAGCACTGGCTATTCCGGCGCCTCCCTGGACAGCATCGCCACCGCGGCCGGGATGAATCGCCCCAGCCTCTATGCGGCCTTTGGTGACAAACATGCGCTGTACATCAAGGCGCTCGAGCAGTACTGGGAGTTTGCCGCCGCCGACATGCAGGCCGCGCTGGCCGACAACCAACTGACGTTGTGCCAGGCGCTGATGCGTTTCTACGAGGGACAGTTGTCGATCTACTTTTCGGGCGACGGTCAGCCACGTGGCTGCTTCGCGATTGGCACGGCGACCACCGAGGCTGTCGAGGATCCGCAGATCCGAGCGGTGCTCAGTGATCGCCTGAGCAGGTTGGATGCCGATCTGGAGGCGCGCCTGCGCAGGGCCATTGCATCTGGCGAATTAAAAGACGATGTCGATGCAGGAGCCCTGGCGGTGCTCGCTTCATCGCTGCTGCACAGCATTTCGATCCGTGCGCGAGCCGGCAAGTCGCGTGAGGAATTGACGGCGCTCGCACGTAATGCGGTCGGTGTGATCTGCGGTGAGTGAAGGGCTCGACGATATACTGGCGCCACAATTGGACGTGGTTTTTTGCGGCATCAACCCAGGCGTGACTGCCGCGGCCCAGGGGCATCATTTTGCCGGTCGGGGCAATCGTTTTTGGCGCACATTGCACCTCGCCGGTTTTACGTCACATCAACTTCAGCCGGAGCAAGACCAGGACATTCTGCGCCATGGCTGTGGTTTGACCGCCGTGGTCCAGCGGCCGACGGCGCGGGCGGACCAGCTGTCGGCCCATGAATTTGTCGCGGCCGCGGCGGCTTTCGAACAAAAGATCGCCGGTATTGCGCCACGTTTCGTGGCGTTTCTCGGTAAGGCGGCGTACTGCGCCTTGTCCGATCAGCGCGACGCTGCCTGGGGACCGCAGCCGAAGACATTCGGCAATGCCGCGGTCTGGGTCCTTCCCAACCCCAGCGGGCGAAATCGTGGCTTTTCCCTTGAGCAATTGGTCGCTGAGTACAGCCAACTGTATGTTGCACTGGGCGCGCGCCTGTTTTAGCGCGAGAGTCCAGAAAAGTCTTGGGTGTGCACCAAGGACGCGCCTGACGCCATTTTTTCCGGCCCTGAATATCGCTCGCCCAGACCCGTTCCGTGGCTCTGTGTGGCAGTGATCGGCTGTCCGATGGGAGGCGATCTACGCCGACGCTCGACGGCATCTTCGTTGCATTGGTTTATTTGTGCGATGGGTGATTTGACGGCGTTTTTATAAGAGGCCACTGCATGCATAAACACTTGCTGTCTCTGACAATTCACTTAGGCTGCTTACGGCGTTTTTTTGACGTTATCCGCCGCCGTTTTATATTTCTATTTATTATTGTGACGTGCTATTGACGTACTGGCTATCTGCTTATAGGCTCCATTTAGCCTGATTCAGATTTCCTCAATCGACTCATCCCAAACCCTCAGCGCAGGGAGGCGGTTATATGCGGACGACAGTTTTCATTAAGTTGATTGTGTTATTTGCGACTCTGAATGGAGTAGCCGTTGCCACTGCCCAAGCAGCCAATTTGCCCTATGAAATTAGTCGCATAAGTAGCGCTTGCGAGGGTGCAAGGACTCAGGCAGCCGTGGCTTCGACCGAAGCTGCGACTGCGGCGTCGACGAGCCTTGGTACAGTCCATGGTGGCTCTTCGCTAGATGCCAAAAGTGCCAAAATTTCCAACGCTGATAATGGATCCAAGTCGGGAGTAAATGCTTCCGTCAATAGTTCAGCATGCGACGGTTTAATGACGGAAGTTGCCAAGCAGCCGTTCGCGATTAATTCAGTACAAGACAAGGGGCTGGCGGGTGATTCGGCGTTTCACGACACTCAGCCCAATGCAGTCCCGGTCTCTGCGGTTGTATGGTTATTCTCTTCCGCACTATTAGGTTTCATCGTTGTCGCCAATCGGCGCAAGATTTAAGTGTGAGTTTTGCGAAATGGTTTTTCTTGTGGGTGCTACAGGCCTAAAGAGGACGCTGATTGTAACGGTTGATCCTCATTAGATGAGCTAACCAGGCGGAGGATTCCAGATGCTGCGTTTAATGTTACCTGCACTGTGTGCGCTGGCGATCTTGCCCGGCGTGGCCCGTGCCGCCGAAGACAACTCCTATCTCCTGAACGCTGGAGACAAGGTTGAAGTGTCCATTTGGGGCGAGCCAGCGGAAAAAATAGAGCGCGTAGATGTGCTGCCCAATGGCTACATCACTTTGAAGCTGGCGGGGCCGGTCAAGGTCAAAGGGCTTGATACGGCTCAAGCTGAAAAGATAATCACTGAAAAACTCACGAAATATTATCCCGATCCGGTAGTCAGCGTTGTGGTAACCGAGGCCAAGGGCAATGTCGTCTATGTCCAGGGCAAGGTAATCAAGCCCGGCAAGGTGCAGATGAACGGTGAGACCGATGTGCTGCAAGCCTTGAGCGAGGCTGGCGGGTTGGACAAGTTCGCTGACAAGGACGAAATCAAGCTCTTGCGGCGCGAAGGGAAAAAACAGAAAGTACTGCTCGTCAACTACGACGATCTGATCGCCGGACGTGACATGTCCACTAACTTTGAACTTCAGGCCGGCGATACGCTGGTCGTTCCCTGACATTGCGCGATGCATTAAGGATTAACTTGCGTTCATTGCAAACAACCGGAGTGGTGATGGCAATATTGACTTTGCCATGTTCCGGCATGACCTACGCCGGCGCCTGGCAGTCGGCAGTTGCGCTGCCCATGACAGTCGAGCACGACAGCAATCCATTGCTCTTGACGAGTGACGAGAAAGCGATCACGCGAACGATCATTGCCCCCGATTACACGCTGGTGGGTAATTTTGATCGGGACCAGTGGAAGTTTGGCCTCGGTGTCAATGTGGAGCGCTCGTCCGATACCGACGTCGTGTCCAATCGAGAAGACCCGAGGCTATCGTTTGGTTGGCAGCGTGAGACCGAAAAGGGTGGCTATGGACTCACGGCGAGATACATCGAGAGTTCGACGCTTTCCACTGAAGTCCAGCAAACCGGTGTCACAGACTCGACCGATGGCACGCAAAAGCTCTCGAACATCGGCGGTAACTGGCGATCCGCGGTGACCGAGCGCAGCAGCCTGGTCGACGAAATCGACCTCACCCATGTCGAATACGACACCGCCTCGCTGACCAACTACGATGAGCTGACCAACCGTCTCAGCTGGCTTTATCAATGGAATGAGCGGGTCGAACTGTTCACCCGATTCGAAGCGACGCGTTATGAGCCCAAGGACGACACCAGCACCCTGGGCTCCTCGAACAGCTACACCCCGGTGGTCGGCGTGAACTACCAGATCTCCGAGCGGTTTACGGGATCTGTGTACGGCGGTATGAACAAGGTATCCAACAGCAACAGTGGTCCCACTGGCCAGGGTGGCGTGAGCCTGCGTTACACCGGTGAGCGTGTCGAGACCAATGCCGAAGCCAGTCGCAGCACGATCGCCAACGGGGAGAACGGCCTGGTCGAGTCCGATGAGCTTCGGGGTAACTGGAGTTATCTACTCGACGAGACCAGTCGTGTCGGTGTTGATGGCTCCTGGCAAAAAACCAAAGGGGACGCGCCCAGTACCTTTCGCACATACGGCGCGTTTGTGAGTCGCGAGCTCTCGCCTTTTTGGCTTGCACGCCTATCCTTCACCTACAAAGAGCGCGAGCGAGACGGCTTGCCAAATGCCGATGCCAACATCATAGGGATGACCTTGATCTATAGTCACCCCGACTTCTGACCTTCAGCAGCGTGGTATTTATGTCCTCTGAATACGAAATGTCGGTCAACGACTACATTGCAGTAATCAAGCACCGGGCCTGGCTGTTGATTGTGACGGGGGCCGTGATAATCGGGGCGGCTGTATTGGTGGCGACCTCCATGCCACCGATCTATCAGTCGTCCGGAACTATCCTGGTGGAATCTCAGCAGATTTCGCCGGACCTGGTGGCGGGGAACAATAATACCTTTGCTGACGAGCGCATCGAAGTCATCCGCCAGCGTGTGATGACCCGTGAGCACTTGGAGGCGATCATCAACAAGTACAATCTTTTCGAAACGGGCAGCCGGCGCCTGACCCTGACCGAAAAGATCGAAGAGATGCGCAATGCGATTTCCGTCGCCCTGGTCAGTGCGGCGGTGAAGGGGCGAGGCGAGGTAACGATTGCCTTCCGCCTTGCCTTCGAGCACAGGGAGCCAGAAGTCGCGAACGAAGTGGCCAACGAACTGGTGACGCTGTTCCTCAATGAGAACATCAAGCAGCGCACCGAGCGCGCCAGTGAAACCACGGAGTTCCTGACCCAGGAGGCGAACAAGCTGCGCACTGAACTGGAAGTGCTGGAGAACAAGCTGGCGGACTTCAAGCAAGCCCATGGCAACGCGTTGCCTGAGCATCAGGAACTGCGCATGAACATGTTGTCGCGCTCTGAACTCGAGCTCAAGGATATCGACCGTGACTACAAGGCGGCCAACGAGGATTTGCGCTTCCAGGACCTGGAACTGTCGGCGGCCCATGCCGGTCTATCGATCAAGCAGGGCACGGCAGGTGCGGCCGCTGAACCGGTAGAGGATCTGGCCAGCCTCAAGGCCGAGTACGCCCGGCTGCTGACGATCTACACCGAAGCCCACCCGGATGTTCGGACGGTCAAACGCAAGATCGCCGCCATGCAGGCCAGTCAAGGTCGCGGCGGTTCCGTCACGCCGGTCAGCCTGGACGTTGCCAGGGTCCAGGCGCGCATTGCCGCCTCGGAACAGCGCATGCGATCGCTGGCCGCGCAGAAGCAGCAGTTGTTGGACAAGATCGCGACCCTGGAAAGCCAGATTCTCGAGGCGCCGCAAGTGGAACGTGGCCTGGTCACGCTGATGCGCGACCATGAAAACGCACGCAAGAAATACGAAGAAATTCGCACCAAGGAGATGAGTGCGAAGATTACCGAAAGCCTGGAGCAGGAAAACAAAGCCGAGCGTTTTGTGCTGCTCGAAGCGCCGCTGATGCCGGAAAAACCGGTACGGCCGAACCGCAAGAAAGTCGTGGCCCTGGGCTTTGTCCTTGCGCCGGTAGGGGCGGGTGCACTGGTGATGTTGCTGGAGATGCTGAGCCAGCGGGTACGGGGTGTCGACGCGCTAACCAGTGTGCTGGGCAGGCGCGTACTGGTTGCCATTCCCTACATTCATACCCAGGCGGAACTGGCTCGTCGCAAACAGTGGCGAACGATACTGGTGCTCTGTGGCGTCTTGATGATCGTGGTCTCTCTGGTGCTCCTGCACTTCTTCTACATGCCACTGGATCTGCTGATGTTCAAGGCTCTGGCGCGGTTTGAATAAGGAATATTGCGATGGAAATTATTAAGCCACCTCTGGGTAAGGGCGAACAATCGCCTTCGTCAGGCCTGGTGCTCTCTTCATCCGGACAGCCTGCACCGCTCAATGCGCTCAGTTACGTACAAACCAAGGTTGTACCGTTGCGGGCCGAGCACCTGGAGCGCCATCGCATTGTCGCCTACAACAAGAATTCGAACATGGGCTGGGCGTTCGATCTGCTGCGTACCCAGGTCTTGAAGGCCATGGAGGAGAATGGCTGGCGCACGCTCGCCATCACCTCGCCGACGCCGGAGGCGGGCAAGTCGGTGTTGGCGATCAACCTGGCAATGAGTATCGCGCACCACACGACCAAGACGGCGCTGCTGGTGGATTTCGATCTGCGTTGTCCCAAGGTCGGTAGCTACCTGGGGCTGCCGATGGAAAAATCGCTCAATGAATTCCTGACCAACGAAGCAGAGCTGCAAGAAGTCCTGGTCAATCCGACCTTGCCGCGCTTTGTGGTCTTGCCGACGCGCGAACCGATTCCGCTCTCCACCGAGGTGCTGTCTTCGCCGGTGGTGGGCGATTTGATCGTTGATCTGCGCGAACGCTACAACTCTCGAGTTGTGATCTTCGATTTGCCGCCGGTGCTGAGTTCGGATGATGTGATAACTATCCTGCCCAAGTTCGACTGTGTCTTGCTGGTGGTTGCCAATGGCATGAATACTAAGAAAGAGATCGAGGAGAGTCTGCATCATCTGGGCAGGGCGAATCTGATCGGTACGGTGCTGAACAAGTCGGGGCCGGCGAAACGGCCTTACTAGGAATTGCCGCACGGCTCGCGGTTGTCCCCGATCAACTGTGGGAGCGAGCCTGCTCGCGAAGGCGGCCTGACAGCCGACCTGTTATTTGTTGACTGAGCACATATCCATTGCTGCGGTAACAGCCACTTAGGGTTTCGCTTTTACTGTAGGAGGCAGGCTTGCCGGCGAAGGCGTCCTGGCGGCCAATGGGGATTTGTGACTGAGTACATATCCATTGCTGCGGTAACGGCCGCCTATGGTTTCGCTTTTACAGCGAGTCACTTGGAAAAACGGAACGCCGCCCGGCCCCAAGTAACCAAACGCTCTTGCCCCTGGCGTTCGGTGCCTCGCTAAGGCTCGGCATGCCCTCGCTCCGGTCCTGCTCCGTGGGTCGCCGCG
>NZ_JBXAHO010000047.1:0-46485 GCF_058795195.1 Pseudomonas sp. GW823-FHT06B06 | reverse complement strand
TAGTCATAAACATAACCGTTTGCCTATCCCTTATCGTAAGGAGGAAACGGTGTCCTGTCTTTCATGGGGCTCGTTCACGGGGTTCTCCACCGTGAGCAGCGAGAAATCGGCGTTACTGAAAGTCTGCTGCTGTCTGCTGGCTATATCACGGCTGGCTTGCTGTTTGGCCTCTGGGTCTGGCAGGTCAAGGGGGTTGACGCCGGGATGGATTTCTACACCGGTTTTCTGATCGAGAAATCGTTGTCGATGGACAACGTGTTCCTGATGGCGATGATCTTCAGCTTCCTCTCTATCCCGCGCAGGTATCAGCACGAGGTGCTGTTCTGGGGCATTCTCGGTGTCATCGTGATGCGCGCGATCATGATTGGCCTGGGGGCGGCGCTGATCGCCGAGTTCAGCTGGATTCTCTATGTGTTCGGCATCTTCCTGCTGTTAACTGGAGTGAAGATGCTGTTCAGCAAGGTCGATGCCCATCCAAACCTTAGCGAAAACCTGCTGGTGAAGTTCCTGCGCAAACACATGCGGGTGACCGAGCAACTGCATGAAGGGCGCTTCTTTGTCCGTCAGGCAGATGCCAGCGGCAAGTCCGTGGTCTGGGCGACGCCGTTGTTCTTGGCCTTGGTGCTGATCGAGTGTGCCGACCTGGTGTTCGCCGTGGACAGTGTGCCGGCGATCTTCGCCATCACCCAAGACCCCTTCATCGTCTACACCTCGAACATCTTCGCCATCCTTGGCCTGCGTGCGTTGTATTTCGCCCTGGCGGCGATGATTCACCGCTTCGCCTACCTAAAGTACGCGCTGGCACTGGTGCTGGTGTTTATCGGAGGCAAGATCTTCCTGGTCGGCATCATCGGCAAGATTCCGGCGGTTATTTCCCTGAGCGTGACCCTGGTGCTGCTGCTGGGCGGTGTGCTGCTGTCGCTGTGGAAAACCCGCGTCCAGGCCTCTGCTGGCACGCAGGAGTAAATCCAAAAAGGTGGTGGCCCCGGTCGGCTACCTCCTAGCGAATTGGCGACTCTGAGAAATGGGGTAGTGATGAACAAGACGCTGCAAAGGATACCAAAGGGGCTATTACTGCTGCCGGCGCAGTCGAATTAGTTTTGGCCAAGGTCAGTTATCCCACCACGAGGCGTGTTTGCCTGCGATAAAAGGCGTGAATTGCCCATACCACCCCGACCAATAGCAACCCTGTCCCAAGCGCTTCCATAGGAGAGGGCCAGCGTTGGTTGATCAGCAGGCCCATCGTAGTTGCATAAATGGTTCCGCTGGCGATCAATTGCCCGCTGAGCGCCAAAGGTAGACGTCGAGTTGCAATTGACCACGCCCAGGCACCCGCAAGGGTAGCCCCTAACCCCTGAATCAACCCACAGACTAATAGCGCCTGAGTACCTGCTAACCCGCTCGGATGGCTAGCGAAGTGGGACAGGTTCAAGTGCAGACCAACGGGTATGAACGCCAGTATCTCGACGCTGCACATGAAGATCAGCATGGCTGACCACAACATGGGCGACATGCTTGGGCGCTGAGCCAAAGCACTTTCATTTAACAATCCAAAGCCCGTCCAAAATCCAATTGCCATTAACGATGCGAGCAGCCCCAGCAGTATCGAATGGGTCGGGAGCACCACCTTTGCGGCGCTAAAATCAAACACGCTCAAGTTGACCAAACTTATGCCCAATGCGGCCACCAGCAGCGGCCCGGCAATGGCGCGCCAGGGCACGCTGGAGCTTCGCATGTTGCCGGCAATCGCTAGCACAATCGGTACTGACCCCATCATTACCGGAGGAATCACCGGCCCAGCTGCCAAGACCGCAGTGGTGATCAGGAAGAAGTAGCCGATGTATCCCAAGAAGCCCAGCAGTGCTGCACAGGCCCAGTCGGTAAGTCGCAATTGCCTCACTTCGCTACGGTAAACAAACAGCACAAGCAGACTACCTAAACCGGCAAAGGCATAGCTCACCACAGCCAGATCAAAAAGGCTGTAATCGCCGACCAACCCCGGAAAGATGTAGAGAAGTGACCAGGAAAAAGTGGCGGCAATGGCCGCTATTAAACCTAGGGTCATACGCTCTGCTCCTTCTGGCACAGCTTCCGGATCCAGCAATGAGCTACGTGCCGGGCAGTGTCGAATACCCGCACATCCTGGCCCATGGCGCCGCTGACAAAACTACCCTCCAGCAAGATAAAGAGCCCCTCAGCAACTGCGTCAGGGTCGCTTGTACCGGCGCTCACAGCCAAGTCAGTAAGTTTTTCGCGTATCCCTTGCTTATGCCTGCTCACTGCCAAATGCACAGGGTGGCTAAACTTGGGGAATTCAGCCGCACTGTTGACGAACAGGCACCCGCGCTCGCTATCTTGCAAAAGAAAGCGTTGATACAAATCGAAAAAAGCGAGCATGCCACTGACCGGGTCAGGATGCCCTGCCAAGGTGCGCGCTACCTCTTCACGCCAGCGTCGGTCACGCTCCTCAAGGCAAGCCACTATCAGCGCATCTTTGGAGGGGAAATGGTTGTAGAGCGTCATCTTGGTAACGCCCGCCATCGCGGCGATGGCCATCACACCAGTAATGTTTATACCTTGTGACAGAAATAGCTTCAGCGCTGAGTCAATCAAGCGCTCGCGGGTATTGTCCAACTTAAGGCACTCCGGCATAGGGACGGAATTGACTATACTGACCGGTAAGATCTGGATGTACCCAAATACGACCTGAATCATGGCCGCTACGACACAAGCCACAGCATGCTAAGGCGGCAGTAAATCGTAGGTTTGGCCAATCAGGACGTTCGCTACGCTAGCTAAACGCACCCTGCACCCGAGTGGTTAACGCATACGCTCTTGCCTCTGGTATGTGACGGGAATCGATCCACTGGGTAAGGATGTGCATTTATGGGGCTAGTTGTAGAGGTCGGCAAAGCGCCAATAACATCATCTTTGAAGCCGATTACGCTTGCAGCGACGTTTGAGGGCTTGCCTATTACATCGGATAAATCACTGAAGCTGAAACAAGCCCGTTTTCTGGCAATTTAGCGCCACGATGCTATCTTTTAACATCTATGAACCGAAATGGAGGTCGTCTTCAAGAAACCGATCGCTTCGAAGCAATAGGTAAGTTTGGACGGCAATACACGATTGTTGAATCAACGAGCCAGTCGTCACGAGATGCCATGATTGGCGATGAGTCAAAGTGGGTTAACGGATCATCATATTTGCGCGCGATAGATTTTTGGCCGGTCAGTCAAATCAGCGATTCCGAGTTTATAATTTTTCTCACCGGAGAAAAAGTGAAGAGGCTTAAATGAGCGCATTTCAATTTTCCGATTACCAAATCAAGTAAAGCAAACCGAGCTTGTTAGATCGCGGACTAAGTAGTAGCTAGAATTTTAAGGTCTACGATAAGACCCAATTAATGCCACTGACGTTTTATTTCCTGCCACTGCTCGTCTGACAGCCACTTATCTGCCAACGGAAAGAAAATATTTTCCTCCGAGTCCATATGATCGAAGTATTTTTTGATAAAGTCATCGATAGTGTCAGCAATTACTCTCGTTTCCTGAGTTGTATCCTCCAACATCTTTAGCTGTCCAGCAATGCGTCCAAATGCTTGATGATCTCGCTCGATATCCTTGACCCGTTGGTGGATCGGTGCCTCAGTCCCTAGCAAATACAGCCGAATAAGTTCTTCATTTTCATGGTGGTGTTGTTCTGCGTCACCATGCATGGCTTCCAGCATCTTGAACAACAACTTGCAGTCATCAGAACCATCGGATTCATGCCTTATCTTCCTCAGCAACTCTTTGATCTGAGTGATTTTTATAGCTGCCTCATGATGATAGGCCTGAAGTTCTTTCAACAAGACGTTCATATCAAAACCTCGTCACGACACCAAACCATCTCACAGAAAAATTTATTAACTAGCACCCTCAAAGGCAACCAATATTTAAATTTCCATATATATCAATACCTTGTTAATCGAGCTCGCCAAAATGACTTAACATTTTTAGTATAGGCGAGCATAGAGCTCTCATCCCCGAAAATTTGCCGCCTTTTGAAAGAATTAAATATTAAATGAATAATCATATGCACCATTTAGATCTTTCGGATGTCGTCGCGCGAATACGAGGGAGAGAGCGGTGCCGCCCATAAGGTAGATCCCGAGCGTTTTTTAGGAAGCTTCCAGTCAACTCATGTCCGCTCATGCTCCAAATCGGA
This sequence comes from Pseudomonas sp. GW823-FHT06B06, assembly GCF_058795195.1. Classification (NCBI taxonomy): domain Bacteria; kingdom Pseudomonadati; phylum Pseudomonadota; class Gammaproteobacteria; order Pseudomonadales; family Pseudomonadaceae; genus Pseudomonas; species Pseudomonas sp. GW823-FHT06B06. Next base: position 42,276 of record NZ_JBXAHO010000047.1, on the reverse strand, counting down.
AATTGACAACGGTCGTTTGCGATGATGTCGTATGGCCACTAATAGCGAAGGGGCTTGGATAGGGCGTGAAGATGATATCGAGAGCTGTTGTCCCTGAAATTCGAACGGAAAGGGGATCCATGCGAAACAAAACGGATTTCTACTGCGAGACCACGACCAGAGCTTTTAATCTCTGTGCCTAATGTGTAGAAGCTGCGACTGAAGACCACCTACCAGACTCAAGTTGAAGGCGTAGATCCTCGGGTGCTTTGAGTCCCTGCAGGAGACGTACTCTTATCTGTTTCACACTCTCACCATTCAATGCTCCTGCGCCGTTGGCAACGCTGCGAGCAATAGCGCACTTGAGCCCAGCAGCGCGCCCATTTCTTGCGCCAGGCGAAGGGCAGTCCGCAGACCGCACAGGTTTTGACCGGGAGTTCACTCTTCTTCAAAACGACTCCCCGGCATCCAGTTTGGCGAGCAGTTTCTGGCCACGATCCCATAGCGCTTGCTGCTTTGATTCAGTCATGCGATCGAGGTTTTTGTAGACCATGCCCATGCGCTGATTGCAGCGCAAAAGGTCGGCGTGACGCATTAGAAAATGCCAGTAAAGCGAATTGAAAGGGCAGGCGTCGTCCGTCGTGCTTTCACTGACTTTGTACACGCAATTACGGCAGTAGTCGGACATGCGCTTTATGTATTGGCCACTGGCGCAGTAAGGCTTGGAGCCCAGGTAACCACCATCGGCGTGCATGACCATGCCCAGTGTGTTGGGTAGTTCGACCCAGTCGAATGCGTCCATGTAGATCGCCAGGTACCAGTCGCAAATCCGGGTTGGCGCGATGCCGGCCAGCAGTGCAAAGTTGCCGGTCACCATCAGCCGCTGGATATGGTGGGCATAGGCATGTTTCAAACTTTGGCCGATCGCTTGGCCCATGCAATTCATCCTGGTGTCGCCCGTCCAATAGAACTCTGGGAGCGGTCTGCTGTTGCCAAACAGATTGCCATAGGCGTAGTCGGGCATCTTCAGCCAATAGACGCCCCGAACGTATTCACGCCAGCCGATGAGTTGGCGGATAAAGCCTTCAGCTGCATTCAGCGGGATCCTGTGCGCCCAATAAGCAGCTTCCACGTCGTTACACAATTTACGCAGATCCAGCAGACCAATATTCAGCGCGGCGCTTATCCGCGCATGAAACAGGAAGGGCTCATCACTGGCCATCGCATCTTGGTAGTCGCCGAAGGCTGCCAGCCCCCAGTCGAGGAAGTAGTCCCACAAGGCTTGGGCATCGTCGTGGGTCACCGGGTAGTCAAAGTTGTCGAGGGCGCCATAGTGGCCGGAGAAGTTTTTTGCGACCAGCTCCAGCACGTGCTGTGTCATCGCATCGGCCGAAAAGCGCATGGGCGAGGGGGCTCTTAAGCCTTTGGGAAGTGCCTTTCGGTTTTCGGCATCAAAGTTCCAGGCGCCGCCGACCGGGCTGCCGTCACCATTGAGTAACAAGCCGCTCTTGCGCCGCATCTCACGATAAAAGAACTCCATGCGCAGTTGTTTTTTATCCTTGGCCCAGGACGAAAACTCGGCGCGGGTGCAGAGAAAACGGCTATCGCTATGCCAATGGATCGCTAAGCCACAGTCCTTGAGCGACTGCTCCAGGCGCCAATCTCCACACTCGGTCAGGTGCAGTTCCACTGGGTGCAGCAGCGACTGCCAACGTCGTAACTCTCCTGGCACCGATCCGCTGTTGTGCGGATCGTCAAGGGTGACGTATTGCACTCGCAGGCCGAGCTGCTTCAATGCTTCGGCAAAATGGCGCATCGCACTGAAGATCAGCGCGATTTTTTGCGGATGATGAGGCACATGGCTAGCTTCCTCCATCACCTCAACCAGCAGAATCGTATCCTGCTCGGCATCCAGCCCCTTTAATGATGGCAGGTCGAAGGACAACTGGTCACCCAAGACCAAACATAGTCGGTGAGTCTTGTTCATTCGACAGGTTCCAAAGGAAAGAGAATCACCAGGGTGCAGTCAGCGAAAAAGAAATGCGTAACGACTCGATGGGCCCTTCCCGTGAGCCGCACATCTCGTCATGGACACACTGCTGCACAAGCACGCAGGGGAATGGTGGGACAAACTGCAACAACTCACGCAGATGATTAATGGAGTGAAGGTGAATAGGCTTTGCTTCATCGTTCAGCAGCGTGAACTGGCCGTGATCCAGTCTGACTCGCGCCAGATAAAAACCGCCTTCCAGAGACAGCAGCTCCAGCTCTCGTACTTCTCCCTTCGCGGCCCGTTCGGTCAACGCTTGCAGATTCAACATTCACTCCCTGCCTACCAAGGTAGGCGTTCTCCGGAATATGCAAAGAAATTGCCGCTATCGGCAGGCGCCAAACGATCAATCAGTGATAACAACTCCTCGGCAGCAATACTTGCCGGCCTGGCTGCCGAGGCACTACGAAAGGGTTGTGAAAGGCCCGAAACAACGGTGCCAGGATGAAGGCTCAATAAGCGGGTATGAGGGCGTGTCCGTGCGAGTTCGATCGCAGCCGTTTTAATCAACATGTTCAATGCTGCCTTGGAGGCGCGATAGGCGTACCAGCCCCCCAAACGGTTATCGCCGATGCTGCCCACCTTGGCGGAGAGCACCGCCATCACGCCGTGGGGGTCAAGCAAGGGCAGGAAGTGACGCAAAACAAGTGCAGGCCCGAGTGTGTTGACTTGGAATATCGCCTGGAGCGCATCCGATTCAATAGATGTGTAACTTTTTTCAGGCTTGATGTCTTCGCGATGAAGCAGACCGGCAGCATGCAAAATCAACTGGTAAGGAGCTTCTTCAGCTAATTCGACGGCCGCGCTGGCGATACTGTCGGGCTTTTCCAGATCCAATCCTGGAGCACTGTTGCGCCCCAGTTCACGAACAACCGAACATTTTGGATCTTCGTTGAGCAACTCACAAAACGCGGTGCCAAGCGCTCCACTGGCGCCTATCACCAAAGCACGGTAGCCCTCGCCAAGGGAGTTCATACGGAAGGAACTGTTCATTTAGCCTCTGCGCAGAAAGACATGTTTTTTCGGCGCTAACCGATTCGTCCTATCAACTGAAGGAATTCGTGACGCGTAGCGGACGAATCGCGAAAGGCGCCCAGCATCACCGATGTGGTCATCACCGAGTTTTGCTTCTCCACGCCTCGCATCATCATGCACATGTGCTTTGCCTCAATAACCACAGCCACACCGGCTGCATCGGTCATGTGCTGAAGGGCGTCGGCAATTTGTTTGGTGAGGTTTTCCTGAATCTGTAAGCGTCGGGCAAACATATCCACCACTCGTGCGACCTTGGACAGGCCCAATACCCTGCCTGTCGGGATGTACGCGACATGAGCTTTGCCGATGAAGGGCAACATGTGGTGCTCGCACAATGAATACAGTTCGATGTCGCGCACGATGACCATTTCGTCGTTCAGCGATTCGAACAGTGCGCCGTTGATAACTTCCTCAAGATTCATCGTGTAGCCGTTGCAAAGGTACTGCATCGCTTTGGCTGCGCGCTTGGGCGTATCCAGCAGTCCCTCACGGTCAGGGTTCTCGCCTATGGCGACGAGAATTTCACGGTAATGCTCGGCTATTGATGGGTTCATTTAGACTCCTCGCAGCCATGCTGCGCTTCATCAGACGGCAATCCTTGGTGGTAGGGCCGTTTCTACTGCGCACGATATGAGGCAGATAACACGAGTTGCGCGAGATCACCTGTGGCTCAGGCTCTTCGTCGCGCACCGGTCACCGATACATCGACGGCGGCCATCGGGGTGAGGTAACCACGCTAAATGGGGACGAAGACGACAAAACAGCCGATAACAGAGTGCAAGCAGCGGTCTGAGTGCACGCCAGCTAAGCGGTTGGGCCCAAAATCCCAGGCCAGCGGCACGCCAGCTCCATAGGGTGGCATCCAGACCGCTAACCCAGCGGCCGTCGGCGAAACAGGCATGAAGCGTCGCCTGCATGTGCTCCAACGTGAAACCAAGTGCTTTGGCGTCAAACTCAGCACTGTTTATGTCAACAAAAAGCAGTCGGCTCTCTGCGGCGTGTCGGCGCAGAACCTTAATTTCTCGCGCACACAACGGGCAATCGCCGTCAAAGTACAGCGTCAGTGGCCAACACCTTTTATTATACATTGATCATGTCTCTGTATAGGTTTTGTATAAGATAAGCTCAAAAAAACGACCTGACAATCACGGGCATTCCTTTGCCGTTAAATGAACCAATCACGGCAGGCAGGCTTCACCCGCGGCACACCGACTGCAGTCACCGTAGCAGCAAACATCACGAGACTATCTTTGACGTATTTCAGGAAGCGCCACAGGCTGCCCCCGGAAATGCGGCACACCACGCCCCAGTACGGCGAAGATCAAGAGGGCGACAAAGACATAGAACATCAGCTTGCCGGGCACCGACCAGGCTGGTTTAACCAGCATACGAGGGGAGGGTTTCATCACCCCCTGACAGACGGCACTACATCGCGCATCGCTGCATAGCGGGCTGAGGTGAGTCGCATTTTCTTGATCTGGCGCAAAGTATCTACCTTCCTTGGGCGTATCTTTTTTATGTTTCTAACAACATTTTTTAGAAATGCTGGAAATTGGCGCTCATCCTTTACGTTTGTCAGTGTGTTTTTTCATACTTTCAAGGGAGTCCCATGAAAACCTCATATTTCGTAGCAGCGGCAATTCTCGCTGCTGGCTTGTCTGCCATCACCCCTCACGCCAACTCGCAGACACTCGAAAAAGTTGCCGACAGTAACAAAATCACCGTGTCTTACCGCGAGGCATCGGTACCTTTCAGCTACTTGATTAGCCCTACCAAAGCCGTGGGTTTCTCAGTCGATTTAACCGATGCCATCGTTGATGATGTGCGCAGGAAGCTCAAGAAGCCGAACTTGGAAGTGGCTTACATTCCTGTGTCTTCGCAAACCCGCATTCCGTTGCTGGTCAACGGCACATACGATCTGGAGTGCGGATCCACCACCAACAACGCTGCGCGTGGCAAGGACGTAGCTTTTGCAATTAGCCATTTCTACACCGGTACGCGCCTACTGACTAAGAAGAACTCCGGCATAAAGAACTATACCGATCTCGCAAAGAAGACTGTCGCCAGCACCGCCGGTAGCACCAACGAGAAGGTCATCCGCCAATACAGTACCGACCACAATCTAGACATACAGATCGTCCTGGGCAAAGACTACGACGACTCCTTGGCACTGGTTGAAAATGATCGTGCCGTGGCGTTTGCTATGGACGATGTACTGCTGTTTGGCCTCATGGCGAACTCTAAAAATCCCGACGCGCTCGAAGTAGTGGGTGATGCGCTGCAAGTTGAACCCTATGGCTGCATGCTTCGCAAAGATGATCCTGAGTTCAAGGAATTGGTCGATGACACCATAACCCGTCTCATGACGTCAGGCGAATTCGAAAGGCTATACACCAAGTGGTTTCAATCACCGATACCTCCGAAAGGAATGAACCTGAACATGCCAATGAGCGAACAGCTCAAAGCCAATCTCAAGGCCCGCAGTGACAAACCAGCGCTGTAAAGCTACCGGGTGAAAACGACCGATTCTGCTGAAAGCCGGTTATGAACAACCTTCCGTTCGGCGTCTGCGTCAACCGGCCATGCTAACGCTGCCTAAGCTCTGATTTACCGGAAATTATTCCGGAAAATACAAGGAAGGTGTGGCATGACGTTATTGAAGTGCTGCACGTCCATTTTTGTTGCTTACCCTGGCAGGTTGCTCGACCAGCAGCGCTTATAAACCACCACCAGTGCCTTCATCCGCAGTGACGCTCAATGATGAGCAAATCCACGGCACTGAGGGGCCTGAGCAGCTGAATGTTGGTGAGAACTTCTCAGCGAGTAACGGTTTGACACTCTGTACCTGGCATCCAGCCATTAAAAAAAGCACCCCTTACTCCCAGATATCATGATTTTTCACAAGCACGAGCCTTCCATATAGTCCTCCCAAGCCCACCAGGAACACGGTTGTGTTTCCCTTGATGCGAGACAACTTTATGGAAAACAAAAAACGCACCGTCCAAGCTTCAGAGGTTGGGATGGGAACTCGAGTCGTATGGGCAGGAGAGCAGGTTCAACATCCCTACAATGCGACCCAAGCTCCCATAGTGGTCAGTGCCGCCTACGGCTATGACGATATCGACAAGTGGTATGACGTGGCATTGGGAAAGGAGCCCGGCTTCATTTACAGCCGAATGAGCAATCCCACGGTCTCTGTCCTGGAAGATAAACTCTGTGAACTCGAAAGCGCAGAGTCGGCCGTAGCTTTCAGCACCGGAATGGCCGCAATCAGCGGTGTACTACACACCTTCCTATCCTATGGGCAGCGTGTGATATCTACACGTGACAGCTACGGTGGTACGAACAAGATTTTTGAGGAGTTCCTTCCACGCATGGGGGTAGAGGTAACCCTTTGCGATACGCTCGACACTGTGGTTCTTGAGCAGGAGATTGCTAAAGGATGCAGCGTCCTGTACTTGGAAACACCCACGAACCCTACGCTGAAAATTGTTGATATTCGGCGCCTTGTGGCAGCGGCGAAGCGAGTGGGTGCTTTGGTTGTTGCGGACAACACATTCGCGACGCCTCTAAATCAGAATCCGCTCGCTTTAGGCGTTGATGTGGTTGTGCACAGCGCGACCAAATTTCTGTCCGGTCATGGTGATGTACTCGGCGGTGTAGTCTGCGGCGCTGAGCATCTGATGTCTCAAGTTCGCCATTACCGCGAAATCAATGGGGCATCGCTGGATCCTTTTTCGGCGTATCTAATCATCCGTGGCATCAAGACTCTGGCTCTGCGCCTTCGTCAGCAACAGGCGAGCGCACAACTTTTGGCCGAGTACCTCTGTACCGAGCCGTTGGTAGAGTCCGTGAACTATCCGGGCTTGCCTCAACACACTGGTCATGACATTGCTCGATCGCAAATGAACGGATTCGGAGCCATCGTCAGCTTCGTGCTTAAAGGAGGCATGGACACTGTCACTCGTTTGCTCCCGCTGCTCAGATATGCGCATCGGGCGGGTAATTTGGGTGCGGTCGAGACTATTTATGGGCCTGCTCGGACAACCAGTCATGTGGAAAATACCCCGGAAGAACGTCAGGCACTTGGAATTTCCGAAGGTCTGGTTCGGGTGTCTGTAGGAATTGAAGATTCAGCAGATTTACTGGCTGATCTAAAGCAAGCCTTCGCTTTAGTGCGAAGTAAACAAAATGATGCAATCCTTCACGCTGACAGTGCCAAACGTTTCATTGAGATAGAAGCCTGAATGCAGGCAGGACTTTCGATATTCATCTTAAGCCATTCATGAAGAATGAAAATAATAATATCCAGCGACGAAAAAATTGTACTGCCAAAAAACCAGTTACAAGTTTTGTCCGAACATTTCATGAGAATACAACTATGTCCACGCGTATAGAAAATAATCAGCCCGATCCAAACTCGCGCTTTAAAAAGGAAATGCAAACCCGTCATATCGTTATGTTGGCACTGGGCGGTGTGATTGGTACGGGGTTATTCCTTACCTCCGGTTACACCGTGAATCAGGCAGGGCCGCTCGGTGCGGTGATCGCTTACATCATCGGTGCGGTGATGGTGTATTTAGTCATGGTCTGTCTCGGTGAGTTGGCTGTACAGATGCCAGAAACCGGATCGTTCAGTAGCTACGCAACGCGATACCTTGGCCCAGGCACCGGCTATACAGTGGCCTGGCTTTACTGGCTCACATGGGCAGTCGCTATCGGTTCAGAGTTTACAGCCGCGGGTATACTGATGGTGCGGTGGTTTCCTGAAACGCCGGTCTGGATTTGGAGTGCGTTGTTTGCCATTGCAGTCTTCTTAAGCAATGTTGTCTCTGTCCGGTTGTTTGCGGAAACTGAATTTTGGCTTTCGCTGATTAAGGTCCTGACCGTTATCACGTTCATAGCGATCGGGGGGGCGGCAATTATCGGACTTTTGCAAGTACAGAGTCTGCAGGGGGCGGGACTTTCCAACTTCACTCGTGAGGGGCTGTTCCCCACCGGGTTCTTGCCCATTGCAATGACCCTCCTGGCTGTTTCCTTCGCATTTTCAGGAACAGAGCTGATCGGAATTGCTGCAGGCGAAGCGAAAGATCCACAAACCAGTGTACCGAAGGCAATCCGCACGACAGTGGTGCGTTTGGCGTTGTTCTTTGTGGGAACAATTTTCGTCCTTGCGACCTTACTGCCACGGGAGCAGGCGGGACTTGTAGAAAGTCCATTCGTCATGGTGTTTGAGTTGATTGGTATCCCATACTCCGCCGACATTATGAACTTTGTCATTCTCACTGCACTGATTTCTGCCGCCAACTCTGGGCTGTATGCAGCATCGCGCATGCTGTGGACATTGAGCGATCAAGGACATATGCCTAAGCGCTACGCCAGGCTTTCCAGGCGCGGAACGCCCGTAAACGCCATCGTTCTTAGCATGGCAGGAGCAGTGGCTTCTCTGCTCAGCAGTGTGTTTGCCCCTGATACGGTTTACTTGGCTTTGGTGTCCATTTCCGGTCTGGCGGTCGTCGTCGTGTGGATGAGCATTGCTGCAAGCCAGATCGCGTTCCGTCGTCAATACGTTGCCAATGGCGGACGCGTTGAAGACCTGCATTTCCGTGTGCGTGGCTATCCGTGGGTGCCTATCGGTGCAATGTTGTGCTGCCTCCTGGCCTGCGTCGGTATTGCATTTGATCCGGAGCAGCGAGTGGCGCTTTATTTCGGCCTGCCCTTTATTGCGTGGTGCTATTTCGTTTATTGGATCACTCGAAACAAGAGAGCAGAAAGGTTGGCATTAGCCGCAGCTGCTCATTCTTCTAGCACTGCGTGAATTTCTCAGGCAATGATTGAGTATAGATAACGCCCTGATGAGGTTGCGCCGATGAGTCAAAAGTCACTACCACCCTTGAATTGGTTGAGGGCATTCGAAGTATCGGCGCGTTGTTTGAACTTTACCCACGCATCGCAAGAGCTTCATTTGACTCAAGGGGCCGTGAGTCAGCAGATTCGTCAGTTAGAAAGTCACCTCGGTGTGGCGCTGTTCAAGCGCTTACCCCGAGGGCTTGGCTTGACCGAGGAGGGGCAGTCGTACCTGCCTGTTGTTCAGGACGCGATCAGTCGCCTTGCCGTTGGCACGAACGAGATTTTCGGTCAGCACAATCGAAGACATGTGAAGGTGCGCGGCAGCCTTTCCTTTCTTCATTATTGGTTGGCCCCCCGACTCGCAGACTTTTGTCGGGAGTATCCCCAGATTGATATTCGATACATCAGCAATCTTTGGGTGAAAGAACCGGATGGTGAGGATGACCTGGAGATCCGGTGGGGATGCGGTGAGTGGTCTGGCTTGCACGCTCAGCGATTGACCTGGGACATCCTTCAACCTGTTTGCTCTCCAGATCTCATGGTCAGATCACCCATACATGAGCCTCGCGACTTGATGAACCATTCCCTGCTTCACGTGTTGGGTTACGAAGAAGGTTGGGGCTATTGGTTGAAGCGAGTTGGAGCAGACGACGTCGATTATTCCCGTGGGCTTCAGTTTGACACGCTGATTTCCACGATTCGCATGGCCGAATTGGGGCAGGGCGTTGCGCTGGCGCGGTCTTCCGTTGTCGAGGATTTGCTTCAGAGTGGGCAATTGATTGCGCCATTCAATCACCGAATAGAGGCCAGCGAATCTTTTTATCTGGTGCACGAGCAGTCCGAAGTGCTATCGCCTGATGCCGCAAATTTTTCTACTTGGCTGGTGGCTCAAGCCCATCGCCTTTTGTAATACCGATTGGGAGTGACCATGGATTATGTAAGCACACGCGGCGGTGACATGCGGGCGGACTTTCGCCGTGTGGTGCTGTCGGGGCTCGCCGAGAATGGTGGCCTGTATGTACCAACCCGTTTGCCGGTATTCACAGAGAAACAAATCACCAGCTGGTCATGGCTGCCGTTTGATGAGCTGGTATGGCGGGTAATCTCGCCATTTGTTGGTTCGTCCATGGACGAAAGCACCCTCCGAGCCTTGCTCAGCGACAGTTATCGACAATTCAAGCACCGCGCTATTACCCCGCTTGAGCAGATCGGGCATAACGAGTGGATACTCCAGCTGTTTCATGGCCCGACGCATTCTTCCAAGGATTTCGCCGCGCAGTTGCAGTCGCGCCTGGTCAAGCATTTTCTGGAGGAGGTGGGTAGAGAGGCGTTGGTGGTCGGTGCAACCAATGGTGATACAGGTCTCGCGGCGCTTGAAGCCTTTGCTGACTGCCCGGCTGCCCGCATGGCGATACTGTATCCGCGCGAGGGGCTTGCGCCTGAGCAACTCAGTGCCTTGCAGGCAGCCGACCCAACGCGGGTTCAGCTGTTTGCGGTTGACGGAAATTTCGATGATTGCCAGACGCTGGTCTCCCGACTCTTGCGTGAGTGGCCGTTGGACGCAGTGATGCCGGTCTGTTTCAACTCGACCAATTGGATCGGCGTCCTGGCCCAAATCGTTTTTTACTTCCACGCGGCGTTGCAACTGGGCGGTGGTTCACGTCCCGTCGGCTTTAGCGTTCCCGCTGCCAGCTCAGCCGAGATATACGCAGGTTACATTGCGCAGAAAATGGGATTACCCATCAATCAGGTGATCATCTCTACCAATAGCAATGATGCGCTGCACCAGTTTTTTCATTGCAATCGCTACTCCACCCGGATGACCAGTCGTACAGTTTCGCCGGCGATGGATTTCTCGTTGTTTTCCAACCTGGAGCGGTTTATCTGGGAGATTTACGAGCACGATGGCTGCTCAACAAAAGCGCTGATGGAGCAATTTGAAAGTTGCGGAGAAATGAGCATTGGCAATCAGCAATGGCTGCGTGCCCGAGTACTCTTCGATTCCTATGCGGTAGACGAATCCCAGGTACGCGATGAGGTGGTCGAACTGTTTCGAGAGACAGGTTCTGCCATCGATCCTCACACCGCTGTCGGTGTGCTGGCCGGCCGGCTTCATCGACGCAGCCTGGGGGCGCCAATGGTCACCTTCGGGCAAATAGCGCCGGCCAAGTCAGCAGCGCTGTTGGCAGAGCTCGGCGTCTGGCAAGCAAGCGTTGCGAGGACTGTCGAGGTGCGCGAGCAACTGCCTTACCTGGCCAAGGGCGATCTGGAGGGCCTGTGCCAGGCTCTCCGTCTGGCACAGCAGAGGCTTTCATGAAGCGCATTCTGGATCCGCTGGACGAACGCATACTGGCCGAACTGACCGCCAATGCGCGAATAGCCCATATCGAACTGGGTGCCAAGATCAACTTGTCCCGCAATGCTGTGCGTCAGCGTATCGAGCGTCTTGAGCGCGATGGTGCGATCCAGGGCTACACAGTCCTTCTCGGTGAGTCACGACGACCTACATCGCTTATCAGCGCGGTGATCTTTGTCTACCGCTATGACCGCATGCGTGGCGAAGAAGTACTCGCGGCTCTGCGCTCCATTCCCGAAGTCGTGCAGTGTGAAGTACTCAGTGGTGAGTTCGATTTGATGTTGCGCGTGAATGCCGCCACACCTGAACGTGTCCACCTCGTGTGGAAGGAAATTGCGGCCATGTCGGGGGTGGAAAACACCGTGACATCGTTCGTTCTTTCCGCGGTGTTTTAAAAGATCGCGCTTGGGCAAAACGCTCAACTAATACAGCAGACTGCCATATTCAACTGCCAAAGCTCCGCTCTTAGGATGTTCCTATCGAACAACATCAATAAAGGAACAGCTGTTATGACTGAGTACAAAATTGCCTTGGTAGGGTTTGGTGGCGTGAACCGTGGCTTTGCCCAATTGGTCGCCGAGCGTAATGCCGAGTGGAAAAACTCCCTGGGTTTCACGGTTAAAATCGTCGGTGTTACCGATCTGTTCCTTGGCTCCATCGTTGCCAAAGAGGGTCTTGATGCAAAGCAGTTGGTCGCGCTACCGGTGGAAAAAGGCGCATTCGCTCACCTGCCTGGCGGCAAGGCTGAGGCCTTCAATGAAGCCGTGATCAAGAACTCCGGTGCAGACATCATCGCTGAGGCCACTTTCACAAACCCGGTGGATGGTGAGCCCGCAACTACCTTTTGCCGTTGGGCCTTGGAAAGTGGCATTCATGTAGTCACCACCAATAAGGGGCCCATTGCGCTGCACGGGGCCGAGCTCAAAGCGTTGGCCCGTCGCAACCAGGTGGCTTTCGAATACGAGGGGGCGGTGATGAGTGGCACTCCTGTGATTCGCCTGGCCAAGCAGGCCTTGGCGGGTGCTAACGTCCAAGGTTTTGAAGGCATCCTCAATGGCACTTCCAACTATGTGCTCAGCCAGATGAAAGATGGCCTTGCGTTTAACGATGCCGTGGTGCAAGCGCAACAACTCGGCTACGCCGAGGCCGATCCAACCGCCGATGTAGAAGGGTTTGACGTACGCCTCAAGGTGGTCATCCTGGCCAATGAACTGCTGAATGCACGACTGAATGTCAGTGATGTAGCGTGTTCGGGCATCAGCAATATCAGTGCGCAAGATATTGCTCAGGCAAGTGCCAATGGTGCGAGCTGGAAACTGATTGGCTCAGCCGATCGAGCAGCCGATGGCTCGGTTCGAGCGAGTGTCGAGGCCCGGCTGCTGCTGGATTCGCATCCTCTGGCAGGTATCGCCGGCGCCACGAATGCCGTGTCATTCAATACCGAACTGCTGGGAGCTGTCACGGTGTCCGGGCCTGGGGCAGGGCGTATCGAGACGGCCTTTGCATTGCTGTCGGACATCGTCGCCATTCACACCACCCACGGCAAGTAACAGGAGGTTGTCATGAGCGTATCCAGCATGGCCAGTATCCAGCTTGTGGAAGCCAAACAGATTGATGTGTTCAGTCCATTCGATGGTCGCTTGGTAGGGAGCGTCCCTTGCCTTGATGCAGCCGCCGTTCCTGGCTTGCTGGAGCGCGCGCGAATCGGCGTGCGCGAGAGTGCGGCAATGCCTCGTCACCTGCGTGCGCGCATTCTTGAGGATGCCGCTCGGTGTGTGGAGCTTGAGTCTGATGCATTTGCCAAGCTGATCGTTGCAGAGGCGGGAAAAACGCTGCGACAAGCAGAGAAGGAGGTGAAGCGTTGCGTGAACACGTTGAAGCTATCGGCGGAAGAGGCGCGTCGTAACGCCGGTGAAGTAATTCCATTTGGGGCTTATGAAGGATCGGAATCGCGGCAAGGTTGGTTCACACGGGAGCCGTTGGGACTTATCGTCGCCATCACGCCCTATAACGATCCGCTGAATCTGGTCGCCCATAAGCTCGGCCCGGCCATCGCCGGCGGCAATGCCGTGATTTTGAAACCCTCGGAACTCGCGCCGCTGTCTGCTCTCAAGCTCGTCGAGTGCTTGGTGAAAGCGGGGCTTCCACCCTCTGTGATTACCCCGGCTACGGGTGGCGTTGACCTGGGTAAAGCATTGGTGGAGGTTCGCGACGTACGGATGATTTCCTTCACGGGTGGTTTTGCTACGGGTGAGGCCATTGCTCGTACCGCCGGGTTGAAGAAGCTGGCAATGGATCTGGGGGGAAATGCCCCGGTTCTTGTGCTTGAAGATTGTGATATCGGCCCGACCGTTGAGTCCTGTGTGTCGGGTGCCTTTTGGGCAGCAGGGCAGAATTGCATCGGCACTCAACGCATCCTCGTACATAGTTCAATTTATGAGGAGTTCCGTGAGCGTTTTGTCAGTCAAACGCGCGCCTTGGTAGTAGGTGATCCTAACCAGCGAGCAACGGATGTAGGCCCGATGATTACGGAGCAGGCGGCGCGCCGTACGGAGCAATTGGTCAATGAAGCACTGGCCGAAGGTGCTGTCCTTCTGTGTGGGCACCAACGCCAAGCTGGAAGTTATGCGCCGACCGTGCTCGAGCATGTGAGACATAGCAGTACGATTTGGCAGCAGGAAGTCTTCGCGCCGGTGGTTATCCTGGAACCTTTTGATCATCTGGACGACGCCGTTGCTCTGGCTAACGCAACAGAGTACAGCCTGCATGCAGGTCTTTTTACACGTGATATTTCCAAGGCTTTAAAACTATCGCGTCAGATTGAAGCGGGTGGCGTAATGATCAATGACTCTTCGGATTATCGTTTCGATGCCATGCCTTTCGGTGGTTTCAAGTACGGAAGTCTGGGGCGCGAAGGTGTTCGATTTGCGTATGAGGACATGACGCAGCCTAAAGTGGTCTGCATCAGCGAGTTGGATTAAACCTACAAAAAAAATTGCGATTGACTCACATCGGGTGGACGCTTTTTCTGACGCCCGATGTCCGGTCGTCGTGCACCAGTTACTGAGTCCAGGACCAGCACTCGTAAGCCTCGTCAGGTAAAAGTCTACAAAAAGCCGCACACCGGCGGATCGTCGAAACCAAAGGCGGCAATCACAAAACGCTGAAGGAATGGAAAGTGCAACACGGCTCCGCGACCGTTGAGTCCTGGCTGACCAAGTGATTTTGGTTTGAGAACAAAAGGGCCCGTCGAGGGCCCTTTTTTGTGGGCTCCTAAATTTCGCACACCGCGTACACGTCGCGGGCTTAAACCCAACTTCATCCCTCCCATCGACACCTGGTGCGAATCAGCGCCTATGCCTGCGACCGTCAATCACGCAAAAGCAAAAAGATTCACGAGCGCTGTTGACACATCAATTCGTAATTCGGACGCTCATCCCACTGACTCCCGCAGTGGTTCCATTCGGGCTGGTTACCGGGTTTATGGCTATTGAGATGGGAATGTCGCTAGGCAAGAGTATGGAGGAGACACGGCTCCTCTACTCAGGTTCGGCTCAGCTCGTTGCACTCCGGTTACTGTTTGCCTTTGTGGGTCGGCCTTGGTTCGCAAGGCCGGGTACCGATGAGCGCAGTTGGCTCAACTGCCCCCCCCCCCCTACAACAACGATATTGGGTAGCTGATGAACAGCCGGTTTTCGTCAAACTCATTGGTGCTGAAAGTCTTGCGGATACTTGAGTTTCTCCATTTGACGCTTAGGTTCTTCAACGTGCCGGACTGCACCACATAAGCCAGTTCTGACTCGCGCCCCCATTCCTTGCCATCGGTAAACGCTCCCGAGTGCACGTTGTCGCCACTGATGTAGCGGTTCATCATGGTCAGTCCCGGGAGGCCCACTGCGACGAAATTAAAGTCATGGCGCACCTGCCAGGAGCGTTCCTGAGCATTATCAAAACTGGAGTTGTAGCTGTCGTTCGCCAGCGTGCCGCCACTGGCTCCGTTGACGCGCATCCAGGCAGTGTCTCCGGTCAGTTTCTGTAAGCCCACATAGAAGGTGTTGCCCCCCAGTTTTGCCGAGAACAAGCCGAAGGCGGTTTTGTTGTCCATGTCGCCAGCGAGGGCGGCACCGTCTTCCTTGCCAGTGAAAAAGCCCATGTTGGCGCCGAGCGTCCAGTCGCCCACCGGCTGGCTGTGGGTCAAGCTGATGTATTGCTGCTGATAGATGTCTTTGAGTTCGTCATACCAGAGTCCAATGGTGGTGCGTTTCTCGTTGAAGGTGTATTCACCACCACCGAAGTTGAATCGGTCAGACGTGAACGCCGCTTTGCCGTTCATGGACATGTCTTCCATGCTGGCGTCGTTACGCGGGCTGTTCTGCCTGATCTGACCGCCGTACAACGTCAATCCGCTGATTTCCTGGGAGGTGATCTGGGCGCCTTGAAAGGTCTGCGGCAACGAACGGCCGTCATCGGAACGGAGAATCGGCAGCGTGCTGACCCATTCGCCTACCTTGACCACCGTCTTCGACACCTTGGCCTTGGCGGCAACGCCAAGCCGTCCGAAATTGTCGGCCGGGCGTCCGTCATCATGGATAGGCAGAAGCTGAGTGCCGCCCGTGCCTTTGCCACCGTCGAGTTTCTGTGAATAAAGCCCCAGCACATCAACACCAAACCCTACGACTCCCGGGGTATAACCGGAGCGGGCGTCAAGGATGAAGTTTTGCGTCCACTCCTCAGCCTTACCCTGAGGCGCGGCGCTGCTGGGGTAGGTGGGGTTGACGAAATTGCGGTTGATGTAAGCGTTGCGCAGATTCAGCGTGGCGCTGGCGCCCTCGATAAAACCGCTGTTTTCATCGGCCTGGACAACGGCGACCTGTCCTGCACCGAGTGCCAGGGCCAGGCTTATCAAGGAGCGTCGTACGGGCACGTTGCAGTGAAAAAGAGGGGAGTACATGGAGGTGTTCTCGCAGTGGATTATTGTTTTTTTGTGTGCACTTATGAGGTCAGCACCTGGATTTCAGGCGCAGGCGGCCCGGGCAACCTTCTGCCAAAGAGACCGCCGTATCAGGGGTTAGCGATGAGATGCGTCAGTTGCCCAGGGCCTTGCGGCGCAGCAGCTCATCAATGGCCCTGATAGCCAGGGGATAACCGTCGGCCCCCATGCCGCAAATCACGGCGTTGACCACGCCGGACATGATCGAGTAACGATGCAGTTCATCGCGGGCGTGGATGTTCGACAGGTGCAGTTCGATCAGCGGTGTGTCGAGCAGCTTCAGGGCATCGAGTACCGGAATCGAGTGAAACGAAAAGCCGGCCGGGTTGATGATCAGCGCCGCGCCCTGTTCAAAAACCTCCTGAATCCAGTCGACCATCACGCCTTCGTGGTTGGTCTGGCGAAAGTCGCAGACCAGGTCAAGTTCCTCGGCCAGTCTTTCACTGGCCTGGCGAATCTGATCAAGCGTGGTGTCGCCGTAAATGTGCGGCTCGCGACGACCCAGCAGGTTCAAATTAGGGCCGTTGAGGATGAAGACAGTGCGGTTCATGGTCGTCCTGCTGCTTTATTTAGTAAGTATGGCGGTGGGGGTGGTATCAACGGTGTCTTGTGCGGCGACGGTATTTAGGTCAATACCTCGGGTTTCCGGACCGATGACGATCATCGCCAGCGAGATCAGATTGATCACCGCGCGCAGCGTCACCAGAGGCCACGGCGAGTTGTTCGACTGGGCCATCAGATAGACCGCGATCATTGGCATTGGGCCGCCAATGACCAGGTTGGCGCCGGTGTAGGCCAGTGCGGAACCCGAATAGCGAACCTGGGTCGGGAACGCTTCCGCGAATGCCACGGGCTGGATACCGCTCTGGAACTGGGTGAAGCCCAGGAACAGCCCCATGATTGCCATGATGGCGGGGACGTTCAGGGTGTTGAGGATCGGGAAGTACACGAACAGGATCAGCAAGGTCATGCACGAACCCAGCGCCAGCGCCTTTTTTCGACCCCAGCGATCGGCAAGGTAACCACCGGCCAGTGCACCGAAAATCGCGCAGACGTTTGCCACCATCAGCGACATAAAACCCGTCTGCTGGCTAAAGCCCAGGTGCTTGGTCAGGTAGCTGAGGGAAAAGATCACGATCAGATAGAACAGGGCGGCGGGCGAGCAGAAGAACAGCATCAAGCGCAGGATGGTCTTGTAGTGGCTGCCGACGGCGGATTTAAGTGGGCTTTTTTCCTGTTTGACCGGAGTCTTTTTCAAGGCAACGAACGCGGGTGTTTCATCGACTTTCAGGCGGATGAAGATTCCGACCGCCACCAGTATGAAACTGAGGAGGAAGGGGATTCGCCAGCCAAAACTTTCAAACTGCTCGCTGGACAATGTGGCGGCCAGGCCCATGAGCACGCCGTTGGCCAAAATCTGGCTAAGCGGTGAGCACAGGCCCAGCATGCCCGAATAGCGCCCACGGCGATCAGGTGAGGCGTGTTCCAAGGCCATCAGTTGGGCGCCGGTGGACTCACCGCCCAGCGCGAAGCCTTGAATGATGCGCAGCAGCACCAGCAGGATCGGTGCCCAGACGCCGATCTGACCATAAGTCGGCAACAGGCCCATCAGTACCGACGCCAGCCCCATCAGGGTCACGGTGGCCAGCATCAGGTTGCGACGGCCCAGTTTGTCGCCGAGGTAGCCACAGGTAATCGCGCCCAATGGGCGAGCGGCCAGACCCACACCGAAGGTTGCCAGCGAGGCCAGAAGGCCCGCCGTTGGTTCCATCGCCGGGAAAAACAGCTTAGGCAAAATGGTTGCCGAAATCGCGCCATACAGCGTGAAGTCAAACCATTCCAGCGCGGTGCCAATAGTCGCGGCGGTCACCGCTTTGCGAGGCATGCGCGAATCATGAGTCTCGTGACTTGTCGTGCTCATAGAGGTGCTCGTCGTTGTTTTTATGGTTATGGGTACTCACACGTTCCCATTCGGGGCAGGGCCACTGGAAGGACGCGTCGAAGTGGGTAGACGTTAACGCATCCTGCTTGCAGAATAATTATCGAAATCTGCACAAATACATAAGCCAACCTTATGAGTACGCCTAATGGAACTGCGACATCTGAAGGCCTTTGTCGTTGCGGCCGACCTCCAGCATTTCAGCAAGGCCGCCGAGCAGCTGGGCATTGCACAACCGGCGCTCAGTCAATTGATGCGTACCCTTGAATCAGAGTTAGGCCTGGCACTGTTCAGGCGTGAGAACCGTGGCGTGGCATTGACCGCTGCCGGCCTGGCGTTTCTGCCCCATGCCAGGCAATCCATTGAGTCTAGCGAACTGGCGATTGCGGCTGCGCGGCGTGCCAGGAGGGGTGAAGTCGGCGAAATCAACATCGGCTACCATTCGGCATTGTTCGAGGCCAACTTGCCGCAATTGCTGCGGCATTACTTCAGCACTTTCCCCGAAGTCAAAGTGTCGCTGGTGGATGCGGGTATTCGCGCGCAGTTTGAAATGCTGCTCGATCACAAGCTGGATCTGGCCTTTGCCAGGGTGTTCAAGGATCACCTTCCAGACCGGTTGCGCACGCATCATTTCAGTCAGTCCAATCTCGTCCTGCTCATGCCGGACAACCACGAACTAGCCGAACGCTTTACCGGCGAGCTGGCGATGCTGCGGCACGAGAAATTCGTATTTTTGCAGGACACTGCCGGTATCGGCTTAACCTCGCACACACTCCAGGCCTGCCGACAGAATCAACTGCATCCGGAGAACATCATGTATGTGCCCTCGTTGATGAGCATCCCCGGACTGGTCGCAGCGGGTATTGGCTTGAGTATCGTGCCGGAAACCATGACCCGACTGACCATGCCTGGCGTGCGGATAATTCCGTTGGCTCAGCCGGAAATGGTCAGCGAGCTTTCTCTGATTTCGCGCATTGATGAGCGTTCCAGCGCAGTGTTGCACTTCATCGAGGAAGCTCATGGTTGGGGTTGATGCTATTGCGAACTTAATCGCCTGGTCATTACATTTTCGCGCATGAAGGTATTCTTTGACTCCAGCAATTCAAAGTCGAAGGCGAGCGGCGGTTTGGCATGTTAATCCTTCCAATTTCGAGCTGTAATGATAGCTGGAAACTGGAAGGAGTTTGATTCTATGACCTGACTTCGCAGCTGCTTGACCAGTACATACGTCCTGGCATTCAGGCCTCAACCCGCCGGCTCTTCACACAGAAGCTAAGAATGATGACTCACAGGGAGTAAACTTTCCGAAGCATTTCGTGTAGGGATTTTGGCTTACGCCCCAGCAGTCTTTCCAAGGCATGACTGCTCTGGTCGAAAGCGCCTTTGTCGATGGCATTACCCCAGCCACTGAGGAATTTCGCGACCGCAGTGGGCCAGCCCTCAGCCTCTCGAGCGGCGATAAATGCTTCAACGGAAATCGGTTGGTAACTAATCGCCTTGCCCGTCAGTAAGGCCAGGCCGTCAGCGATCTCCTGGAATGACCAAGTCTGTCCCGCGTTCAGCAGGCAAGTGCGGTTTTCATATCCTGTTTGGGTTAACAGTGAAGCACCGGCCTCTGCCAGCTCTGCATAGGTGGCGAAGCTAGCGCGACCTTTACCTACTGGGGCACTGAAGCCTTCTTTTGCTGCATTAGCACCAATGAGGAAGGGCAAATCGTCGGCGTATAACGGGTGTTGAATGATTGTGTACGTGAGGCCGGACTTCACCAGCAATTGCTCGGTAGCTATATCGCTCTCTGTCACGCCTTCAATAGGCGCCAGCTCGTCGTTGATCCGTTGAATACTGGTGTAGACCACATGACGAACACCCGCCCGGCTGGCGGCAGTGATCGCGTTTTTATGCTGGCCAATACGATCACTGAACGCGACGGCGGACACCAGGTAGATTTTTTCTAATCCCCTGAAAGCTGCCACCAGCGAATCGTAGTCCGTGTAATCCCCGTAGCGTACCTCAACACCTAATTCGGCCAGAGGCCTGGCCTTTTCAGTATCACGCGCCATTGCTACGACTTCCGATGCCGGGATTTTTTGTACCAGTGAACGCAGGACAGCATTGCCCAATCTGCCTGTCGCGCCAGTAACGAGAATTTTTGCCATGGTGCTTTGATGTCCAATCTTGATAACCAGGTGGGAAGCCATCATGACCAAAGCATCAAGGATAAATTAGTCTTCAAAAGGTAGTATCAGCTTTAACCAAAAGTTGGAGATGAATATGGAAACCCTAGGTAATCTCGAATCCTTCGTCCGTGCCGCGGAAGCCAGCAGCTTTTCCGAAGCCGCACGGCGGATGGGGGTTTCCTCTGCTGCCGTGAGTAAAAACGTGGCTCGTCTTGAAGCCAACTTGGGGACTCGCTTGTTCCAACGCAGCACCCGAAGCCTCACCCTTACCGAGGCGGGAGAGTTGTTCTATCAACAGGTCTCCCAAGGTCTTGAGACTATCCAGGATGCCATCGCTCAAATAGGTGATGCCCGAGAAGTCCCCGAAGGGCGATTGCGGGTCAATTTGGCCCCATCACTCGCTTATGATTATGTATTGCCATTGCTCAAGACTTTTAAGCAGCGTTACCCCGCTGTGGTACCGGATTGGCACTTGGAAATCCGACGCGTAGATTTGATCGGCGAAGGTTTTGACGTCGCTATCGGTGGTGGAATGGAACTGTCACCTGGCGTCATCGCGCGCGAGTTGTCCAAACTTCATCTCGTGGCTGTCGCAGCTCCGTCATGGCTTGAGGGTAAACCGCTACCCACTACGCCCAGCGATTTGCAGGGGGTAGATGGCATCGTGATGCGTTCGACAAACTCAGGGCGTTTGCTGAGCTGGACGCTTCGTGATTCTGAAGAGGGACGGTTCGATCTTAACCTGAAACCAGCTGCGATCATGAACGACCCGGAAGCGCTATGCAGCTGTGCCGTGATGGGTTTAGGTGTCGCACTGCTACCCTTGGATCGCGCGTGGCCCAGGTTGCAGCGCGGTGAGCTGGTTCGACTGTTGCCAGATTGGTATGTGGATCTAGGCGTTGTCTCGATTTACTACTCCTCCAAAAAATCTTTGCCGGCCAAAACCCGGGTGTTCGTCGACTTTCTGTTGGAGCATTTTCAACAATCGCTCTGCCAACACTTTCGTGCCGATTGACGCCTACTCCATTTGAGCACACGCCACAATTCCGCTTCGCTACAAGATCAAGATCGAATTCACTGGATCCTCCGATGGATATAAAGCACAGGCAGTATCACCTTCGCTAAAAACTCCTCGCACGTTAATGCGAAGGCAGGTAGATGGGGTAGAGCCCCCAACTTGAGTGTAAAAGCTCAGCCTCTCTTTTTCATGTTTGAGGTCTGCGACACAATCTCACGGACGATGTTGACGAAAGCCCTGAGTCCCGCTGGCATATGGCGATTCGCAGGATAGTAAAGGCGCAGCCCCGGGTACGAAGGAGTCCAGTCCTCCAATACGCGGATAAGGCTTCCTGACGCTATATGGGCAGAAGCGGCGAAATCATTAGTCCAGGCGATACCGGCGCCTTGCAAAGCCGCCTCTAACATCAGGTGGTGGCTGTCGAGCGTCAACGATCCGCTGACGTCTACTGCTTGCTCTTCACCGCGCTTCTCGAATTCCCATTTGTAGATCGTGCCGCTGGGGAAGCGCACGCGTATGCAGTTATGTACGAGGAGATCTGCCGGAACCTTTGGTTTTTTGCATTTCGCGAAGTATTGAGGGGAACCGACCACTGCAAAGCGGAGTGGGGGAGTGATCGCAATGGCAATCATGTCCTGCGGAACGCTTTCCGCCAACCGTATGCCGGCGTCGAATCCACCAGCAACGATGTCAACCAGACTTCTATCGGTAACGATGTCTACCCGCATGTCTGGATAGCGCCTTAGGTACTCCAGTACCACTGGAGTCAGCACCATTTGCGCAGCACCTTCGGAGGTGTTCAGACGAAGGGTTCCCGCCGGTGTATCGCGGAATTCGCTTACCGCCTCCATAGCCGCGGAAATATCACGCAGAGCGGGCTGCACACGAATCAGAAATTGCTCCCCGGCTTCAGACAGAGAAACGCTTCGCGTGGTTCTGTGGAACAACCTCACGCCAAGGCGTTTCTCCAGTGCAGCGATCGCATGACTGAGTGCTGATGGCGACATTCCCAATTCCACGGCCGCACGACGAAAGCTGCGATGAGTAGAAACTGCGACCACGGCGTTAAGTTCGAGCAGCCCGGATTTCTGCATTGTGCTAATTCCTGCATCAGTTCATCCAATATTAGCCCGATTGTTTGCGACAGTGCTGAGGCTTATCTTGGTCCACAGCAACTTTGCGCGGATCGGATTTCATAGGGGGATGTTGGCATCCAGAGCATTCAGGGATTTGATTCGGCTCAGCACGATCCGGCTCGGTACCCAGTGCAGTTGCCGCTTGGAGTTGAAGGCATCTTCATCCGCCGGTCATCCGGTGATCCCGCAAGTCAGTTCGACTCAGCGGCCATTAAACATGCGAGCAATAATTCATGACGCGTATCACTACACCGTTCGGGTTTCATTCAACTGCACAAGAGATCATTGAAGGGGTCGATCTCACTGGTAAACGGGCGATCGTAACCGGCGGAGCCTCTGGTATCGGTATTGAGACAGCGCGCGCATTGGTCAATGCCGGCGCAGACGTGACGCTTGCAGTACGGCGTCCGGAAGCGGCGGAATCGGTTGCTGCCGAACTGCGCTCTGGGGGCAGGGGCACCGTTGAAATCCGCTCAATCGATCTGGCGGATCTGTCCTCTGTGAAATCGTTTGCTGTGTCTTGGTCAGAGCCACTTGATATCCTGGTCAATAACGCAGGGATCATGGCCGTTCCTGAGAGGGAGCTGACATCACAGGGTTGGGAAATGCAATTTGCAACCAACTTTCTCGGTCATTTTGCGCTCGTGCTTGGCTTGCAAGACGCCCTGATCAAAGCTGAAGGTGCGCGAATTGTATCGCTGAGTTCAAACGCTAATCTATTAGGGCCAGTGGTTTTCGATGACATCAATTTCGACTTCCGCACATACGATGCTTTCGCATCATATGCTCAGGCCAAGTCGGCATGCGCACTCATTGCCGTAGAAACCACCCGCCGCTGGGCGGAGCAAGGCATTTTCGCGAACGCTTTGAACCCTGGGGCAATCGCAACCAACCTTCAGAAGCACACCGGTGGGCTCAAGACCCCAATTGAACGTCAGAAGAACGTGCAACAGGGTGCAGCGACATCTGTATTACTGGCGGCGTCTCCACTGTTGGAAGGCATTGGTGGTCGTTATTTCGAGGACTGTAATGAAGCGTTGGTGGTCACCAAGCGTCCTGCCGATTACACAGGCGTGGCACCCTACGCCGTTGACCCAGATAACGCGCAGCGGTTGTGGGAAGTTGCCACGCGGATGATTGGGTGAGGTTATGTCCAAAAAAACAACCTTGAAGGTAGGCTTCATCGGGCTCGGTGACCAAGGAGGTCCGATGGCTCAAGCAATCGCCGAGTCTGGATTTGAGCTGCACATTTGGGCTCGTCGCCCCCATTCATTGGAAGCCTTGGCAGGGGCTCCTCACATCGTTGAGAAAACGGTTCAGACGCTTGCCGAGAATTGTGATGTTGTCTGTCTATGCCTCACCGACGACAAAGATATCGTCAGTCTCCTGGACAGCGGGCTTCGGCATGGGCTGAAGCCCGGCGCCGTTCTTGTAAACCATGGCACCGGAGACCCGGGAGAAAGTCGCCGTCTGGCTGCTGAACTTCAACAGCGGGGAATCCCGTACCTTGATGCTCCTGTAAGCGGAGGAAGACCAGGCGCGCTGGCTCGTACGTTGACCACTATGGTGGGTGGTGAGTCGCAGACTTTTTCCAAAGTGCGTGCAGTCTTCGAGACTTTTTCCCGAAGAGTTTCCCTGTTAGGACCGTCAGGCGCCGGCCAGATGACGAAGCTACTGAATAACGCCTTGACCATGTCCAATTTGAAGAACGCAGTGGATGTCTTCAGCTTGGGTAAATCTGTAGGGATGGACTTGGTACAGCTGCATGAGGTCATTGCTATGAGCAGCGGTTCGAGCACAGTTTTGCGAGCGATCAATAACGAGATCACCGCAGATATTGCTCCGCATCTTCAGGGACTTATGCACAAAGACATAGAGCATTTTGCCGACGCTATTCTTGACGCTGGTTTGAATCCCCAAGTCATGCGTGACCGCTGCCTTGCAGGTGCTGATGGACTAGTGGAGTTGGTAGGACAGCTCGCCGGCTGAAGCCCGCCAATCAGAAACTCTTATCGATGTCAGCTGGCGTAAACAAGGTGCAGGCTGCCGGCTGCGCGGGTGCCCTGAACCTAGCGCTCTGGGCACCTGGGCATCGAAAGTGTTCAGGTTGTTGGCGAATGCCCGCTGCTGGCCGGTTTCTGCCCTACACAACAGGCAGTTATCGACCGATCCTGTTGAAAAAGTCGGCCATGGTTTCCACGGCAGTAAAGTACGCGCTTGAGATTGAAATCTTCATTTAGAGGAGAGGATTCCGGGCTCAGATTTCGCGTAGCTGCGCGAATAAAAGGCATTTTCAGCTATCAGTGCGAGCGCAGTCTGGAAGGACCGACTTTTTCAACAGAATCGACCCATAGATGACGTTCAGCAACTGCAAAATTGAGCCAAGAGATGCCTTGGGAGAAAGAAGTCTGGCTTGGCTGTGCCGAACCTTGCAGCAAGCTCCGGGCTGTCGGTCCTCGACTCTCTCCCACAAGGGATGCCGGGATTTACCATCTCTTGGAATACCAACGCCAATATCGTTCCCATGCTGATTGTCGGTTGCGCCGTGGCGCTGGTTTCTTTCGCCGACACCGACCTACTGTCTCGCGTCTACGCGGCGCGGACCAGAACCTACGTGGATCCCAACCAGGAAATGGCCGGCCAGGCGTAGTCAACCTGGCCGCCGGTTTTTTCTAAGGTTTTGCGATCAACTGCAGTTCGTAACGCACGCCCGCGGCCGAAGCCGCTGTTGGATGTGAGCTTGGCCGACATTCTGGTCGAAGTGGAGGAAACCCAGCGCGCAGCGGGCATCACATTGTGCGTGACCGAGATGAAAGACCCCAGTCAAGGTGAGTTCAAGCGATTCGAGTTTTACACGTTACTGGGGAAGGTACGGATTTTCCCACGCTAGACGATGCCGTTGGCAGTTATGTGCAGAGTCATCCGGTTGATCTGGCGGATTGGGAGAACGAGGGGGCAGTGAGTGGTGCCGCCGTTGCTACAGGATGACGTGGCTATCAAAAAAATGCGCAATCTCGGGCCCCTTGCCCCCCGGCTCAATAAGCATCGTGTAAATTTGAAACTGTAGCCATTGAGCATAGGACGCGAGGCACAGGCTCGATAGTCGGTAAAGCCGCCATTCGAATAATAAAAAGAACACTGATGCGCCCAGGAGATATGCCATGAGATCGCAACCGGTCCAGCAAAAATCTCAGCAAGCAGGATTACAGAGCGTTTCTGTCACCGACGCCAATGTGCTGGCGAACTCTTTGTCGGAGTGGCAGCAAGAGTATCTGCAGATAAGCCCGGGGCAATTCGCAGGTTCGGTCACTGAAATTTCCGTGGGTGTGGTGCAGATTTTCCGTGAGGTGATGAATCAAGCGGTGGATCAACATGGGCAAACCCTGCCTGGCAAGTTTGCCTTGGGCATTCCCATCGCGTTGCGCGGCCACGGTTACTGGTGCGGTAAAGAGCTAGATTGCATTGATTCCGTGTTCTTTCTCCGGCCGGATTCCGAACTCAAATTCAAGACCCCCGGCTATTCGGATATTTATGGTGCATCCGTCGATGTTGAAGCCTTCAGGAAATACTCGCTTGATGATGAGTTTGATGACAAGAGTGTCATCGCGCTGACCAAGGAAGTCAGTGCACTGGCGCCCGAAAAATGTGCAGCCTTCCGGCAAGGCTTTGATAACTTTTTCCGTGCCGTCGAGGACAATCCTTCAATTCTCGAATCGGCGTCAGCCAAAAAACAACTCACCTTCGACATCATGCAATTGCTCCTTGGCATGACAGCAGACTTGCCCGTTTCGAAGAAATCTCACGCAGAGCAGTTCATTCATCGCCATGTTGTAGACAGTGCACGCAATTATATTCTTTCAAGAAAAAGTGAAGCGTTAACGGTGACAGATTTGTGTGAGGGGCTGCGCACCAGTCATCGTTCGCTGCATTATGCCTTCAACAAAGTCTTGGGGATCAGCCCCGTGACTTATCTGCGCTACATACGTTTGAACGGCGTCAGGGCAGAACTTGTCTCCAGCGATAAGCCAACCTTGATTAGTGAAGTGGCCGCCAATTGGGGCTTCTGGCATATGGGCATGTTCAGCGTCTACTACAAACATCTGTTTGGCGAACGGCCGTCGGAAACACTTAAAAACCATCGTTCGACGGTAATTACTTAATACCTGATTGTGAAACAGCATGCCCGGGGACACGACCCGGGCATGACGGGATTTTTTTGTTCAAAAAAACCGGAGGACATCATGAGTAAGTTGAACGGGAAAGTGGCCTTGATTACCGGGGCTTCAAAAGGAATGGGGAAATCTCATGCCAGCATCTACGCAAAATATGGGGCCAGCTTGATCCTGGTTGATCTTGATGAGTCAATCCATGAAGTGGCAGCAGAGATTAAAAATACCTACGGCGTGGAGGTACTTGCGCACGTCGGTGATGTGACCGATCCGCAGGCCATGCGCCTGATTGCCGAAAAAGGCATGCAGCGTTTTGGCCGCTTGAATGCGCTGGTCTGCAATGCCGGCGTTTGCCGACTGGCGAAGTTTCTGGATTCCAGCGATGCCGATCTCGACTTGCACATCAACGTTAACGTCAAAGGTGCATGGCATACCGCCCGGGCGGTTCTGCCGCACATGATCAACTCCGGCGGCGGTGCGGTGGTCGTCATGTCGTCCGTCACCGGTGACCTGACGGCCGATCCGGGTGAGGTGGCCTATGCCTTGTCCAAGTCCGCGCTGATTGGCTTCACCAAGGCGCTGGCGGTGGAAATGGCTCCCCATCACATTCGGGTCAATGCCATTTGCCCGGGCTTCATATGGACACCGATGGCGGAGCAGGTCGCCAGGCAAGTCAATCCGGACGATCCGAAGTCGGTTCTTGATGAACTGGCCACAGCCATTCCCATGAAACGCCTGGGCAGGCCCGATGAAGTCGGTGAGTTGTCGGCATTCCTCGCGTCCGACGAGTCCAGTTACATCAACGGTGCGCAAATCGTGATCGATGGTGCCAGCACGCTGCCTGAGACAGTCAGCATCGGGATGTAACCCACGTGAGTTTTCAGCAAGGACGCTACTGCATCGACCCATTGGCGTGATCCATAACAATAAAAGAGTGGAGCTTTTGTGATGACAGAGCTAACCGAATCCCTGCATGAAGAGGCGCCTATAGTCAGTGAAAAGCTGAAGGGCAACCTGGGTACTTATCAGATCGCATTGTTAGTGATTGCCGCCGCCGCACCTTTGGGCGCTGTTCTCACAGCCGCGCCCATCGGCTTTCAACTCGGCAACGGTCCGGGGCTGGCCGGAACATTTTTGCTGGCCGGATTCTTGATGGTTTGTTTCTCGGTCGGCTATGGCGAGTTAATTCGCGCGATCCCGGGTGCTGGCGCGTTTTACAAGTATCTATCAGTGGTGTTTGGTCCGCGAGTTGGCGCGGGCGCGGCATGGGTAGCATTGGCGTCCTACCTGGCAATTACCATTGCCCTGGCCATTGTGTCGGGCTACTACACCAATTTGACCTTGCAAACATTTGGCGTGGATATTGGCTGGACGTCATGGACATTGTTGCTCATGGCGCTGGCGTCTTATCTAGGCCGGGAGAACATTGATTTTGCCGCGAAGATCCTGGTGCCATTGGTGCTTGCTGAGTTCTTCATGCTGTTTCTGCTCGGTATCTCCATTTTCATGGATAAAGGCCTCGCTGCGTTTCCAGTTGAAGCGGTATCGATTGATGCAATAACGTCGCCCGGCCTCGGGGTCGGAATGATGGTCGCGCTGGCAGCGTTCCTCGGTGTCGAGTCCGCAGCGCTGTATGCGATGGAAGCCAAGCGGCCGGAAAAATCCATTCCGGGTGCCACGCGTCTCGCAGTAGCTTTGGTGGCTGTCGCTTACTTTGTGATTATCTGGCTGATTGTAGGTGGCATCGGGGTAGAAGCGATCAAGGGCGAAGCGGCATCGGCGCAAGGCGAACTGATCATCAACCTGTTCTCGACACGCCTGGGAGGCACAACGGCCACCCTTGTTTCGATCATGCTGTGCACCAGCAATTTCGCCTGTTTGTTGTCGCTGCACAACGCGGCCACTCGCTACGTGCATGTGCTGGCCAAAGATAAACATTTGCCGCGTGTGCTATCGAACATTCATCCGCAAAAAAACTCCCCGGCCAATGCGAGTCTTCTAGTAACGGTGTTGGTTGCAGTCTGCATCGCCGTCCCATCGTCGCTGGGTTACGACGCGTTTGTCTTCCTTTTCCCGGTGACGCTGGCTTTGGGAACGATTGGGCTCATCGGGCTTCAGGCATTCATTTCGCTGGCGGTGGTTGCCCATTTCAAGAAAGTCAGCTCTCGCAAGTATCTCAAAGTCTTGGTCAGCCCACTGGTTGCACTGGCGGGGCTTAGCGTGGCGGTTTACTTGATCTATGAGAACTACGGGCTGCTGACCGGCAGTGAATCTGCTTGGGTGAACGGAACGCCATTACTTCTGGTGGTGCTGTTCTTTTACGGCGTGATTAAAGGCCATTCAAAGAACAATTAATTCAACAGTCCGTCGGACGCTGTAAGCACCGCATTAGTGCAGGTTGCTCTTTGATAGTGCAAAGTGATGACTAAAGTCTGGATAACTGGAACGCGCAGGAGGGTTGCCGACCTGACCGCAGCGTTGCCGGATCACTTATCCGCTGTGCCTTGAGCGATTAAAAAGCCAGAAACATGCCAGCTCTTTTAGTTTGGCGAGTGCCCGCTATGTTTCTGCCAATTTGTGTTAATGCGCCTGCGGTAGTTGGTCGTAGCCTTTATAGGCCGACTTACCGCAGTGCTGCAGTTTCTTCATCATCCGAATGCCTTTAAACCCAAAAGTACATTTGACTGGAAGAGTACGAAGCATGAACGTTAATCTTAAAATAACCACCGCGACCCACCCGCTTGACCCGCTTTCGCTAGAGGAGCTTGCTTTGGCGAGCGGCATCCTGAAACGGGAAAAAAACCTTCACGACAAATGCCGCTTCCCGTACCTGCATCTCGCCGAGCCGGATAAGCGTGAGGTATTGGCCCATGTGCCAGGCCAGGCATTTTCCAGGCGTGCATTTGCCTTGGTGCTGGACAAATTGACGGGCAACACCTTCGAAGCGCTGGTTGATTTGAACAGCCAAACCCTTGTCGATTGGCAAGCGGTCGACATTGAAACCCAGGGTCATGCACCGATCATGATTGAGGAGTTCGACCTGTGCGTGGAAGCTGTGCAAAACGACCCCGAGTGGCGTGCGGCTGTCAAGCGCCGGGGCCTCACCGATGCCGATATTGAAAACGTACAGATCGATCCCTGGTCATTCGGGCATTTCGGCGATGATGAACGTTATCAGGGCAAGCGGTTGATGCGCGGTGTCGCGTTCTACCGTGACAAGCTGACCGACAACGGCTACGCCCACCCGATCGAAGGACTGGTTGCTATCATCGACCTGAACAAAGGCGAGGTCATCGAGCTGTTGGACGACGGTCGTCTGACGCCGATTCCCAAAGCCACGATCAACTACGATTCCGCGTCCCTGGGCCAGCCGCGTGACGGACTCAAACCGTTGCACATCACGCAGCCCGAGGGCGTGAGCTTCACTGTCGATGACTGGAAAGTGAGTTGGCAGAACTGGGAGTTCCGCGTCGGCTTCACGCCGCGCGAAGGGCTGGTTCTGCACCAACTGGGCTACAAGGACGGTGACGTCGTGCGCCCGATCCTCTATCGCGCCAGTGTCACCGACATGGGCGTTCCCTATTCGGACAACGAGCTCAATCATTACTGGAAATGCGCGTTCGATGGCGGCGAATACGGGCTCGGTCGTCTGGCCAACCAACTGGAGCTGGGCTGTGATTGCCTGGGGGCGATTCGTTATTTCGATGTGCCTTCGGTCAATGATCAGGGCGAACCTTTTGTCATGAAGAATGCTATCTGCATGCACGAGGAAGATTACGGCACGCTTTGGAAACACTATGAGTTTCGTACCGGTGTGTTCGAAATGCGTCGCTCCCGGCGCCTGGTGATCAGCTTCTTCTGCACCGTGGCCAACTACGACTACGGGTTTTTCTGGTACCTCTATCAGGACGGTACGATTCAACTCGAAGCCAAGCTGACCGGGATCATCCAGACCGCCGCGTTAGCTCCCGGTCAACGCCCCGCCAGCGGGGGCGGCATGGTCACACCCGAGTTCTATGGTCCGACCCACCAGCATTTTTTCAGTGCGCGTTTGCACATGATGGTGGATGGCGAGCACAACTCTGTGACCGAAACCAATTTCCAGTCGCGCCCGCAAGGCGAGGGAAATACCTGGGGCAACGTCTTCGACAGTGTGACCACCACGTTTACCCATGAGCTGGACGCCGCCCGTGAGGCCAACGGCCAGACCGGGCGCTTCTGGAAAATCATCAATCCGAACGTCAAGAACGCCGTCGGCAATCACCCCGGCTACAAGCTGATGGCCGAGCACAATCCGGTCATGCTCGCCCAACCCGACAGCTCGTTTGGTCGACGTGCAGGGTTTGCCAGCAAGCACCTGTGGGTGACGCCTTACGCGCCCGGCGAGCGTTACGGCTCCGGCGATTACCCCAACCAGCATCGGGGTGACGGCCTCCCGCTGTACACGCAGAACAACCGCGAGATCCAGAACCAGGATCTGGTGGTATGGCACACCTTTGGCCATACCCACATCTGCAAACCGGAGGATTTCCCGGTGATGCCGGTGGAATACGTTGGGTTCAAACTCAAGCCCAATAACTTCTTCAACGGCAACCCGGCCATGGACTTGCCGGCGAGCAGGGACCAAGCCAGTGTCCAGGACGGTCAGCCGGCCAGTTGCTGCAAACACAACGCCTGATCAGGTCTCTATCGATGAATGCCCAAGCGCTCTGCGCTTGGGTCGAGGGTGGTTGTCATGTCTGGATTTTCGAGTTGGGCCTGGCTGGAGTTATTGCCGATAGCCGTGTTTGTTTGCTGGGTGAGCGGAGGGCCTAAGGGTTGGAAGCGTCAACCGTTGTTGCTGGGCGGTGCTGCGCTGGTGTTTTTGCTGGGCATGCAGCCGGCGCTGGACGCCGCTGCGCGCCACAGCGTCTGGCTGCACTGCCTGCAAAGCGCCTTGATTCATCACCTGGCGCCGATCCTTTTACTGTTTGCCATCGCCCGGGAGCCGGCCAGTGAAGCGGGTTTCACAAAGGAAGGGAGGGCGGTGCGCATTTGGGTGGTGATTGCGTTTGGTGCAATGAGCGGCGTATGGATGCTGCCGCAATTGCATCAACGATTGATGGACGATGCCACGCTGTATGCGCTGATGAAATGGGCCATGGCCGTGAGTGGGTTGTGGTTGTGCCGGGTAATGGGGCGTTATTGCCAGCGCGCGGATGTTCCCTTGCGCAAGCAGTGGAGCTTCAGCCTGGGGGTGGCGCTACCGCAAGTGCTGGTCGGTGTGATGCTGCTGCTCAGTCCACCTCTGTATCCCATGCACGGTCACTCGATGATGCACATGCACGGTGTCGGGAACATGAGTGCTCAACTGGATCAGTTTTTGGGGGGCGCGCTGATGTGCCTGTCGGCGTTGCTTCTGCTGTGGGTCGATCGTGTTATGCACCGCAAACCTGGGCCGACTATCAACGCCGTTGGGCCGAGGGTGAATGGCCAAACAGGCGTTTGTACTCCTGGCTGAAATAGCTTTGATGGGTGAACCCCCAGCGGTACGCCACATCGGCAACGCTGGGGGCCGGGTGTTCGGTAAGGCTGCGCTGGGCGGCATTCAAACGGACGGCGCGCAGATACGTCAGAGGCGAGCTGCCGGCGATTTTTTCGAAGCTGTAATGCAGCGTGCGGCGGGGGATCTTCAACTCCCTGCACAAGTTCAGGATCGACAGCGATTCCCCTGCAGGGCTTTGCAGCACGCGCTCATGGCAGTATTTGACAATGTGCTGGTGGCTGCCGCCCAGTCCCTGTAAGCGCACCGGGTTTTGCGGCTCCAGCACGTCGAGCAGCGTATCGAGTACGCAGTTCTGAAGGGCTTGATCATTGAGGTCGTCAAGGGTTTGGAGCTGATCAAGCAGGCCGGTCATGGCAACCTGGGCACCTTGTAGACCCCCGGCGCACAGCTTCATTCCGTAACCCCTGGGTCGACGGTAGAACAGTTCAACGTCCTCAGCGACCAACAGTTGTTCAAGCACCTGGCAATTTAACGAAACCACAATGTAGTCAGTGTCCGGCGGTGTGACGAAGAAAAAATCGTCGTCGTAGGGCAGGAAGTTCAGCCCGTCGGCAAGAAGGCTTCGATTCGGCGCCACGTCGGGCTGACTCGGCAGGTTCACCGGCAGCAGCAGGTTTATGCACTGGGCAGGCGTGTGCGTGTGCTGGGCAACAGCGCTGCTCAGGGTTTCACGGAACAATCGGACGCCGTTCAGTTGCACGTCCTGCAGGGCACCGTGAAAAGCACCGGGCGTCAGCTTTTCGTAGTGTTGCGACCAGTGCGCCAGTGATGCGGCGTGTTCGATGATTTCGTCGAAGTGTTGAGTCTGCCTGTGCATCGTGCGGCACCGTTACGCCTGTCGCTTGTCCTTACAGCAGCAATCCGGACGCCAATGCCCGGAAACTTTCGACGGCTTTTTCAGAGGCGGTCTGGGGATCCTCAGCATGTGCAATCCACAAGGAAGCGCCGAGCAGGGCACCCATGATCAGGCGCGCCGTCGTTTCGGTGTCGACCACGCGGATCGTTCCTTCGTCAATCAGCTTTTGAATGCTGCGTTGGGTGCTTCGGATGCACGCGTTCTGGCTCGGCCATTGCGACGGGTCGCCCAGTACCGCTGGCCCGTCGAGGAAGAGAATGCGCTGGATTTCAGGTTCCAGGGACATCTTGATGTAGGCGATGGACTCATCGATGAAGCCGTCCCAGGTTGTGCTGGCCTCTTCGATAATGACCGACAACCGTTCCATCATTTCTCCATCTATCTGGGCGATGACGGCCTGTAGCAAGCCCTTTTTGTCGCCAAAGTGATGGTACAGCGCACCCCGGGTCAGACCCGCTTGAGCGGTGAAATCGTCCATCGAACTTTCCGCATATCCCTTCGCAGCAAATGCGTCTCGCGCCGCCTTGATCAGTTTGCCGCGAGTCTCCGCAATCATGTCCGCACGCTTCTGCGCCATCGGTCGTGTTCCCTATAAAGAATTTAACATTCATTGCGTATGTAAGTTGACATACTTCGCGTATGTCGTATTGTGTATCACATACGAGGCGTATGCAATGAGTCTGAGCTGTGTGCTCTCAGCCTCGGGAGCCCCGCCATTTCGCACAGGATACCGAGCAATGCGTGAACAGCGCGATTCCGATATTTCACTGCACCCCGCAGGTCAGGGGAAAACCCTGGGATTTATCCTCAACCCGGTCGCCGGAATGGGCGGACGCGTGGGGCTAAAGGGCACCGACGGGGTCGAGGTTTTGCAGGAAGCAAGGCGCCGCGGTGCGCAACCCGTTTCAAGCGATCGGGCCTTGATCGCGCTCAAGCGTCTGGCGGCTTCGACGACGCCATTCCGGCTGATCACCGGCTCGGGTGAGCTGGGCGAAGATGTCGCGCGCGCCGCCGGTCTCGACCCGATTGTCGTCTATACGTCGTCGCCGGGAGCGAGCCGGCCCGATGACACCCGAAATGCCGCGCTCGTCATGGCGCATGCCTCGGTCGATCTGCTTTTGTTCGCCGGCGGAGATGGCACCGCGCGCGATGTGCTGGAAAAGGTCAGTGATCGTGTACCGATCCTCGGTATCCCTACGGGTGTGAAGATGTATTCCGCCGTGTTCGGCACCAATCCGCAGAACGCTGGACATCTTGCGGCACGCTTCGTTGCCGGCGACTCGTCGGTGCGCTTTCGCGAAGCCGAGGTCATGGACATCGACGAGGCTGCCATGCGCAACGATCAGGTGTCGGCGCGGCTGTATGGCTACGCCCGCAGCCCGCACCAACGTCACCTGACGCAAAACGCCAAGGCCGGTTCCTTGGCCAACGAAAACATGGCGCTCGACGCCGTGTCCCGACAGGTTGTCAGGGACATGAAACCCGGCTGCCTATACCTGCTGGGGCCAGGCACCACCACGCGACGCATTATGACCGAGCTCGGCCTGCCGTCGACGCTGTTGGGCGTAGACGCGGTCATGGACGGTGCGCTGGTGGGTGCCGACCTCAATGAACACGCGTTGATCCGTCTGATGGAAGGGTACGAGACACGCATCATCGTCGGCGTTCTGGGCGGTCACGGCAGCTTGTTCGGCCGTGGCAACCAGCAGATCAGCGCCGAGGTCATTCGCCGGGCAGGGCGCGAACACATCATCGTG
Organism: Pseudomonas sp. GW823-FHT06B06; assembly: GCF_058795195.1. Classification (NCBI taxonomy): domain Bacteria; kingdom Pseudomonadati; phylum Pseudomonadota; class Gammaproteobacteria; order Pseudomonadales; family Pseudomonadaceae; genus Pseudomonas; species Pseudomonas sp. GW823-FHT06B06. The sequence goes on along the minus strand of NZ_JBXAHO010000047.1, from coordinate 7,419 downwards.
ATCACCTCGATGGACAAGCTCCTTTCCCTCGATACCGGCTGCTTGCGCGTCGACACGGGTGACGCCGAAGTCGATGCCATGCTCAGCGGCCACATACGCGTGCACACAGGGCCTGACCGGTCCGTCTTCTTCAGGGTTCGATCCTGATCAATTGTTTCATCCGATAAAAACGAGGATAACCCCATGAGTAATCATGTCGCCCACCCCTACATGGCGAATTCTGTTCCTGCACTCAAACAGGAGATGCTCGACTCGATCGGTGTAGACAGCATTGAGGAGTTGTTCCAGCAAATTCCCAATGAACACCGCCTGCAACGTCCGATTGATTTGCCGCCGGCGCTCAACGAGAGCGAGCTGCGTCGGCATCTGCTCAGCACGCTGTCGAAAAACAAGACCTGCGAGCAAAACCTTAACTTCCTGGGCGCCGGCTGTTGGCAGCATCACGTTCCGGCAGCGTGCGACGAAGTCGTGCGCCGTAATGAATGGCTGACCTCGGTGTTTGGTGAGCCGAGCTCCGACCACGGTCGCAATCAAGCCTGGTTCGAGTTCTGCAGCCAGCTCGGCGAGCTGCTGAACATGGATCTGGTCGGCCTGCCGGTGCGCAGCTGGGGTTGCGCTGCGGGTCACGCCATTCGCATGGCAACCCGAATTACCGGGCGCAGCGAAGTGGCGGTGGTCCGTGCCATCGATCCTGAGCGGCTTTCCATCATCCGCAACTACTGCGAACCCGTGGAAATGCCGGGCCACATCGTCGTGCGACTCGTCGACTTTGACCCGAAAACCGGCTTGCTCGATATTGATCACCTCCGTGCCTCGATCGGTGCGCAAACGGCTGCGGTCTATTTCGAAACACCGTCTTATTTCGGTGTGATCGAACAGCAAGGGGCCGAAATCGCCGCCATTGCCCATGCAGCGGGTGCCGAAGTCATCGTTGGGGTCGATCCGATCTCCCTCGGCGTGATGGCCGCACCGATTGATTTCGGCGCCGACATCGTAGTGGGTACCACTCAGCCGCTCGGCGTGCATATGAACTGTGGTGGCGGGGTCAGCGGCTTCATTGCAACCCGCGACTCAGAACTGTACGCCCACCAATACCCGACGCTGTTCATCAGTATCGCCGAAACCACCAAGCCCGGCGAATATGGTTTTGGCCTGAGCTTGTTCGAACAATCGTCCTACGGCTTGCGTGACAAGGGGAATGACTGGACCGGTCATTCGGTCTACATGTGGGCCATCGCCAATGCCGTCTACATGGCGATGATGGGACCAAAGGGCTTCGAGGATGTAGGCAATCTCATCCTGCAACGTGCTCACTACGCGGCGAAGTTGCTGAGTGAAGTTCCCGGTCTGGCAGTGACATTCCCTTCCGGTTTCTTCAAGGAGTTCGTGGTGAATTTCGACGCCACTGGGCTGAGCGTGAAGGACATCAACAAGCAGTTGCTCGCGCTCGGGATCTTCGGCGGCAAAGATCTGACTCACGACTTTCCGGCGCTTGGGGCCAGCGCCCTGTACTGCGTCACCGAGATTCACACACAAGCCGATATTCAGCGCCTGACTGCTGCACTTAAAGAGGTAATCGCACAATGAGCACTCCACTCAAGGAATACCATGCTCCCGTCTGGAGCGAACCCGTCATTCTGGAGATGGGCTATCCCGGCCGTCGCGGTGTGATCTTTTCCGACGTTGAGGCTGACGTGCAAGCGGCTGTCGGCAGCGCCGTCGATTTGATTCCCGCGAACATGAGGCGCTCCAGCAAACCGGCGTTGCCGGAACTGTCCGAGCCCGAGGTGTTGTATCACTACTTGCGCCTGTCGCAGCAGACCCTGGGCATGATGAACATCAGCCTGTTCGGCACCTGCACCATGAAGTACAACGCGCAGATCAACGAGGCGATGGCATGGCGCCCTGAAATTACTCACGTGCATCCACATCAGGACGAGGACACCCTGCAAGGCGCGCTCGAAGTCGTGCATGGCATGGACACGATTCTGCGCGAGTTGTCCGGGATGGACCAGTTCATCTTCCAGGCAGGCGGCGGTGCTGACGCGGCGTACACCAGTTGCGCGGTGACCCGTGCCTACCATGCTTCCCGTGGCGAACTGGAGCAGCGTGACGAGATCATCACCACCATCCAGACGCACCCCAGCAGCGCCGCGACGGCAGCTGCCGCCGGGTTCAAGGTCATCACCCTGATGATCGAAGAGAACGGTTACCCGTCGCTCGAATCCCTGAAGGCCGCCGTGTCCAACCGCACGGCAGCGCTGATGGTGAACAACCCCGACGACATGGGCGTGTACAACCCGGAAATTCGTGAGTGGGTGCGCGTGGTGCATGAAGCGGGCGGTCTGTGCTTCTACGACCATGCAAACTTCAACGGCGCGATGACTAAGATTCGTGCGCGAGAGCTCGGTTTCGACGCGTGCATGTTCATGCTCCACAAGACGTTCGGCGCACCGAAAAGTGGAGTGGGAGGCCCGGCAGTGGGCGCCTATGGTTGTTCGGCAGAACTTGCACCGTTCCTGCCGGCACCGGTGGTGGCCTTTGACGGTGAACGATACAGCCTGGATTACGACCGTCCGCAGAGTGCCGGCAAGATCCGCGAGTTCTGGGGCAACGTTCCGGTCATCCTCAAGGCCTACGCTTGGTCCCGCGCCATGGGCGCAAAAGGGATGGCTGAGGCGTCGGACATTTCGGTACTGGCCAACAACTACATGGAAAAAGGCTTGCTGGCTATTCGTGGCGTGACTCGTTCACACCCTGAGGCTAAAAGCCACCGGATGGAGATGACGCGCTACAGCCTTGAGCAACTCAAGGAGGAAACCGGAGTCGACGTCCATGACGTGCAAAACCGCATGAGCGATTTCGGTATTGATCCGATGTGGAGCAGTCACCACCCGTGGCTGGTACCGGAGCCGTTCACCCCCGAGGCAGGCGAGATGTACGGTAAAGAGGCGCTGGACACCTGGATTGCGGTGCTTGCGCACATATCCGACGAGGCTTACTCGAATCCGGCGATCGTCAAGACCTCGCCGCACAACCAGGCGATTCACCGGTTGAAGAGCGCACCGCTGGAAGACCCGGCTCATTGGGCCATGACCTGGCGTGCGCACCTGCGCAAAACCAAGCAACAGACTGCTTGAACCTGGCGTTTGCACGCAGCGGCCCCGTTGATCAGGCGGGGCCGTTTTGAAACCTGATCAGAGCTAACAATCAGCCATCGGAGGTTTCCAGCACAGTAAAACAGGCTGGTGATTTCCCCCACAGGATAACCTCATGTCGATTTTCGAAACGGGCCTGGCGCCCTCGGCAGTCAACCATATCGCCCTTTCTCCGCTGAGCTTCATCGAGCGCACAGCCTCTGTCTACGGTGAGTATCCCGCCGTGATCCACGGCGCCATCCGCCGCAACTGGCAAGAGACCTATGAACGTTGCCGGCGCCTGGCTGGCGCACTAAGCCAGAGGGGTATCGGCAAGGGCGATACCGTGGCAGTGATGCTCCCCAACATCCCGGCCATGCTCGAAGCCCACTTTGGCGTGCCGATGATCGGCGCTGTACTCAATACCCTGAACGTGCGGCTGGATGCGCAAGCTATTGCCTTCATGCTTGAGCACGGCGAAGCCAAGGTGTTGATCACCGATCGGGAGTTCCACGCTGTTATTCGTGAAGCCTTAAGCTTGCTCTCTCATCCGCCACTGGTTGTCGATGTGGACGACCCGGAGTACGGCGAAGGCAGCGCGGTTAGCACGCTGGACTATGAAGCCTTCCTCGCTGAAGGTGATCCACAGTTCGCCTGGCAATGGCCTGAGGATGAATGGCAAGCCATCTCGCTCAACTACACATCCGGCACCACGGGGAATCCCAAGGGGGTCATTTACCACCACCGCGGGGCCTATCTCAATTCACTGGGAAATCAGATGACTTGGGCCATGGGGCACCACCCGGTGTATTTGTGGACCTTGCCGATGTTTCATTGCAACGGCTGGTGCTATCCATGGACGGTGACTGCGTTGGCTGGGACTCATGTATTCCTGCGTCGGGTCGATCCGCAGAAAATTCTCACTTTGATTCATCAACATCGGGTCAGCCATTTGTGTGGTGCGCCGATTGTCCTCAATGCGTTGGTCAATCTGCCAGACTCGTCCAAGGCTGCCTTCGATCATCCGGTCGACGCCATGCTGGCGGGCGCCGCACCGCCGGCCAAAGTCATCGGTGCGGTCGAGGAGATGGGCATCAAGGTCACACACGTCTATGGGCTGACTGAGGTTTACGGCCCGGTGACCGTTTGCGCCTGGCATGACCAGTGGGACGAGCAACCGCTGAATGAGCGCGCAAGGATCAAGTCGCGCCAGGGCGTGCGCTATCCGACCCTGGAAGGGCTGATGGTTGCCGATCCGAAAACCCTTGAACCTGTCCCCTTGGACGGCACAAGTGTCGGCGAAATCTTCATGCGCGGGAACACGATCATGAAGGGCTATTTGAAGAACACCGAAGCGACAAGTGAAGCGTTCGAAGGCGGCTGGTTCCATACCGGCGACCTGGCGGTGCGTCACCCTGACGGTTATGTCGAAATCAAGGATCGCCTAAAGGACATCATTATCTCGGGCGGCGAGAACATTTCCACCATCGAGGTCGAAGACGTTCTCTATCGTCACCCGGCAGTACTGGAGGCCGCAGTGGTCGCCCGTCCGGACGAAAAGTGGGGCGAAACTCCTTGCGCCTTCATCAAGCTCAAAGTCGATTATCAGAACACCCGGGAAGCCGATATCATCCTGTTCTGTCGTGAACATCTGGCGGGCTTCAAATTGCCGAAAACCGTGGTGTTCATCGAGTTGCCGAAAACATCGACAGGCAAGATCCAAAAGTACTTGTTGCGCGATTGGGCCAAGGCACTCTGAAAAGAGTGCCCAAGTTTAGAGCGCGTTAGCTGGAGTAGCCGGCAAAGGCTATCAGCCTCTCTCCAGTTTAAATGGAGAAGGCTGATGGTTGGCTGAAGGCTTCAGCGTTTGCAGATCCTGTTCGCAGGTTTTATTGGCGTGGGGGACGCCAAGCTCGCCGACCTCTTCCTGCATCAACGTATCGCAGGCAAAAAAATCAGCGGGTCGGCAATACTTCTCAAGCGAAGCATTGTCGAGATGAAAGGCATAGGTTCTGAAAAAAGGCATCTGGGCCTCCGGTGCAATACCGATGGTGGGGAGGAGACGGGAAATCGAGGTTGGGTAAACAGGCTGGGTTGGGGGATTACGAACCTTGACCGTAAGCGGCAATCCACTCGTTTGTTGACCACCGTTGTCGTCCATCTGTAAAGGAATGCTAGGAGTTAACGGCCTCGGATCTGGTCGAACTTGCGGCAGTATCTGATTACAGCCGAGCTACTTTTTGCGGTTCGCTGCCACCCCAGTACAACCAGGTCCAGCCGTCGCCCTTGCGCTGGAATACCCCGGTCGTAACGTACTGGACGACCGTTGGCTCAGCGTTTTCAAACGTGTGGCCGTCGATTCGGATCTGCGCCCAGGCAATGTCACCGCGTATCCAGGACACCACCAGTCGTGGTTCCCATCGGATGTTCAGGGTGGTCACCCACGTCACGCCATTTTGTACCGCTTCGGTCCCCATGAAGAACTCGTCCAGGCCTGAGCCGGCGATCGCGACGTCCGGATCGGTGAAGTACTTGGCGACGTCCGAGCTAGGCGTGGAAAAACCCTGCAGGACTTTCGTGATAAAGGCATTGAGTGACTCCCGGGTCGCGGTGTCGGAAATCATGGAGGGCGACTGGTACCCAACGAGACTGTCGATCATGAATACTCCCTGTTTGCTTACGTGGTGTTGGAACTTTTCTGCGGGTGATGAAGGTATGGCGTCCGTGTGGCGGAATTTCTCATACGCTGCGTATGTTAGTAATGCCATTTAACATACGCTACGCATGTCAAGCGGCATGCATACCGTATGTTTTTTCGTAAATCCTGGAGCGATGGAAGGCTGGGCTTTCGTAGAAATCGATTGAGCAGCAGGGGATTTTTTGTGGTGAAGGGGCACATCTGTCGATTGACATACGGATTGTATGTTGTATTTTGCTCTGCATACATGGCGTATGTAGCAAGCTTCTGTCCAACCAGGCTTGGCCAGGAGATTGCCTGCGGCACTTCTTCACTTGGATCAATCGTCAAACATGCATGACTTCAAAGATCACCGCGGATACTCGGCCATGTACCGCGAGGGGCACCTGACTCTTGGGCTTTACTTCGCGATTGAATCCTACGCAGGGGCTATCCCGGAGATGGATTTAGCGCGACAGATCAGTACCGCGCAAATGGCGGAACTCTACGGATTTTCGGCGGTGTATTTCAGGGATGTTCCTCTGAATGTTCCTTCGTTCGGTGATGTGGGCCACATTTATGACCCATGGGTATTCATGGGATATGTGGCGGCGCAGACGACCCGTATCGCGCTCGCGACGGGCAGCATCGTTTCGACCTTGCGTCATCCCTTGCATCTCGCCAAGGCAGCAGCTTCGGTAGACAGACTGTCGGGGCAGCGCCTCGTGCTTGGTCTTGCGACAGGGGACCGGCCAACCGAGTTCTCGGCCTTCAACGCCTCTCTCGAAAAACGCCAGGAATTGTTTCAGGAAGCATTGGCGGTGATGCGCCGTGTATGGAGCGAAGAGTCGCCAAGGATCTCCACGTCTAGGGTAGAACTGTCCGTCGCAGACCTTCTACCCAAGCCTCTACTGGGCACCATCCCTGTTATGGTTACGGGACACTCGCGTCAATCGCTGGAGTGGATCGCCAATCATGCCGACGGTTGGCTCTACTATCCGCAGGACGTGGTGCAACAGGCAGTGACGATTAAAAAATGGCGGTCGTTGACTCAAGGTTTCAAGCCATTCTCGCAGTCACTTTATGTTGATCTCTCGCCAGATCCGGAAGAAGCAGCCACGCCTATTCATCTCGGATTCAGGTCAGGCCATCGTTTCCTGATCCATTACCTGCAAACGTTGAGAGAGATAGGGGTCAACCATGTCGGCTTGAATCTCAAATACGGTCGCCGCCCTGCGCACGAAGTCGTTCAGGAGCTGGGTGAGTACGTGGTTCCTTATTTTGCTGGCAACTATCCAGAAGCGTGACAATGAAGCTAAGCAAAACGGAACGGTCGATTTTGATGGACAAGGCTACAAGGCTTGGTCGACTACCGCGTCCAGGGTATCGCGACTGAAGCCCGACTTGGCTTGAATCGCTTTACCATGGAGCATAGCCAGCACGAAGACGGCTAACGCGGAACAGTTGGAAAACCTAGCAATGGTGGGAAAAACTGTTGGACCCATAGAGTTTTCCAACGACTGTTTTTGGCCGATTCTGTTGAAAAAGTAGCTCCCCTGTCTGGCCTGCGGCAAAATCTCTACATTGGCCAGCAGGGAAGCACGC
>NZ_JBXAHO010000046.1:0-48504 GCF_058795195.1 Pseudomonas sp. GW823-FHT06B06 | reverse complement strand
CGTCAACAGTCAGAATCGAGCCTTGTCCCTCCTCCTCCCTTCAAGTCCTACCATACAAGCGAGCCTGCTCGCGAAGATGGCATGACAGGCACTACAAAAACTACAGGCAAACAAAAAGGCCCCGAGATCGCATCTCGGGGCCTTTTGTATTTCAGCGAAGGCTAATTACGCCGCTTTCGCTTCCGGCTGGCTCAGCGAGCGGTTCAGTGCGCTGAACAGGGCCTTGAAGCTGGCGGTGGTGATGTTTTCATCGATACCCACGCCGTGCACCGCACGCTCACCATTCACTCGCAGTTCAATGTAGGCCGCCGCCTTGGCATTGGTGCCCGCGCCGATGGCGTGTTCGTTGTAGTCCATGATTTCCACCGGGATCGGCAGGCCGGCCACCAGTGCTTCCAGGGCGCCGTTGCCCTTGCCGCGCCAGTGCAGGTTGGTTTCGCCCTGGCCTTTGCTGGCCACTTCCACTTCGACGGCGCTGTGGCCGTTTTCTTCCTGCAGGCGATGACTGACCAGCGCATACGGGGTGTTGGCCTGCAAGTACTCGCTGTGCAGCAGCGCGTGGATTTGCTGGGCGGTCATTTCCAGGCCCAGGCGATCGGTTTCGCGCTGCACGACCTGGCTGAATTCGATCTGCATGCGACGTGGCAGGCTGATGCCGTATTCCTGCTCCAACAGATAGGCGATGCCGCCCTTGCCCGACTGGCTGTTGACGCGGATGACCGCCTCGTAGCTGCGGCCGATGTCGGCCGGGTCGATCGGCAGGTACGGCACTTCCCACAGGGCGTCCGGTTTCTGCTGGGCGAAACCCTTGCGAATTGCGTCCTGGTGCGAGCCGGAGAATGCGGTGTGCACCAGGTCGCCAACGTACGGGTGACGCGGGTGAACCTGGATCTGGTTGCACTCTTCGACGACCTTGCGCACGCCGTCGATGTCGGAGAAGTCCAGCTCAGGGTTCAGGCCCTGGGTGTACATGTTCAGGGCCACGGTCACCAGGTCGACGTTACCGGTACGCTCGCCGTTGCCGAACAGGCAGCCTTCGACGCGGTCGGCGCCAGCCATCAGGCCCAGCTCGGTGGCGGCAACGCCAGTGCCACGGTCGTTGTGGGTGTGCAGGCTGATGATCACGCTGTCACGACGGTTGATGTGACGGCCGAACCATTCGATCTGGTCGGCATAGATGTTCGGGGTAGCGCATTCGACGGTGGCCGGCAGGTTGAGGATGATCTTGCGCTCGGGCGTCGGGTTCCAGACTTCGATCACCGCGTCGCAGACTTCCTTGGCGAACTCCAGTTCTGTGGCGCTGAAGGTTTCCGGGGAGTACTGGAAGGTCCACTCGGTTTCCGGCTGCTGGGCGGCATATTTGACGAACAGCTTGGCCGCGTTTACGGCGATTTCCTTGACCCCTTCCAAGTCCTGGTTGAAGACAATGCGGCGGAAAGAAGGAGACGTGGCGTTGTACAGGTGAACGATGGCTTTTTTCGCGCCACGCAGGGATTCGAAAGTACGCGCGATCAAATCTTCACGTGCCTGGGTCAATACCTGGATGGTGGTGTCGTCCGGGATATGACCGTCTTCGATCAGGGTGCGTACGAAGTCGAAATCGGTCTGCGAGGCGGACGGGAACGACGCTTCGATTTCCTTCACGCCGACCTGCACCAGGGTTTTCCAGAAGCGCAGCTTCTTGACGGCGTCCATCGGTTCGATCAGCGACTGGTTACCATCGCGCAGGTCGGAGCTGCACCAGATTGGCGCGGCGGTGATGGTCTTCGACGGCCAGGTGCGGTCCGGCAGATCGATGGTCGGGAACGCGCGGTATTTCGAAGACGGGTCTTTGAGCATGCTCATCGGGAAATCCTTATTGTGTTGGCCGAAAAAAGGCGGCCTGCCGGTGGATCAAAATGTTCTTGGAGTAACGCTTGGGACGAGGCGCCGCGATTCAGCCCGGCAGTCGTGCGCTGACAAGGCACAAACTGCGGTGCTGACGAAGCTGAATGAGGGTGTGAGAGGTTTTCATGCCTTCAACCCTAACCGCGGGGGGGAAGGATGGCAAGCGGTGGGAAAAAATTGAGAGGAATCCTCTTTAGGGCTTGTTTGGCGAGATTTTATTGCTCTGGAGTACGGTGATCTTCAGGTTGTTTGCGCAAGGTTTGAGCTGTGCGCAATCGATGATGCTGGCGTCTTATTCTGGTGGCGAAGCTATTCTTAAGTCTTGGAGGCCCAGCAGGAGTCGGTGATGAACGAGTCTGATTGGAAGCAATACTGCGTGTTGCGTCCGATAGCCCATGAGCGGATGTGTGAGCGGATTCTATCGGATGTCGAAAAGACGCTATTGGACAAGAGTATCGCGCCGTACGAGCGGATAGATCGCAGCGAGGAATTGCTCAAGGCTGGGCAAAAGGAGCTGTACTGGGCGTTTGGCGTGTTCAGGTTCTCGCGGCATGAAGCCCGTTCGCATTTGCTCGGGCTGTGTGCGCGGGAATTGATTACGGCGCAGGAGTTGAGCTGGTTTTCAGTGGAGACTCAGGAGTGGGTCAGGCATTGCCTGGCGGACCGGGAAGTCCATGGCATTGAGGATCTGGATGCGGAGTAGTGGCCTTGAAAGATCGCAGCCTGCGGCAGCTCCTACAGGGTTCAGCGATACGACACGAACCTTGTAGGAGCTGCCGCAGGCTGCGATCTTTTGATCTTGCTTAAGGTTGAAACGCCCCGATAAAGATAGCCGGATCCACCCGCGCATCATTCAGGCTGACATTCCAGTGCATATGCGGCCCGGTTGCCCGACCGGTCGCCCCGACTTTTCCGACCACACCGCCACGAGCCATCTGCTGGCCGACCTTCACGTCGATTTTCGACATGTGGCAGAACATGCTGATGAACCCCTGGCCATGGTCGACAAACACCGTATTGCCGTTGAAGAAGTAGTTGCCGATCAAGATCACCTTGCCTGCGGCTGGAGTCTTGATCGGCGTACCGGCAGGCACGGCGAAATCCAGGCCTGAGTGAGGATTACGCTCCTCACCGTTGAAGAACCGGCGTACGCCGAACTTGCTCGACAGCGGTCCGTTTACCGGTTTGTCCAGCAGCACGTTACTTGGCGAATTCGGGCTGAACGTACGGTAGGCAGCGATCTGCTCGGCCAGTTCGCGCTCGATGCGCTTGAGATTGTCCGGGTCTGGATTGACCTGTTGGGTGTTTTTCAGGGTGATTCGCTGCTCCGGATATTTCTTGTTGCCGACGGTGAAACCAAGGCTGCGCCCACCGCTGCTGATGGCCTGTGCGCCCGGCTTGACCGTCAACGGCACGCCGACAATCGCCAGCCAGTTGTTCTGTTCCTTGATCACCAGGACGGGTTTGCCCTGATAACTGGCTTTCGGCGCTTGCGCGGCAGCTCCCAGGTCGACCACCGCCACGCCGCCCGGCACCGGTTTGTTCAACTGGCGGGTGATGTAGCTGTCGGCGTGGGCGTTGAAGGTCAGGCAAAGCAACAGCAGCGGAGCTAAAAAACGCGGCATGGATCAGTCCAGTAAAGAAAGGGTGACGGGCGTCAGGTGATTGTCTTCGACCCGCACGTGCAGTTCGCCTTCACCCAGCTTGGCCTTCAGGCGCTGGCCGGTGTGGGTCTGTGCGGCGCTGCGGATCGCATTGCCACGCTCGTCGAGCAAAATGCTGTAGCCACGGCCAAGAGTCGCCAGGGGGCTGACCACGTGCAGTGTTTGCATCTGGCTCTGCAGCTGCAGGCGACGGTTTTTCAGGCCCTCGCGGATGGCGCGGGGCAAGCGTTCGGCGAGGCTGTCGAGACGTTGGCGCAGCATCGCCAATTGACGTCCCGGATGCTGCCCGGCCAGGCGGGTTTCCAGGCGGATCAGCCGTTCGCGACGGGTGTTGAGGCTGCGTTCGAAGGCCCGACGCATGCGCATGTCCAGATCATCCAGGCGTTGCGCTTGCTGGCGCAGGCGTTCGCCGGGATGGCGCAGGCGCCGAGAGATGCCTTCCAGGCGCAGCCGGTCACGCATCAAGCGATCACGCATGCGCATCACCAGGCGCCGATGCAGGCTCTCGACCCGGCGGACCAGATCGCTGGAATCCGGTGCCAGCAGCTCGGCGGCGGCCGATGGCGTGGGCGCGCGGACGTCGGCGACGAAGTCACTGATCGATACATCGGTTTCGTGGCCGACGGCGCTGACGATCGGCGTCACGCAGGCATCCACCGCGCGCGCTACGGCTTCTTCGTTGAAGCACCAGAGGTCTTCCAGCGAACCGCCACCGCGGGCCAGGATCAGCGCGTCGAAACCACGGGCATCCGCCAGTTTTAACGCGCGGACAATCTGCGCGGTGGCTTCGCGGCCTTGCACGGCGGTGGGGATCAGGGTCAATTGCACTTGCGGCGCGCGGCGGCGGAACACGCTGATGATGTCGCGGATGACCGCGCCGGTGGGCGAACTGATGATGCCGATGCGTTGTGGATGCGCCGGCAGCGGTACTTTGCGCTCGGCGCTGAACAGGCCTTCGGCGCTGAGTTTTTCCTTCAAGGCATCGAACGCCAGGCGCAATGCTCCATCACCGGCCGGCTCCACGGTATCGAGGATCAGTTGGTAATCGCCGCGTCCCTCGAACAACGAGACTTTGCCGCGTACCTTGACGGCCAGGCCATCCTTCAGCGCTTGACGCACACGCGCGGCGTTTTGCCGGAACAGCGCGCAACGCACCTGGGCGCCGCTGTCCTTGAGGGTGAAATACACGTGGCCCGACGCCGGCCGGGCGAGGTTGGAGATTTCGCCTTCGACCCAGATATTGCTGAAAACGTCTTCAAGCAACACCCGCGCGCGGCCGTTGAGCTGGCTGACGGTCAGGACTTCGCGGTCCAGGCCGAGTCTTGCAAAGGGATCTTTAATCATGGGGCGCAGTTTAAAGGCATTCTCCAACCGAATGCACGATCCCCTGTAGGCGCGAGCACGCTCGCGATGGAGGTCAACGATGACGCGGGGAGCCTGACACCCCGCGGTGTCCTCAGGTTTTTCGCGAGCATGCTCGCTCCTACAGGGGTAGAGTCTGCTTCGCGATTCATGGATGACTGGGGATGAATGTGTTTGAGCTGATGAACCAATGGCCCTTCGGCGCCACGGACTGGCTGGTAATCGCGCTGGGCATCGCCCTGGCCTATATCGTGTTCGGCATTGCCGGTTTCGGCACGGCGCTGGTCGCCGGGCCGATCCTGATCCTGTTCCTGCCGCTGTCGAAGATCGTACCGTTGCTGGTGTTGCTTGATTTTGTCGCGGCATTCGGCAACCTGCTGCCCTCGCGGCGGGATGTCGCCAGGCCTGAGCTGCTGCGATTGTTGCCCTGCATGGCGGTGGGTTGCACGCTGGGCGTGATCTTCCTGTTGAACCTCAAGTCCGACCTGTTGCTGCTGTTGATGGGGCTGTTTATCAGTGCCTACGCCATCTACAGCCTGTGGATTAAAACCCGTCCGGCGCAATTGTCTGCCGCCTGGGCATTGCCGATGGGCACCGTGGGCGGGATGTTTGGGGCGTTGTTTGGCAGTGGCGGCTTTCTGTACGCGATCTATTTGAACAGCCGCTTGCCCAAGGAGGCGGCTCGAGCGACCCAGAGTGCGTTGATCAGTTGCAGCACGGTGGTGCGCCTGAGCCTGTTCATTGTCGCCGGCGTCTATGCCGAGCTACCCTTGTTGGTGCTGGCGTTGTGTTTGCTGCCGGCCATGGCGCTGGGCCTGTGGATCGGTCGACGGCTGACCCTGAAATTGTCACGTGAGGCGTTCGTCCGCCTGGTGACCTGGCTGGTCCTGGCCAGCGGTATCGCCCTGATCGGGCGTTACTTGAGTACTTGACCTCTGAAGCCTTGGGCTTAAGCTGCCGGGCTTCCTTCAAAGCGTTACAGCAGGTCGCCCCATGAATTCCCAAAGCATCATTGTCCCGAAAATTTCCACACTGCCGGTGCATGAGCCACGGGCCCGGGCGATCGTGCGTTGGCTGGTGCGCAAGAACATCATCAACGAAGAGTTGACCACCTGTGGCCGCACCGGCAATCGCATGGCCCACGCCATCGCCGAGGGTGCCAGGGAAGTGGTTCTGCACCCGCAAGCCCTGCCGTTCGGCGAGCCGATCAATGGCCTGGAGATCGTCACCAAACGCTGCATCTATACGCCGGCCAAAGGGTTTCTTGGCGAGGCCGGTTGTGCCGAGTGCCGCAAGGAAGTCGGTGAAGCACTGTTTGAAAGCCTCGAAGACTGGATGCCCGGGCGTACCGATAACTTCACCTGCCCCGAATGCGGGCATGAAGACGACATCAACGGTTTCCTGTTCCTGCAGGAGTGCGGCTTTTCCAACCTGGGCTTCATTTTCAACAACTGGGCCGAGGCGGGGTTCAAGCAGAGCTTTCTCGACGAATTTGCCGATTGGCTGGATCAACCCGTTAGTTGGGTGAAAGTAGAGCTCTGATCGTTGCATCCTCCTGTAGGAGCTGCCGCAGGCTGCGATCTTTTGATCTTGCTTTTGAAGATCAATGTCAAAAGATCGCAGCCTTCGACAGCTCCTACAGGGGGCGATATGTTCCGTATATCCATAAGGTCGATAATAGACAGAGTTTTACATTGAACCCGAGGGGGTGTCTGACTATAATGGCGCGCTTCCATTTTCCCGCTCGGGAGCCCCCGCGATGCTGCGTATCAGCCAAGAAGCTCTGACATTCGACGACATTCTCCTAGTGCCTGGTTATTCCGAGGTGCTTCCTAACGAAGTCAGTCTCAAGACCCGCCTTACCCGTGGCATCGAGCTGAATATTCCACTGGTCTCCGCCGCCATGGACACCGTCACTGAAGCCCGTCTGGCAATTGCCATGGCTCAGGAAGGTGGTATCGGTATCATCCACAAGAACATGACCATCGAGCAGCAAGCTGCCGAAGTGCGCAAGGTCAAGCGTTACGAAGCCGGTGTGGTCAAGGATCCGATCACCATCGAGGCTGACGCTACCGTGCGCGAACTGTTCGAATTGACCCGCATGAACAACATCTCCGGCGTTCCGGTGCTGCACAATGGCGACCTGGTCGGCATTGTCACTTCCCGTGACGTGCGTTTCGAGAACCGTCTGGAAGCCACTGTCCGTGAAGTGATGACGCCTAAAGAGCGCCTGGTCACGGTCAAGGAAGGCGCCGACAAGAACGACGTTCGCGAGTTGCTGCACAAGCACCGCATCGAACGCGTACTGATCGTCGACGACAAGTTCGCCCTCAAGGGCATGATGACCGTCAACGACATCGAAAAAGCCAAGGCTTACCCGCTGGCCAGCAAGGACGATCAAGGTCGTCTGCGCGTGGGCGCCGCGGTCGGTACCGGTAAAGACACCGGTGACCGTGTTGCTGCCCTGGTCAACGCCGGCGTTGACGTGGTGGTGGTCGACACCGCCCACGGTCACTCCAAAGGCGTGATCGACCGCGTTCGCTGGGTTAAACAAAACTTCCCTGAAGTGCAGGTGATCGGCGGCAACATCGCCACCGGCGCTGCCGCCAAGGCCCTGGCCGAAGCGGGCGCTGACGCAGTCAAGGTCGGTATCGGCCCTGGCTCGATCTGCACCACCCGTATCGTCGCTGGTGTCGGCGTGCCGCAAATCAGTGCCATCGCCAACGTCGCCGCTGCCCTCGAAGGCACTGGCGTTCCGTTGATCGCCGACGGCGGCATCCGTTTCTCCGGTGACCTGTCCAAGGCCATCGTGGCCGGTGCTTCCTGCGTGATGATGGGCTCGATGTTCGCCGGTACCGAAGAAGCGCCAGGCGAGATCGAACTGTTCCAGGGCCGTTCGTACAAGGCTTATCGCGGCATGGGTTCGCTGGGCGCCATGTCCCAGGCCCAGGGTTCCTCCGACCGTTACTTCCAGGACTCCTCCGCGGGTGCCGAGAAGCTGGTTCCGGAAGGTATCGAAGGGCGTGTGCCGTACAAGGGCACCCTGAGCGCCATCATCCATCAACTGATGGGCGGCCTGCGTTCCTCGATGGGTTACACCGGCAGTGCCGACATCGAAGAAATGCGCACCAAGCCTGAGTTCGTGCGGATCACCGGTGCTGGCATGGCCGAGTCCCACGTCCACGACGTACAGATCACCAAAGAAGCGCCAAACTACCGCGTAGGTTGAGGCTTCAAGCAAATCGTTAAGCAACCGGGGCTGTTCTATTCAGCCCCGAGTTGTTTCTGAATCACGACTGTTTCTGAATTACTTAGACGAGACTGAATCATGGCCCTCGACATTCACGCTCACCGCATCCTGATCCTCGATTTCGGTTCCCAGTACACCCAACTGATTGCCCGCCGCGTGCGTGAAATCGGCGTTTACTGCGAACTGCATCCGTTCGACATGGACGAGGAAGCCATTCGCGAATTCGCTCCAAAAGGCGTGATCCTCGCCGGCGGCCCCGAGTCCGTGCACGAAGCCGACAGCCCTCGCTGTCCGCAAGCAGTGTTCGACCTGGGCGTGCCAGTCTTCGGTATCTGCTACGGCATGCAGACCATGGCCGAGCAACTGGGCGGCAAGGTTGAAGGTTCCGACCTGCGTGAGTTCGGCTATGCCCGCGTAGACGTGGTCGGCAAGAGCCGCCTGCTCGACGGCATCGAAGACCACATCGACGCCGATGGCCTGTTTGGCCTCGACGTATGGATGAGCCACGGTGACAAGGTCACCAGGATGCCGGAAGATTTCCACATCCTGGCCAGCACCCCGAGCTGCCCTATCGCTGGCATGTTCAGCGACGAGCGTCGTTACTACGGCGTGCAGTTCCACCCGGAAGTGACCCACACCAAGCAGGGCGGTCGCATCCTGTCGCGCTTCATCCTCGACATCTGCGAGTGCGAAGCGCTGTGGACCCCATCGAAGATCGCTGAAGACGCCATCGCCCAGGTTCGCGCCCAGGTCGGCACCGACAACGTCCTGCTGGGCCTGTCCGGCGGCGTGGACTCGTCCGTGGTTGCCGCACTGCTGCACAAGGCCATCGGCGACCAACTGACCTGCGTCTTCGTCGACAACGGCCTGCTGCGCCTGCACGAAGGCGAGCAAGTAATGGCCATGTTCGCCGAGAACATGGGCGTCAAGGTGATCCGCGCCAACGCCGAGGACCAGTTCCTCGACAACCTGGCCGGCGAAGCCGACCCAGAGAAGAAGCGCAAGATCATCGGCCGTACCTTCATCGACGTGTTCGATGCCGAATCCTGCAAGCTGGACAACATCAAGTACCTGGCCCAAGGCACCATCTACCCGGACGTGATCGAGTCGGCTGGCGCGAAAAGCGGCAAGGCCCACGTGATCAAGTCGCACCACAACGTGGGCGGCTTGCCGGAAGAAATGAACCTCAAGCTGGTCGAGCCGCTACGTGAGCTGTTCAAGGACGAAGTCCGTCGTCTGGGCCTGGAGCTGGGCCTGCCGTACGACATGGTCTACCGTCACCCGTTCCCGGGCCCGGGCCTGGGTGTGCGCATCCTCGGCGAAGTGAAGAAGGAATACGCCGACCTGCTGCGTCGTGCCGACCACATCTTCATCGAAGAACTGCGCAAGGCCGACTGGTACCACAAGGTCAGCCAGGCGTTCGTGGTGTTCCAGCCGGTGAAATCGGTTGGCGTTGTAGGCGATGGCCGTCGTTACGCCTGGGTCGTGGCCCTGCGTGCGGTGGAAACCATCGACTTCATGACCGCGCGTTGGGCACACCTGCCTTACGAACTGCTGGAAACCGTCAGCGGCCGCATCATCAATGAAATCGAAGGCATCTCCCGCGTCACCTACGACGTGTCGAGCAAGCCGCCAGCGACGATTGAGTGGGAATGATCCCGCACCAGCCCTGAGGGGTTGATCGCAGGATAAAAAAGCCGTGTGAACGTGAGTTCACGCGGCTTTTTGCATTGATGCCGGCCCTGCCTGCGGCTCGTCGTCACGTCCGCTTTGCTGTTTCTTTCGCAACTGCGGGTGTATCGTATTCGCCTTTTGCGGGTCTTGGGCCTGCCGCTTTCGTGTGAGGTAGTTGAGTTCATGTCCTTTACCCGTCGCCAAATCCTCGGTGGCCTGGCCGGTCTTGTTGTCGTTGGTGTCGGGGCGGGGGGCGCGTCGCGGTACTGGCTGGGCAAGATGGCCGACGCTGAGGCGGGCCATGACTATGAGCTGATCGCCGCGCCGCTGGACGTCGAGTTGGTGGCGGGGCACAAGACCGAAGCCTGGGCGTTCGGTCCCTCGGCACCGGGCACCGAATTGCGCGTGCGTCAGGGCGAATGGCTGCGAGTGCGGTTCATCAACCACCTGCCAGTGGCGACGACCATCCACTGGCATGGCATCCGCCTGCCGCTGGAGATGGACGGTGTGCCGTACGTGTCGCAGTTGCCGGTGTTGCCCGGTGAATACTTCGACTACAAATTCCGCGTGCCCGATGCCGGCAGCTACTGGTATCACCCCCACGTGAGCAGCAGCGAAGAGCTCGGGCGCGGGTTGGTTGGCCCGCTGATCGTCGAGGAGCGCGAGCCGACCGGTTTCAAGTACGAGAAAACCTTGAGCTTGAAGAGCTGGCATGTCGATGAGCAGGGCGCTTTTGTCGACTTCAGCATTCCTCGCGAAGCCGCCCGAGGCGGTACGGCGGGGCGCCTGTCGACCATCAACGGTGTCCCGCAGGCGATCATCGACTTGCCTGCCGGGCAGATCACCCGGGTGCGGGTGCTTAACCTCGATAACACATTGACCTACCGCCTCAATATCCCGGGCGTCGAAGCGCAGATCTATGCGCTGGACGGCAATCCCGTCGAACCGCGCCCGCTGGGCAAGGAATACTGGCTGGGCCCAGGCATGCGTATATGCCTGGCGATCAAAGCGCCGCCAGCGGGTGAAGAGTTGTCCCTGCGCAACGGCCCGGTTCGCTTGGGCACGTTGCGCTCCGTGGCCAACACCGACGCGCCGACTGCATGGCCTGCGGCACTGCCCGCCAACCCTGTGGCGGAACCGGACCTGGCCAATGCCGAGAAACTCAACTTCAATTTCGAATGGGTGGGGTCAGTGTCGGTGAATGTCGACAACGGCAAGCCGCCAAGCCTGTGGCAGATCAATGGCAAAGCCTGGGACATTACGGATAAAACCTGCGCCGACCGCCCGATCGCCAAGCTGGAAAAGGGCAAAAGCTACATTTTTGAATTGAAAAACATGACTCAATATCAGCATCCGATTCACCTGCATGGCATGAGCTTCAAGGTCATCGCCTCGAATCGGCACAAGGTCATCCCGTATTTCACCGACACGTATTTGTTGGGCAAGAACGAGCGTGCGCAAGTGGCGCTGGTGGCGGATAACCCCGGGGTGTGGATGTTCCATTGCCATGTGATCGATCACATGGAAACCGGCCTGATGGCCGCGATCGAGGTGGCGTAATGCGTCAGATACGTCCCGCTGCGATCATCGACCGCAGCCGTGATCGCGACTTCATGCGCGAAGCCCTTGCCCTCGCCGCTCAAGGTGCCGCGTTGGGCGAAGTGCCCGTGGGTGCGGTACTGGTGCAGGACGGTGAAATCATCGGTCGCGGCTTCAACTGCCCCATCAGTGGCAACGATCCGAGTGCCCATGCCGAGATGGTCGCGATCCGCGCCGCCGCGCTAGCCGTCAGCAACTATCGCCTGCCGGGCAGCACGCTGTATGTGACGCTGGAACCGTGCAGCATGTGCGCCGGGCTGATCGTGCATTCGCGGATTGCACGGGTGGTGTATGGCGCGCTGGAACCCAAGGCCGGGATTGTGCAGAGCCAGGGGCAGTTTTTTACCCAGGGCTTTTTGAACCACCGGGTGCTGTATGAAGGTGGGGTGTTGGCCGAGGAATGCGGGGCGGTGCTCAGCGAGTTCTTCAAGGTCCGTAGAGCCAAACCTTCAGACTGAACACTAAACCCTGTGGGAGCGGGCTTGCTCGCGAATGCGATTTAACATTCAACAGAGATGTTGGCTGACTCAACGCATTCGCGAGCAAGCCCGCTCCCACATTTGATCTTCATCGGCAGGGGCGGCGGGGGGGTTATTTGCGGGCGACGATGACAGCCCGCATCGGCGCCGGCAGCCCTTCGATGGTCTTGCTGTGGTCTTCGGGATCGAGGAAGTCGCTCAGCGACTGATACTTCATCCATTCCGTGCCGCGCTGTTCTTCAACCGTGGTCACACTCACGTCCACGCATTTCACATCAGTGAACCCGGCACGGCGCAACCACAACTCCAGCGCCGACACCGACGGCAGGAACCATACGTTGCGCATCTGCGCGTAACGGTCTTCCGGCACCAGCACTTGATGTTTGTCGCCTTCGACCACCAGCGTCTCCAGCACCAGTTCGCCGCCCTTGACCAGGCAATCCTTCAGCGCCAGCAAGTGCTCGATCGGCGATCGGCGGTGGTAGAAGACACCCATCGAAAACACTGTGTCGAAGCCTTCCAGATTCGGCGGCAGGTCTTCGAAAGGAAATGGCAGGTGCCACGCATTCGGCTCGGACAGGTAACGTTGCACCGCCTGGAACTGGCAGAAGAACAACCAGTTTGGATCGACACCGATTACGCTGTCCGCACCCGCGCCGAGCATGCGCCACATGTAGTAACCATTGCCGCAGCCGACGTCGAGGATGCGCTTGCCCTTGAGGTCCAGGTGCGGGGCGACACGCGACCACTTCCAGTCCGAACGCCATTCGGTGTCGACATGCACGCCAAACAGATCGAAGGGGCCTTTGCGCCACGGCGACAAGCCCATCAGCGCGGTGCGCATTTGCGCACGGGTTTCATCGTCGCAATCGGTGTCCAGCTTCAAGCCGTTCAACAGGTCGATTTCGCTTGGCTGGATCTGAGGCAAGGCATCCAGCGCGCTTTGCCAGCGCTCCAGGTCGCCGTGACCTTTCTCCATTTTCTTGTCGAGTTGCGCCTGCAGTGTGTTGGCCCATTCGGCCAGCGGTGTGCCAGCCAGGCGGCGGGCGAGGGGGGACAGATCAATCATGGCAAGGCAATCAACGAGGCAAAGTTAAGACACTGGAACCACGGCACGACTTTCGAGAACCCGGCAGCCAACAGGCGTTCGCGGTGTTCTTCGAGGCTGTCGGGCTTCATGACGTTTTCGATGGCGCTACGCTTCTGGGCTATTTCCAGTTCGCTATAGCCGTTGGCGCGCTTGAAGGCGACGTGCAGGTCGGTGAGCAACGCATGCTCCTGCTCGTCTTCAAACCGCAGTTTTTCCGAGAGAATCAGTGCACCACCGGGCAACAGGGACTGGTGGATGCGCGACAGCAGCGCGCTTCGCTGATCCGGAGCAATGAATTGCAGGGTGAAGTTCAGCGCCACCACCGAGGCAGGCTGGAATTCGAGGGCGAGGATGTCACCTTCGATCACTTCCACCGGCAGCAACTCCTGGAACATCGAGTCCTGGCCGTTGAGATACTCACGGCATCGCTCGACCATCGCCGCGGAGTTATCCACAGCGATGACACGGCAGCCGTCAGTGCGCACATGTCGACGCAGCGCCTGTGTTACAGCGCCCAGGGACGAGCCAAGATCGTAGAGCACAGTGTTGGGCTGGGCGAATTGTGCGGCGAGCACACCGAGGTTTTCGACAATGGTCGGATAACCCGGCACCGAGCGCTTGATCATGTCCGGGAACACCCGCACCACGTCCTCGTTGAAGGCGAAGTCAGGCACCTGGGCCAAAGGCTGGGCGAAAAGGCGATCGGATTCTTTGCTCACGGCGGTTCCGGCGGTGTCGGTGGAAAGGCCGGCATTTTAGCCAAGTTGGCGCGGGGATGCGCGGGTTGTCTGATAAACCGACGGGACTGACGCTTTGCTCGCTCCCACGCTCACAAAGCGGCTGATACCCATCACGCTATCGGAGCACGCGAACGCCACGGCTCCGTCGGCTACCTGTATTCAAGCTTCCACAGAAAAAGCAAACTTGGCTTCGGATATAAACTCACGGTTTTCTTTGTCCTTGAAGCTAACATTGAATGTGCCGGAGTAGTCTTGCTTGTCAGCGTTAACGACCAGATCCATTGCGCCCTTGAATGCCCAGTAACTGGTGTAAGTCGGGAATTTTTCAGTCAAGGCGATTTCTATCAGTTGATCCGGTGAATTTAATTCGTAGTAACCGGTTTCGATATTTTTAGGGATATAGATATCGAAGGCGCGGTCTTCAGGGGTGTCTTTTTCTCCAGCTTTGAAAACAGCCAATATTTCCCGGGAGCCGACGCTGATGTAAAACTCCTCGGAGTTGAACTCATCGCGATCCTGAAGGGTGGCACTCAGATAGTTTTTCTGACAGCACTGGCGGAATTTCATTTCAACAGGGATGCGACTGTCGACAAAGCTTCTTCGTTGTTGGATATCCATAGGGCCTATCTCTTCAAGGATTGTTGGAATCTTGAATGTACGGCCTGCGAGCGGTCCGGACGACTATTCGAACTAACAGGTTTCAACAGACATTAATGACAATGTATGTATTGGTGTTCGATCGATCGTTCCCACGCTCTGCGTGGGAACGCCGCCCGGGACGCTCCGTGTCCCTTCGCGATCTAACGCGGTTTTTGATCGAACGCCGATGCCGTGATGCCCCATTGCCCCAGCCAATAACTGAGGATGATGACGTACGGCGCCGCCTCAAACGGCACGACAAAGCGGCTGATACCGATCACGCTATCGGAAAACACGAACGCCACGGCTCCGGCTGCCGCAAGCAGCGCCGAACGCTTGGGCACATCGGTGCCCAGACGTGCCAGTGCGCGCCAGAGCATGGCGCTGATCGCCAGGCCATAGACGATCACGGGAATCAGCAAAGGCCCGAGACCGTGGGCAATCAGTACCCCCAGCAGAATCGCGCCGACGCCGAGGGCCAGGACCAGTGGCAACAGGGCCAACCGTCTGCAGTCCGTTAAATAAGCTTTCAGATAAGCCAGGTGGGCGACGAGAAACGCCCCGAGGCCGAACACAAACAAATCCCCCGGCCATGCCAGCAGCACGTCGCCGAGCAGGGAGAAAATCAGTCCAAGACTGATCCAGCGCCGATACTCCCCGGGTGGTGCGTCGTGCAGCCAGCCGAGCAGGGCCAGGACAGGCAGCGGCTTGACCAACAGGCAAAGCAGCGCGGCGTGCACGCTCAGGCCATAGAGGAAAGTCACTGCGCCCATCAGCGCCAGAATCAGCCAGCCCACGGTTAGTTGACCGAAATGGCGCAGTCGAAGGCGTCCACCGGCAGCACTTCCGGTGCCCAAGGTTGTTGCGAGGTCAAGCGTAAGCGTCCAGTGCCGGGGGCGAACGCCTGGAATCGCCAGGTCGAAACACCGGCAGCACCTACGACGCCGGCATCTTCCGGGTTGCTGTAGACCTCAGGGCTGAGCGCGCGCAATACGCCACCGGCCGAGTCCTGGACCGACCAGCGGTAACCCGTAGTCGGATTGCTGGGCAGGGTCAGGATCAGGTTCTGCCCGCTGGTGAGCTTCACCGGGCATTCGCTTTGTTTTTCCACGGTCACGTTATGTTTCGGTTGCGTGGCACAGGCGGCCAGCAAGGCGAGGGCGAGGGGAACAAACAGGCGGGTGGGGGACATGGGGTCAGTGGCTCCGGCATTCACGACGAACGGCGAGCATAACTGAAGATGAGACAAAATGTGACCAGAGCCGGGTCGAGGAATGGCTAACGTACAGGCTCTGGCGCGAGTGGTGCGCATTTAAGCGGATTGAGTATCTACTCGCTAACGTCGAGCTTACATTGAATTGATAGGCCGCCACCAAACAGTAAGTCGAACGATAACTTGTACTGTTTAGTGTGTTTGTTGAGAGTGGCAGTGTATTTTCCGGTAATGGCATAAGCCGATCCGCTATCAGCTTGGTAACTCACTTCCTTTAGCCACGTTGGAGGGTCAAATGTTTGCTCCTCTCCAGGGGTATCGCGATCGATAAGGACAGTCATTATTTTTTGGTTTGGGCCGGCAAAATCGAAATAACCGTTGATTTGTATGTTGGGTCCTTCGTGCCATATATAAATTTGGTCGGTATAAAATTTTTTTCCTTTAATTGTCCATTCGAAATGACCGCTAGACTTCGTCCCGCGCGGAGTTTTATCAGTCGACATATTGTGGTCGTCCCTTGGAGATGTTCGGATAGTCGAGTGACAGGCTAGGACATTAGTAATAGGGTTGATACTGTCATTAATGACAGTTTTTTATATCCGATCGCGATAGCTGTTCAGAAAATCATGTGTGCAGTGGCCAGAGCACGCTCTGGCCACTTCAGTGTGTGACTAGAACAACACCTTCGCCACATCCGCAAATCGCTTGGCAAAGTGCACGGTAATCCCTTCCTTCAGGTAGTCCGGCAGTTCTTCAAAGCTGCCACGGTTGGGCTCCGGCAAGATCAGCTCGAAAATCTTCTGCCGCCGCGCTGCAATCACCTTCTCACGTACTCCGCCAATCGGCAGTACATGCCCGGTCAACGTCAGTTCGCCGGTCATGGCCACGCCTTTTTTCGGCGGCTGGTTGCGTGCCAGCGACAACAGGGCACTGGCCATGGTCACGCCAGCGCTCGGGCCGTCTTTCGGAGTGGCGCCTTCCGGAACATGCAGGTGCACGAAGGCTTCGTCGAAGAATTTCGGATCACCGCCAAACGACTTCAGATTGGAGCTGACGTAGCTGTAGGCAATTTCCGCGGACTCTTTCATCACTTCGCCCAGTTGCCCGGTGAGCTTGAAACCGCGATTGAGGGTATGAATGCGTGTGGCTTCGATCGGCAGGGTTGCACCGCCCATGCTGGTCCAGGCCAGGCCGGTGATTACCCCCGTCCCGGACAGTACTTGTTCATTACGGAACACGGGTTTGCCCAATGAAGCCTCGAGGTCTTTCGGACCAAATTTGATCACCGCTCCTGGATCTTCGAGCAGCTTCACCACGGCTTTGCGCACCAGTTTGCCGAGATTTTTCTCCAGTTGGCGAACGCCGGCTTCACGGGCATAACCGTCGATCAGCGCTCTGAGGGCGCTGTCGCTGATGCTCAGGCTGCCTTTCGAGACTCCGGCCTTCTCAAGCTGTTTGGGCCACAAGTGGCGTTTGGCGATGGCGACTTTTTCTTCGGTGATGTAACCCGACAGGCGGATGACTTCCATCCGGTCCAGCAGGGGGCCGGGAATCGAGTCCAGGGTGTTGGCGGTGCAGACGAACAGCACTTTCGACAGGTCCAGGCGCAGGTCCAGGTAGTGGTCGAGGAATTCGACGTTCTGCTCCGGGTCGAGGGTTTCCAGCAGCGCCGAGGCCGGGTCGCCCTGATAGCTTTGGCCCATCTTGTCGATTTCGTCGAGCATGATCACCGGGTTCATCACTTCGACGTCTTTCAGCGCTTGCACGAGTTTGCCCGGCATCGCACCAATGTAAGTACGGCGGTGGCCCTTGATTTCCGCTTCGTCGCGCATGCCGCCGAGGCTGAAGCGATAGAACGGTCGGCCGAGGGATTCGGCGATGGATTTGCCGACGCTGGTCTTGCCCACGCCCGGCGGCCCCACCAGCAGCACGATGGAGCCGCTGATTTCACCCTTGTAGGCACCGACCGCGAGGAACTCGAGGATGCGGTCCTTGATATCGTCGAGGCCGGCATGGTGGTTGTCCAGGATCTTGCGGGCGTGCTTGAGGTCCAGTTTGTCCTCGCCGTACACACCCCATGGCACCGATGTCGCCCAGTCCAGGTAGTTGCGCGTGACCGCGTACTCCGGTGAGCCGGTTTCGAGGATCGAGAGCTTGTTCATCTCTTCTTCGATGCGCTTCTGCGCCTGCGCGGGCAGCACCTTGCCGGCCAGCCGTTGCTCGAATTGTTCGATGTCGGCGCTGCGATCGTCCTTGGTCAGCCCCAACTCCTGCTGGATGACCTTGAGTTGTTCCTTGAGGAAGAATTCGCGCTGATGCTCACCGATCTTGCGGTTCACTTCGGCGGAAATCTCTTTCTGCAGGCGTGCGACCTCGACTTCCTTGCGTAGCATCGGCAGGACTTTTTCCATGCGCTTGAGCATGGGCACGCAGTCGAGCACTTCCTGCAGTTCGCTGCCGGTCGCCGACGTCAGTGCGGCGGCGAAGTCGGTCAACGGCGATGGATCGTTGGGGCTGAAGCGGTTGAGGTAGTTCTTCAGCTCTTCGCTGTACAGCGGATTGAGGGGCAGCAGCTCCTTGATCGCATTGATCAGCGCCATCCCGTAGGCCTTGACCTCGTCGGTCGGCTCGGTGGGCTGGTGCGGGTATTCGACTTCCACCAGGTACGGCGGGCGATGGTGCTTGAGCCAGGTCTTGAGACGCACACGGGTCAGGCCCTGGGCGACGAATTGCAATTTGCCGTTTTCGCGACTGGCGTGGTGCACCTTGACCAGGGTGCCGTACAGCGGCAGCGCCGAGGTATCAAAATGGCGCGGGTCTTCCTGGGGCGTGTCCATGTAGAACAGGGCCAGGGAGTGATGTTCGGATTTGGCGACCAGGTCGAGGGTTTCCGCCCAGGGTTCTTCATTGACGATGACCGGCAGCACTTGGGCCGGGAAGAAAGGGCGGTTGTGAATCGGAATGATGTAGACCTTGTCCGGCAGGTTCTGGCCGGGCAGGGCGAGGCCCTTGCCGGTGTGGTGGTGTTCGGCGTGTTCCGGGTCGGCGTATTCGCTGGGGTCTTCGGGGAATGCTTGCTGGTCGCTCATGGGGCACCTGCGCAATGGGGTATGGGTCTTAGATGGGGCAGGCCGAGGGTGGTTTCAATGGGGGAGGGGATATTCGGGGAGCGTTCAGGACCTGGACAGGTCCCGGGGATCAGTCTGTTACACGCCTGGCGCGCAGGGCAAAACGGGTAGCGTTCCCATAGTAAGGGAACGCTCATTCGTCAAATCAAGGGCGAATCTCGATCATCGTGCCGTCCGGCACCAGGTTCCAGATTTCACGCATGTCCATGTTGCGCATGGCAATGCAACCGTCGGTCCAGTCCAGGGTGTGGAACAGGTGCTCGGGGTTTTCTTCGGTGTCCGGGGTGCCGTGGATCATGATCATGCCGCCGGGATCGACGCCTTCACGCCGTGAGCGGGCGGAATCGCTGATGTTCGGGTAGGAAATGTGCATCGCCAGGTTGAAGCGGTCGCTGACCTTGCGCCAGTCGATCCAGTAGAAACCTTCTGGTGTGCGTTTGTCGCCTTCCATCAGCTTGGGGCCCTTGGGCCGTTTACCCAGGGAAATTCGATAGGTCTTGAATGGCTTGCCGTCATTGATCAACTGCAATTGATGAGCCGACTTGAGAACCAGGATTTTCTCGATGACCTTGCCGTCCAGGGGCTCCATGGCAGTAGCCTGGGACACCGTGATGAACGACAAGCAGAACAGGGCAAGCAACCAGCGCATTGAAACGATTCCCCAAGAGGTGTCGCGACCATATATCTATTTATAGGTGTTTTTGCAGGCGCTGCCGAAGGTCCGGGCCGAGTTCGGACGATCTGTATGCGCCTGGCGATGATACCAAGATGACATCAAGTGATGACAGACTGAACCAGCGGCGGGATCGATTCGGACCGCACAGGATAGACTTCGGTTTTCCGGTCAGCGAAGAAGCATTCTAAGGTACGGCCCACCGTGCGGAAAGCCAGCTCGTCCCAAGGGATGTCGGCTTCGTCGAATAGTTGCACCTCAAGGCTCTCTATACCGGCGGCAAAATCGAGGTCCGCCAACTCGGCGCGGAAGAACACGTGCACCTGGCTGATGTGCGGCACATCGATCAGCGTATAGATGCTCAGGTTGCGCACACGGGCGCAGGCTTCCTCGGCCGTCTCGCGAATGGCCGCCTGCTCGATGGTCTCACCGTTTTCCATGAAGCCGGCGGGCAGGGTCCAATAGCCCCGGCGCGGCTCGATGGCACGACGGCACAACAGGACCTGGGTGCCCCAGGTCGCGACACAACCGGCGACGATGTTGGGGTTCTGGTAGTGAATGGCGTGACAGCTGTCGCAGACAAAACGCAGGCGTGAATCGCCCTCGGGAATGCGTTGGGTCACCGGGTTGCCGCACTGACTGCAAAATTTCATGCTTGGGTTCCTGAATGCTGCGCCTATCTTGGCGTGCGGCGGTGGCTGTCGGCAAGTTGTCGTTTCGCGACATGCCACTGTCCGGGGGGTTGGGCGACCGAAGCGATTGGTGCATGATGCAGGGTAAGGCACTGATCGAGAACACTCATGCTGGACGAGCTACTGCATCGGGTAAGTCACCACACACCGCGTACGTTGGAGACCGACCGACGTTTCCCAGAGGCCGCCGTCCTGGTGCCGATCACCCGCAGTGACGAGCCGGAACTGGTATTGACCCTGCGCGCCAGCGGGCTGTCGACCCATGGTGGCGAAGTCGCATTTCCCGGTGGTCGCCGCGACCCTGAAGACCCCGACCTGGTTTTTACCGCGCTGCGCGAAGCCGAAGAAGAAATCGGTCTGCCTCCGGGCCTGGTCGAAGTGATCGGCCCGCTGAGCCCGCTGATCTCCCTGCACGGCATCAAGGTCACACCTTATGTCGGGGTGATTCCGGATTTTGTCGAGTACCGGGCCAACGATGCCGAGATCGCCGCCGTGTTCAGTGTGCCCTTGGAGTTCTTTCGCGAAGACCCGCGCGAGCACACCCATCGCATCGATTACCAGGGACGAAGTTGGTACGTGCCGAGTTATCGCTATGGTGAATTCAAGATCTGGGGCCTGACGGCGATCATGATTGTCGAGTTGATCAATCTGCTCTATGACGCGAAGATCAGCCTGCACCTACCGCCTAAAAGTTTTATCAATACCTGAAGCCATCACTCGAATGGCTTGAACACGCCGCTGCCTGAGCCTTGAGGACAACAAGATGAAATACCGCCTGGGCGACGCCCGTGTCGAGACCCATCCACAGAGCTGGGTCGCTCCCAATGCCGTGCTGGTGGGCAAGGTCAAACTGGAAGAGGGCGCCAATGTCTGGTTCAACGCCGTGCTGCGGGGCGACAACGAGTTGATCCTGATCGGCAAGAACAGCAACGTCCAGGATGGCACCGTGATGCATACCGACATGGGGTACCCGCTGACCATCGGTACCGGCGTGACCATCGGCCACAACGCCATGCTGCACGGCTGCACCGTGGGCGACTACAGCCTGATCGGTATCAACGCGGTGATCCTCAACGGCGCGAAAATTGGCAAGAACTGCATCATCGGCGCCAATTCGCTGATCGGCGAAGGCAAGGAAATTCCGGATGGCTCGCTGGTCATGGGTTCACCCGGCAAGGTCGTACGCGAGCTGACCGAACAGCAGAAAAAGATGCTGGAAGCCAGTGCCGCCCACTACGTGCATAACTCACAGCGGTATGCCCGCGATCTGGCTGAGCAGGAAGAATGAGCACTCCCGAACGCCCGGTTGCATCGCCTTGTGTGAATATTTGCGCACTGGACGACGATGACATTTGCACGGGCTGTCAGCGCACGGTAGAGGAAATCACCCGCTGGAGCCGCATGAGCAACGACGAGCGCCGCACGGTGTTGGGGTTGTGCCATGAGCGGGCCAAGGCCAGTGGGTTGGTGTGGATGATCGGCAAGACACCCGGCCGATAAGATCAAAAAATCGCAGCCTGCGGCAGCTCCTACATTTGATCCCCTGTAGGAGCTGCCGCAGGCTGCGATCTTTTGATTTGGCGTTTGGTTGAAGTACCCTGTGCGCCAAATTGACAGGTGCCTCCATGTTCTTCCTGATCGCCTATATCAGCAGCGTCGTGCTGATCAACTACGCCTTTTCCACCGCCCCGCACCTGGACATCATCTGGTCGGCCTGGGGCGGCCTGGTGTTCGTGTTGCGCGACATGGTGCAAATCCGCTTCGGTCACGGCGCAATCGCGGCGATGCTGGCGGCGCTGGTGTTGTCCTACATCACCTCCGATCCCTCCATTGCCCTGGCCAGCGCCACGGCATTTGCCGTGTCGGAGTGCATTGACTGGCTGGTGTTCAGCATCACCCGGCGCCCGTTGCACGACCGGCTGTGGATAAGTTCAGCCCTGAGCATTCCGCTCGATACGTTTATTTTCTTCGGCATGATCGACGCGCTGACTCCGGGCGTGATTCTCACCGCGCTGGGGTCCAAGTTCGCCGGCGTTACGGCGGTATGGCTGATCATGGCCTGGCGCTTGCGCAAGCAGGCGCTCGTCAGCTGAAGCCAAACCCTGCGGTTCATGTAAAATGCCGCGCTTTCTCCCCATGGGAAGCGCGCCAGGCGCCGCATCCCTCGATGATCCGCTTCTTGAGGACTTGAGATGACCCGTATCGGAACTCCATTGTCGCCCACCGCGACCCGCGTATTGATGTGTGGCTGTGGCGAACTGGGCAAGGAAGTGGTGATCGAGCTGCAGCGCCTGGGCGTTGAAGTGATTGCCGTGGATCGCTACGCCAATGCGCCGGCCATGCAGGTGGCGCATCGCAGCCACGTGATCAACATGCTCGATGGCGCGGCACTGCGCGCGGTCATCGAAGCCGAGCAGCCGCACTTCATCGTGCCGGAAATCGAAGCCATTGCCACCGCGACCCTGGTGGAGCTGGAGTCCGAAGGCTTCACCGTGATCCCCACTGCGCGGGCTGCACAGCTGACCATGAACCGCGAAGGCATCCGTCGCCTGGCCGCCGAAGACCTGGACCTGCCGACCTCGCCTTACCACTTCGCCGACACCTTCGAGGATTACAGCAAGGCCGTCGAGGATCTCGGTTTCCCGTGCGTGGTCAAGCCGGTCATGAGCTCGTCGGGCAAGGGCCAGAGCCTGCTGCGCAGCGTCGATGACGTGAAGACAGCGTGGGATTACGCACAGGAAGGCGGACGTGCCGGTAAAGGCCGGGTGATCATCGAAGGTTTCATCGATTTCGATTATGAGATTACCTTGCTGACCGTGCGTCACGTCGGCGGCACTACCTTTTGCGCGCCGGTCGGGCATCGCCAGGAGAAGGGCGATTACCAGGAAAGCTGGCAGCCTCAAGCCATGAGTCCAGTGGCGCTGGCGGAATCCGAGCGCGTGGCCAAGGCGGTGACCGAGGCATTGGGTGGTCGTGGCCTGTTTGGCGTCGAGCTGTTCATCAAGGGTGATCAGGTGTGGTTCAGCGAAGTATCGCCGCGTCCGCACGACACCGGTCTGGTGACGTTGATTTCACAGGACCTGTCGCAATTCGCCCTGCATGCACGGGCGATCCTGGGGCTGCCGATTCCGCTGATCCGTCAGTTCGGCCCGTCGGCTTCGTCGGTGATCCTGGTGGAAGGGCAGTCGACCCAGACCGCGTTTGCCAACCTGGGTGCAGCGTTGAGCGAGCCGGATACGGCATTGCGTCTGTTTGGCAAGCCTGAAGTGAATGGCCAGCGCCGGATGGGTGTGGCGCTGGCGCGGGATGAGTCGATCGAGGCGGCTCGTGCCAAGGCGACCCGCGCATCCCAGGCTGTTGTTGTAGAGCTGTAACCGCGGCGCGGCATTCGCGAGCAGGCTTCTGATCGTCCCACGCTCTGCGTGGGAATGCCTCACCGGACGCTCCGCGTCCGCTTTGGGACGCAGAGCGTCCCTGGCTGCATTCCCACGCAGAGCGTGGGAACGATCTTATGAGACTCGATTCAGGTCGTTATTGCGTGTTTCCTTCAGGCACAGCACAGCAATCAAACTCAGCACCGCCGCCCCCGACACATACCCGCCGACGTAACTCAGTCCGCCCATTGCCACCAGTTTCTGCGCAAAGAACGGTGCCGCCGAAGCGCCGACGATCCCGCCCAGGTTGTACGCTGCCGAGGCGCCGGTGTATCGCACGTGGGTCGGGAACAGCTCTGGCAGCAGTGCGCCCATCGGCGCGAAGGTCACACCCATCAGAAACAGTTCGATGCACAGGAACAGCGCCACGCTCCAGGTCGAACCTTGCGTCAGCAGCGGTTCCATCAGGAAGCCCGACAGGATTGCCAACACGCCGCCGATGATCAGCACGGGTTTGCGTCCGAAACGGTCGCTGGCCAAGGCTGAGAGCGGCGTGGCCGCGGCCATGAACAGCACCGCGAAGCACAGCAGGCCGAGGAAGGTTTCGCGACTGTAGCCGAGCGTCGCCACACCGTAACTCAACGAGAAAACGGTCGAGATGTAGAACAGCGCATAGCACACCACCATCGAACCGGCCCCCAGCAATACCGGTACCCAGTATTGGCTGAACAGTTCCACCAGCGGGATCTTCACCCGTTCCTGGCGCGCCATGGCGTTGGCGAACACCGGTGTTTCGTGGAGTTTGAGGCGCACATACAAACCGACCATCACCAGCGCCGCGCTGAGCAGGAAAGGAATCCGCCAGCCCCAGGAGCGGAACTGTTGATCATCCAGCGTCATGGCCAAGGTCAGGAACAGGCCGTTGGCCGCGAGGAAGCCGATGGAGGGGCCCAATTGAGGGAACATGCCGAACCAGGCGCGCTTGCCCTTAGGGGCATTTTCCGTGGCGAGCAAGGCGGCACCGCCCCATTCGCCGCCCAGTCCCAGGCCCTGGCCGAAGCGCAGCACGCACAGCAGGATCGGTGCCCAGGCCCCAATGCTGTCGTAACCCGGGAGCACGCCGATCAGCGTGGTGCACACACCCATCAACAATAGGGACGCGACCAAGGTCGATTTGCGGCCGATGCGATCGCCAAAGTGCCCGAACAGCGCTGAACCCAGTGGTCGTGCCAGGAATGCGATGCCGAATGTGAGGAAGGCCGAGAGCATCTGGGCCGTGCCGGAGGTCTGCGGAAAGAACACCGGGCCAATCACCAGCGCGGCTGCGGTGGCATATACGTAGAAGTCGTAGAACTCGATGGCCGTGCCGATGAAGCTCGCGGTGGCCACGCGGGTAGCGGAGTTCACCGGTTGTGCGGGTGTGGCGTCGTTGTAGGTCGTGCTGGTTGTCATGCGGTAATCCCTGACTGTCATGTGCCCCAGTGGAGCGAATTATTATGGTCGATTACCCAGGGATGTGGGTGCAGGCGCGAGTCGCCGTTCCAGGTGGGAGCAGGCGTCGGTTTGTAGCGGGCGTGTCTGATGGTCAGGCCGGAACTTGCGGTGTGCAGGGTAAGCACGGGACGGCGAGGCTCGGGTAAGCCGCTCGATTATAGGAAGGTGGCTAACGATTCAACAAGTGCAAAAAAGATCGTCCGAACGCGGCCCGAGCCTTCGGACGATCTTTTACCGGTCTATTGGACTGATGCAACTGCCGGTACAGAACTGTTGTGCCAGATCAGCACCCGCGTGACACGGTTATCCTCGGTCTCGAGAATTTCCAGTCGATAGCGGCCGATTTTCAGGCATACCGGGCAGTCCGGGATGGTTTCCAGCGCTTCGGTCACCAGGCCGTTCAGGGTTTTCGGGCCGTCGCTGGGCAGGTGCCAGCCGAGGCTCTTGTTCAGGTCGCGGATCGAGGCGGCACCGTCGATCACCAGGCGGCCATCGGCCTGTGGATGGATGTGCGGGTTGTCCTGGCTTTGCTGGCTTTCGAATTCACCGACGATTTCTTCGAGAATATCTTCGAGGGTGACGATACCCAGGACTTCGCCGTATTCGTCGACCACCATGCCCAAACGCCGCTGTTGCTTGTGGAAGTTCAGCAGTTGCAATTGCAGCGGGGTGCTTTCAGGGACGAAATAGGGTTCGCGACAGGCCGCCAGCAAGGCTTCCAGGGTCAGGCTGCCGTCGGGAAGCAAATGGCCGATTTGCCGGGTATTGAGCACCGCTTCCACTTGGTTGATGTCGCTGTGGAACACCGGCAGGCGGGTACGCTGGTTATGGCGCAGTTGCTCGATGATCTCTTCGATCGGGTCGTCGAGGTTGATCCCGTCGACCTCGCTGCGCGGTACCAGGATGTCGTTGACCGTGATGTTATCCAGTGCATGGATGCCCGGCAGCGCGTGCGTGCGGCTGACAGCATGCTCTTGATGGCCGTGAGGGTCGTGCCGCAGCGGTATGGGCTCGTCTTCGCTCTGTTGCACGACATTGGCTTTGCGAGCGAACGGGCGCAACAGAAACTGGCTGATGGCGTTGAGCAGCCAAGCTGCCGGATATACAAGCTTCAGGGGGATGGCCAGCAAGTTGTTGCCCAGGGCCAGGATCGCATCCGGATGACGGGTGGCGAGGGCTCGCGGCAGGTAGTCGGCCAGGATCAAGAGAAGGGCACCGGCGCCTGCACATGCCAGCCACGGGCCGTTTTCAGCCCAGGTGAAAATCGCCAGCAAGGTACAGATGACCATTACCAGGGCGCGGCACAGGGTATTGCAGAAAATCAGGCTGACGAGGGGGAAGCTCAACCTGGCCAGCGGTTTGTCGCTGGCGCGCGAGGCATTGCGCTGGGCCAGCAAGTGCTGCTGCGCGGCTTCTATGGCAGTAAACAGGCCCGACCACAATATCAGCAAGGCCACTACTGCAAGCATCGGCCCTATGGGCAAGTCGTCCATTATTGCCGCCCGTCAGATGTGCAGGATGTATTCACGAACCAGCTTGCTGCCGAAATACGCCAGCATCAACAGGCAGAAACCGGCCAGGGTCCAGCGGATGGCCTTGTGACCTCGCCAGCCAAGGCGGTTACGGCCCCAGAGCAGCACGCTGAAGACGATCCAGGCCAGGCAGGCCAGCAAGGTCTTGTGCACCAGGTGCTGGGCGAACAGGTTGTCGACAAACAGCCAGCCGGAGATCAGCGACAGCGACAACAGTGTCCAGCCGGCCCAAAGGAAGCCGAACAGCAGGCTTTCCATGGTTTGCAGCGGCGGGAAGTTCTTGATCAGCCCGGACGGGTGCTTGTGCTTGAGTTGATGATCCTGGAGCAGCAGCAGTAGCGACTGGAACACTGCAATGGTGAACATGCCATAGGCGAGGATAGACAACAGGATGTGGGCGAGAATGCCTGGCTCCTCGTCGATGATTTGCACAGTACCGGCGGGGGCGAACTGCGCCAGCAGCACGGTCAATGCACCCAGGGGGAACAGCAGCAACAGCAGGTTTTCCACCGGAATCCGTGAGCAGGCCAGCAGCGTCAGGGCGATGACCGCGACGGCAATCAGGCTGGCGGCGCTGAAAAAATCCAGGCCCAGGCCAATCGGGGTCAGCAGGTGGGTCACCAGGCTGGCGCTGTGGGCCAGCACCGCAAGCACGCCGAGCGTAACCAGCAGGCGCTTGTTGGCCTTGGCTCCGGTGGCCAGGCGAGTGCCTTGATAGAAGGTCGCAGCGGCGTATAGGCAGGCGGCGGCGAGGGTAGCAAGCAAACTGGGTGACAAGGGGAGCATAAGTCCTGTTAGGCAAGCCCGAAAGGCGCTGAGTTTGGCATAGAACCCACGCGACACGAAAGTGCGAGGTGTCCGCCAGACGCAGTCTTCGCTATAATCCGCGACCTGCCCACGCCGCAGGCTCGCCGAGCACACGTTTAGTCCGGTCTGGGCCGCCATTATCCCGGTCTACACAGGGCCTGAAAGGATCGCGCAATGTTTGAAAACTTAACCGACCGTCTCTCGCAGACGCTGCGCCATGTCACCGGCAAGGCCAAGCTGACCGAAGACAACATCAAAGACACCCTGCGCGAAGTGCGCATGGCGTTGCTCGAAGCCGACGTCGCCCTGCCGGTGGTCAAGGACTTCGTCAATTCGGTCAAGGAACGCGCTGTCGGCACCGAGGTGTCGCGCAGCCTTACGCCGGGCCAGGCCTTCGTGAAGATCGTCCAGGCCGAGCTCGAAAGCCTGATGGGCGCGGCCAACGAAGACCTGAACCTGAGCGCCGTGCCGCCAGCGGTCATCCTGATGGCCGGTTTGCAAGGTGCTGGTAAAACCACCACCGCCGGCAAACTTGCGCGCTTCCTTAAAGAGCGCAAGAAAAAGTCGGTCATGGTTGTGTCCGCGGACGTTTATCGCCCAGCGGCGATCAAGCAGCTGGAAATGCTCGCGGGTGAAGTTGGCGTTACCTTCTTCCCGTCCGACCTGAGCCAGAAGCCGGTCGCGATCGCGCAAGCGGCTATCAAGGAAGCAAAACTCAAATTCATCGACGTGGTCATCGTCGATACCGCCGGTCGCCTGCACATCGATGAAGAGATGATGGGCGAGATCAAGGCGTTGCACGCCGCGATCAATCCGGTCGAAACATTGTTCGTGGTCGATGCCATGACCGGCCAGGACGCCGCCAACACGGCCAAGGCCTTCGGCGATGCGCTGCCATTGACCGGCGTGATCCTGACCAAGGTAGACGGCGACGCCCGTGGCGGTGCCGCCCTGTCGGTGCGTGCCATCACCGGCAAGCCGATCAAGTTCATCGGTATGGGCGAGAAGAGCGAAGCGCTCGACCCGTTCCACCCAGAGCGTATTGCCTCGCGCATCCTCGGCATGGGCGACGTGCTCAGCCTCATCGAGCAGGCGGAAGCGACCCTCGACAAGGACAAGGCCGACAAGCTGGCCAAGAAGCTGAAGAAGGGCAAGGGCTTCGACCTCGAAGACTTCCGTGACCAGCTGCAACAGATGAAGAACATGGGCGGCCTCGGCGGCCTCATGGACAAACTGCCGAACATGGGCGGTGTGAACCTGGCGCAGATGGGCAATGCCCAGAGCGCGGCAGAGAAACAGTTCAAGCAAATGGAAGCCATCATCAACTCCATGACCCCGGCCGAGCGCCGTGACCCTGAGCTGATCAGTGGTTCGCGCAAGCGTCGTATCGCCATGGGTTCCGGCACCCAGGTGCAGGACATCGGTCGCTTGATCAAGCAGCACAAGCAGATGCAGAAGATGATGAAGAAATTCACCGCGAAAGGCGGAATGGCCAAGATGATGCGCGGCATGGGCGGTATGTTGCCCGGCGGCGGCATGCCAAAAATGTAAAGAATTCGCGCAAGGGCTTGCTCTTGCGCAGCCCACACGGACGTGGGATTCACAGCAAACCCGCACTTGGCGGGAGCTGACCGGCCGTTTTTACCGACGGCTCTATAGCAAATCTTGATGGCGGCCGAAAGGCAGTCGGAAAAAGTCATTTGCAAAAGTCCGGATATTCCTTAGAATATGCGGCCTTTCGGGCACCCATGCCCGCTGTGCCTTTAGATTTGCAGCACCGACTACAGGAACGATGTTCACATGCTAACAATCCGTCTTGCCCTTGGCGGCTCCAAAAAGCGCCCGTTTTACCACTTGACCGTAACCGACAGCCGCAACCCGCGCGACGGTTCGCACAAGGAACAGGTTGGTTTCTTCAACCCTGTTGCTCGTGGTCAAGAAGTTCGTCTGTCCGTGAACCAAGAGCGCGTAGCCTACTGGCTGAGCGTTGGTGCACAACCTTCTGAGCGCGTTGCTCAGTTGTTGAAGGAATCTGCTAAGGCTGCGGCCTGAGCAATATGAACGCGACGCCAGCTGCTGCTGATGATTTGATCGTTATCGGCAAGATTTACTCGGTTCACGGCGTTCGCGGCGAAGTGAAGGTGTATTCCTTTACTGATCCGATTAAGAACCTGCTGGATTACAAAACCTGGACGCTTAAGCGTGACGGCAATGTAAAGCAGGTAGAGCTGGTCAGCGGACGCGGGAACGACAAGTTCCTGGTCGCAAAGCTCAAGGGTCTTGATGATCGTGAAGAAGCGCGTCTTCTGGCCGGTTATGAGATCTGCGTGCCGCGCAACCTGTTCCCTGAATTGACCGACGGCGAGTACTACTGGTACCAGCTGGAAGGTCTGAAGGTCATCGATACTCACGGGCAACTGTTCGGGAAAATCGATCATCTTCTGGAAACCGGCGCCAATGATGTAATGGTGGTCAAGCCTTGCGCTGGCAGCCTGGATGATCGCGAACGCCTGTTGCCCTATACCGAGCAATGCGTGTTGGCCGTCGACCTGGCCGCGGGTGAGATGAAGGTGGATTGGGATGCGGATTTCTAAGCGTGGCTAACTTGCGCGTAGAAGTGATCAGTTTGTTTCCCGAGATGTTCTCCGCCATCAGCGAGTACGGCATCACCAGTCGGGCGGTGAAACAGGGGCTGTTGCAGCTCACCTGTTGGAACCCGCGAGACTACACGACGGATCGACATCACACTGTGGATGATCGCCCTTTTGGCGGTGGTCCGGGCATGGTGATGAAGATCAAGCCCCTGGAAGATGCTCTGGTCGAGGCCAAGGCAGTCGCCGGGGAGGGAGCGAAGGTGATTTACCTGTCCCCCCAAGGCCGTCAACTGACTCAGTCGGCGGTACGCGAGTTGGCGAATCTGGATGCACTGATCCTGATTGCCGGTCGTTATGAAGGCATTGACGAGCGTTTTATTGATGCTCATGTCGATGAAGAGTGGTCGATTGGCGACTATGTACTGTCTGGCGGCGAGCTGCCGGCGATGGTCCTGATCGATGCGGTTACACGACTGCTGCCTGGAGCTTTAGGGCATGCGGACTCCGCCGAGGAAGATTCCTTTACGGATGGTTTGCTGGATTGCCCGCACTACACCCGACCGGAGGTGTATGCGGATCAGCGTGTTCCCGACGTATTGCTAAGTGGCAATCACGCGCACATCCGGCGTTGGCGTTTACAGCAGTCCCTTGGTCGGACCTATGAACGACGCGCCGATCTTCTGGAAAGCCGCTCGCTTTCTGGAGAAGAGAAGAAGCTGCTCGAGGAATACATCCGCGAGCGGGACGATAGTTAACAACGTATCGATGGTAGATCCGACGATTTACCTTAGGAGCACAGCATGACTAACAAAATCATCCTTGCACTCGAAGCAGAGCAGATGACCAAAGAGATCCCTACCTTTGCCCCGGGCGACACCATTGTCGTTCAGGTGAAAGTGAAGGAAGGCGACCGTTCGCGTCTGCAAGCGTTCGAAGGCGTTGTAATCGCCAAGCGTAACCGCGGCGTTAACAGTGCATTCACCGTGCGTAAGATCTCCAACGGTGTTGGCGTAGAGCGTACTTTCCAGACCTACTCCCCGCAAATCGACAGCATGGCTGTCAAGCGTCGCGGTGACGTACGTAAAGCCAAGCTGTACTACCTGCGTGACCTGTCGGGTAAAGCAGCTCGCATCAAGGAAAAACTGGCTTAAGTCCAGCTTCCGATGCAGAAAAAAGCAGCCTACGGGCTGCTTTTTTGTTGCCTGCGATTTATCTTCTTTGACCGTGTTGCCGGTCCCGCCTGAGCCTTTATGCCCGCCATCGATCACCCCTTGATAGACCAATTCCTCGACGCTCTCTGGCTGGAAAAAGGCCTGTCCGACAACACCCGCGACGCCTATCGCAGCGACCTGGCACTGTTCAACGGCTGGCTGCAGGAAAAGGGCCTGGAGCTGCTCAACGCCGGACGCGAATTGATCCTTGATCACCTGGCCTGGCGCCTGGAGCAAAACTATAAACCCCGTTCTACGGCAAGATTTCTCTCTGGTGTGCGTGGCTTTTATCGTTACCTGCTGCGGGAAAAGCTGATCGCGGTCGATCCGACATTGCGCATCGATATGCCCCAGCTGGGTCGGCCATTGCCCAAATCCTTGTCGGAAGCTGACGTGGAAGCGCTGCTGAAGGCGCCGGACCTGAGCGAGGCCATCGGCCAGCGCGACCGCGCCATGCTCGAAGTGCTCTATGCCTGTGGCCTGCGAGTGACAGAGCTGATCAGCCTGACGCTGGAGCAGGTCAACCTGCGCCAGGGCGTGTTGCGGGTGATGGGCAAGGGCAGCAAGGAGCGGCTGGTGCCGATGGGCGAGGAGGCGATTGTCTGGGTCGAACGATATCTGCGCGATGGTCGTGGTGAGTTGCTCGGCGGGCGGCCCAGCGATGTGTTGTTCCCCAGCCAGCGCGGCGAGCAGATGACCCGCCAGACGTTCTGGCACCGGATCAAGCACCAGGCCAAGGTAGCCGGGATCGGCAAGTCGCTGTCGCCGCACACCTTGCGCCATGCGTTCGCCACGCACTTGCTCAATCACGGTGCGGACCTGCGGGTGGTGCAGATGCTGCTCGGCCACAGCGACCTGTCGACCACGCAGATCTATACCCACGTCGCCCGGGCGCGGTTGCAGGACCTGCACGCCAAACACCATCCTCGAGGCTAATGTTGTCCCCTGTGGGAGCGAGCCTGCTCGCGAATGCGGTGGACCAGCTGCACCATCTTTGGCTGCCACACTGCTTTCGCGAGCAGGCTCGCTCCCACAGAAAAACGGTCTGCGATGCCTTGTATCACCGGGAGTCGGCCACGCGAGCCTTATGTGGTAGGCTTTGCCGGTTTGCACGATGGGCGTTTATGACCCGGTGTTTCGGCACGGGCGTTCCGAGCGTCTCATTTGTCCGCCTTCAGGAGTTCTCATGCGTCTGACCCAGATTTTCGCCGCCGCCGCCATTGCGTTGGTCAGCACCTTTGCCGTCGCCGATGACGCGGCCGATAAAGCCATTCGTAAAAGCCTGGAAAACCTCCAGCTCGAAGTTCCGGTAGAAAGTATCTCCGCCAGCCCGCTGCCGGGCCTGTATGAAGTCAAGCTCCAGGGCAGCCGCGTGCTGTACGCCAGTGCCGACGGCCAGTACGTCGTCCAGGGCTACATGTTCCAGCTCAAGGACGGCAAGCCGGTCAACCTGACCGAGAAGACCGAACGCCTGGGCGTTTCCAAGCTGGTCAACGCAATCCCTGTCGCGGAAACCGTGGTGTACCCGGCCATTGGTGAAACCAAGTCGCACATCACCGTGTTCACCGACACCACCTGCCCGTACTGCCATAAACTGCACGCCGAAGTGCCTGAACTGAACAAGCGCGGCATCGAAGTGCGCTATGTTGCGTTTCCGCGCCAGGGCCTGGGTTCGCCGGGTGACGAGCAGTTGCAGGCGGTCTGGTGCTCCAAAGACAAGAAAGCGGCCATGGACAAGATGGTCGACGGCAAGGAAATCAAGGCCGCCAAGTGCGATAACCCGGTGTCCAAGCAGTTCGCCCTCGGCCAGTCGATTGGTGTGAACGGCACACCGGCCATCGTTTTGGCGGACGGTCAGGTCATTCCGGGCTACCAGCCAGCGCCACAAGTCGCCAAACTGGCGCTGGGCGCCAAGTAATTCGAGTCAGCCTTTGACGCGTGTGGTCCGACGGCAGCTCAGTCGGGCCATCAATAGTGAGCCGCGAGCATGCGGCTGTTTTCACGGCCGGCCTCGAGTCGGCCGTTTTATGGGGAGTTCACAGTGAAACCGGTCAAAGTAGGCATCTGTGGGTTAGGGACCGTCGGTGGCGGTACCTTCAACGTACTTCAGCGCAACGCCGAGGAAATTGCTCGTCGTGCCGGGCGTGGAATCGAAGTGGCACAAATTGCCACGCGCACGCCAAAGCCTCAGTTCCAAACGACCGGTATTGCGATTACCACCGATGTCTTCGAAGTGGCCACGAACCCTGAGATCGACATCGTCATAGAGCTGGTGGGCGGCTACACCGTTGCCCGCGAGCTGGTACTCAAGGCCATCGAGAATGGCAAGCATGTGGTCACCGCGAACAAGGCGCTTATCGCCGTTCACGGTAATGAAATTTTCGCCAAGGCACGCGAGAAGGGCGTGATCGTTGCGTTCGAAGCAGCCGTGGCTGGTGGCATCCCGGTGATCAAGGCGATCCGTGAAGGCCTGTCCGCCAACCGCATCAACTGGGTGGCTGGCATCATCAACGGCACCGGCAACTTCATTCTCACCGAGATGCGCGAGAAAGGCCGTACCTTCGAAGACGTGTTGGCCGAAGCGCAAGCCCTGGGCTACGCCGAAGCCGACCCGACCTTCGACGTCGAAGGCATCGATGCGGCGCACAAGCTGACGATCCTGGCGTCCATTGCCTTCGGCATCCCGTTGCAGTTCGACAAGGCCTACACCGAAGGCATCACCAAGCTGACCACCGCTGACGTGAACTACGCCGAAGCGTTGGGCTACCGCATCAAGCACCTGGGCGTGGCGCGCAGCACCGCGGCCGGTATCGAGCTGCGCGTGCACCCGACGCTGATCCCGGCCGATCGCCTGATCGCCAACGTCAACGGCGTGATGAACGCGGTGATGGTCAACGGCGACGCCGCCGGTTCGACCCTGTTCTACGGTGCGGGTGCCGGCATGGAACCGACCGCTTCGTCGGTGATTGCCGACCTGGTGGACGTGGTTCGCGCCATGACCTCGGACCCGGAAAACCGCGTACCGCACCTGGCCTTCCAGCCGGATTCGCTGTCGGCGCACCCGATCCTGCCAATCGATGCCTGCGAAAGCGCGTACTACCTGCGGATCCAGGCCAAGGATCATCCGGGCGTCCTCGCCCAGGTTGGCAGCATCCTGTCCGAGCGTGGCATCAACATCGAATCGATCATGCAGAAGGAAGCCGAGGAGCACGATGGCCTGGTACCGATGATCCTGCTGACCCACCGTGTGGTGGAACAGCGTATCAACGACGCCATCAAGGCACTGGAAGCGCTCCAGGGCGTGGTTGGCCCGGTCGTGCGGATTCGCGTCGAGCACCTGAACTAAGCCGTTATCGATTACCGGGCGCCGTGACCGGCGCCCGGCATTGCGAACACTGTCCCAATGGAGTCAGTCATGCGTTACATCAGTACCCGCGGCCAGGCACCGGCCCTGAGTTTCGAAGACGTCCTGCTGGCAGGCCTTGCCACCGACGGCGGTCTGTACGTCCCGGAAAACCTGCCACGTTTCACCCAGGAAGAAATCGCTTCCTGGGCCGGCCTGCCGTATCACGAGCTGGCCTTCCGCGTTATGCGTCCGTTCGTCACCGGCAGCATCCCGGATGCCGATTTCAAGAAGATCCTTGAAGAAACCTACGGTGTGTTTGCCCACAGCGCCGTCGCGCCGCTGCGTCAGCTGAACGGCAACGAATGGGTGCTGGAGCTGTTCCACGGCCCGACCCTGGCGTTCAAGGACTTCGCCCTGCAACTGCTCGGTCGCCTGCTCGACTACGTGCTGGAAAAACGCGGCGAGCGCGTGGTGATCGTTGGCGCCACTTCCGGCGATACCGGCTCGGCGGCCATCGAAGGTTGCAAGCACTGCGAAAACGTCGACATCTTCATCCTGCACCCACACAACCGTGTGTCCGAAGTGCAGCGTCGGCAGATGACAACCATTTTCGGCGAGAACATCCACAACATCGCCATCGAAGGCAACTTCGATGACTGCCAGGAAATGGTCAAGGCGAGCTTCGCCGACCAGGGCTTCCTCAAGGGCACGCGCCTGGTGGCGGTAAACTCGATCAACTGGGCGCGGATCATGGCCCAGATCGTCTACTACTTCCACGCAGCCCTGCAACTGGGCGGTCCGGCGCGCTCGGTGGCGTTCTCGGTGCCAACCGGTAACTTCGGCGACATCTTCGCCGGTTACCTGGCACGCAACATGGGCCTGCCGATCAACCAGTTGATCGTCGCCACCAACCGCAACGACATCCTGCACCGCTTCATGAGCGGCAACCAGTACGTCAAGGAAACCCTGCACGCGACCCTGTCGCCGTCGATGGACATCATGGTGTCCTCGAACTTCGAACGCCTGCTGTTCGACCTGCACGGTCGCAATGGCGCGGCGATTGCCGGGCTGATGGACAGCTTCAAGCAGGGCGGCGGTTTCAGCGTCGAGCAGGAGCGCTGGACTGAAGCGCGCAAACTGTTCGACTCACTGGCCGTTGACGATGAGCAAACCTGCGAAACCATCGCCGAGGTCTTTGAACAGACCGGTGAAGTGCTGGACCCGCACACCGCGATCGGCGTCAAGGCCGCCCGCGAATGCCGTCGCAGCCTGGATATCCCGATGGTGATCCTGGGCACGGCCCATCCGGTCAAATTCCCGGACGCCGTGGAGAAAGCCGG
This sequence comes from Pseudomonas sp. GW823-FHT06B06, assembly GCF_058795195.1. Classification (NCBI taxonomy): domain Bacteria; kingdom Pseudomonadati; phylum Pseudomonadota; class Gammaproteobacteria; order Pseudomonadales; family Pseudomonadaceae; genus Pseudomonas; species Pseudomonas sp. GW823-FHT06B06. The sequence goes on along the minus strand of NZ_JBXAHO010000046.1, from coordinate 12,716 downwards.
TGTAGGAAAAGCCCTCGAGCTGCCTGCACATCTTTCTGATTTGTTTGAAAGAGACGAGCGCTGCACCGTATTGCCGAATGACCTGAAGGCCGTGCAGGCCTTTGTCAGCCAGCACGGTAACCGCGGTAAGCCTTTGTAACGGGCAAACCCTGTCACACAACAAAGCCCGTCTACTGACGGGCTTTGTTGTTTTTGCATGCCACACTTGCCAACAGGATTCGTCCACGGAGAGGGACGAACGGATCTGCAAGGATGTGGCAATGCCGGTTTACAGACGATCCAGGCCAGCGGCGTGCTGGCTGCTATTGCTCAGTGTCCTGTTCATCTTGGCCCAGTGGGCAATCGCCGCGCCTGATCCGGCTCGTGAACCGGCAAAGGCGGGCGCCGGTGTCCGGATCGCGCTGGATGCCCGGGAACTTGAATGGATTGCCGGGCACCCGCCCGTCAAGGTAGCGTCGCTGGAATACCCGCGCTACCTGTTCAAGAATGAACATGGCCAGTGGAGCGGCCTTAACAGGGACATGCTCGATCGCATCAGCGCCATGACGGGGCTGCGTTTTGTCCATGTCGAGTCATTCTCCATCGAGCATATGCTTCAAAGCCTGGAGCGCGCAGAAGCGGACATGAGCACCACGCTGGCAATGAATGACGAGCGCAAGGTGTTCCTGGATTTCAGCCATTCCTATGGCGGCTCTGGCTGGGTGTTTGTCGGGCGGGCCGGGGCACCGCAGGTCGAGTCACTGCAGCAGTTGGCCAAGCACGTGTTGGTACTGCCGACCCGGCATGTGCTGGAAGCGGTGATTCGTCGTGACCACCCCACCATCGATTTGCGTTCGGTCAAGACCTACGCGCAAGCCCGCGCGCTGGTGGAAAGCGGGGAGGCCCATGCCACCATCGAAAGCGAAACAGGCGCACGACTCTTACCCTTGGGCCAGCTTCAGGTGGGGCAAATCGTGGAAGGCCAGTGGGACCCGGACTACCTGACGGTGCGCAAAGGCCAATCGCAACTGCTCTGTATCCTCAACAAGGCCCTCGAGGCTTTTCCTCCCGCTGAACTACGTGCCTTGCGTTCGAAGTGGCTCGATGGCGATCCACTCCCGACAGCCTGGCAACAATTTGCCCCATGGGCTGGCTGGGGCCTTTTGGCCGCCAGCCTGTCTGGCTTGCTCTCGCTACTCTGGAGGTGCCGTTTGGCCGGACAGGCGTGAGGCTGATGTTTTTTCCCTGTCATCTTCGCCGTGCATGCTCTATCGACCGCAGGCGCAGGCTCACCTGCACGCGGTTTTCAGAACTTTCTACTCGGCCCAGCGGTCATTTACAGTACACACGCCCCAGGCACTTTGTTTTCGGACTATTGAGTGGTGATCGGATGGAAAGTATCAGTCTATTGCTCGGTGAGGCTCTGAGCCCGTACCAGGTGACGTTAACCCCGTCAGGCATACATGGCGAATGCCGGGTGACCTTGAAGAATGCTATCGGTGCCATAGTGGTCGATCGGGTGTTCAATCAGGCGCAGTTGGCCGACAAGCGTCAGTTGACGGATGTCGTCGACGGCCTGCACCGCGATGTGCTGATTGCTGAAGGACGCCTGGAGCCCTGTGTTATCGCAGCGTTGCGCAATGCGGCACAGGACAAGTTGGTGGCTAGCCGAAATTGAATGGCCGGTTGTGGGAACCTTCCTGCATCCTTATCAGTCAGATTCAGTAACAGCGGGATCAAGCATTGTGCTCCGGTGCTTGCCGCTTGCTGTTACTGGTCTTTGAAAGACCACGTTTAACCCCGAGTCGTCTCCCCACTTCTCGGGGTTTCTTTTTGCCTGGCAATTGTCAGTAGCCGTCCTGATGCTCGAAAAATTCCCGGGCTGCTCGCAGGTAGTCGGTACGGCTTTGCGGGTCGAGCCAGCCGGCATACGCCTCGCTCAAATGGTCTCGGGGCAGGGCACGCAGCAATTGGTTGATCTCGATGATCGCCTGCCGCCCCAGGGGCGTATTGGTGCAGCCGATGTAGCCGGACAGGTATCTGCCGGTGCCACGAACCGGATAGAACTGCAGCTCCTCTTCCGCGATCCCTTGTTGTCGCGCCTGATAGCGAATTTCCGGGCGATAGCCCAACAGCAACTGCAGGCGTCCCAGGCGTTGCATTTGCAGCAGGCTGCCCAAGGCGTCGTTGCCGTAATGAAGCGTCAGCGCCTTGCCCGGCGCCTGTTTGAGCAGGGCGTCAAGGTATTCGCCATAGTTGCGTTCGGCAACAATGCCCAAGGTCACGTTGCCGGTGGCCAACAGGGCCGCCAGGTCCACCTCACCATCCTTGAGGAACGGCGTCAGTACCTCTCGCTCGTTGCTGCGCACGGCCAGGCCATTGCTCATGGCGCGAAATACCGGCAGGGAAAATGCGATCCAGCTTTCGCGTTCCTTGCTCCAGTTCAACGCTGCATCGCAGGTGAGGGACGGTTCGTGAAGCATTTGCAAGCCACGGGCACGATTGACCTTCATCACGCTGTGCCGGTACTGCGGCATGCCGGCGATCAGCTGCCGCAGCAATTGATCGATGATCCCCTGGCCTTTTTCCGGCCCGTTGAAAATGAACAGCGGCGGTAGATCGCGTTTCAGCCAGACCAGGGATTCCTTGGGCTGCGCCGACACCGGCGAGGCCAGCGTAACGATCAGGGCCAGGCTCGCCAACGCGCCCAGGCGCTGCCCGGCCAACAGCAGGCCGGGCTTGATGAGTCGCGCAAACAAACGCTTGAGCTCAGATGGCTCCGTCTTTGCGCAGTTGTGTGATCTGCGACGCGTCATAGCCAAGTTCCTGGAGTACCTGGGCATTGTGCTCACCCAGTTGCGGCCCGACCCATTCACAATCACCGGGTGTCTCTGAGAGTTTCGGCACGATCCCTGGCATCTTGAAGTCCTTGCCATCGGGCAGCTTGGCCTGCAGGAACATTTCCCGGGCGAGGTACTGAGGATCGCTGAACATGTCTTCGGCGCTGAAGATCCGGCTGGCCGGTACGTCGGCTTGGTTCAAGCGCTCGATGACGGTGTCCAGGGGCAGCGAATTGACCCAGCGATCAATGACCCCATAAATTTCGTCGCGACGGCTGTCGCGGCCGTCGTTGCTGGCCAGCAGCGGATCGTTGGCCAGGTCTTCCCGACCAATGAGCAGCATGAAGCGCTTGAAGATCGCATCGCCATTGGCGCCGATCTGCACATGCTTGCCATCGGCACTGGTGTGGATCGATGAAGGCGTAATACCCGGCATGATATTGCCGGTGCGCTCGCGGATGAAACCAAACACGTCGAACTCTGGCACCATGCTTTCCATCATGGCGAAGATCGCCTCGTACAGCGCCACGTCCACTACTTGCCCCTGACCGCCATTGACCTCGCGGTGACGCAGGGCCATGAGGGCACCGATCACGCCCCACAGCGCGGCAATCGAATCACCGATGGAAATCCCGGTGCGCACCGGCGGCCGATCCTCGAACCCTGTGATGTAGCGCAGGCCGCCCATGGATTCGCCGACCGCGCCAAACCCGGGTTGATCCTTCATCGGGCCGGTCTGGCCGAAGCCCGAGAGCCGCACCATGACCAGCTTTGGATTCAATGCATGCAGGACGTCCCAGCCCAGGCCAAGCTTTTCCAGTACACCGGGGCGGAAGTTCTCGATCAGGATGTCCGCTTCACTGAGCAGTTTCTTCAGGACCGCCAGGCCGTCCGGATGCTTGAGGTTGAGCGTCAGCGATTTTTTATTGCGAGCCTGGACGAACCACCACAGCGAGGTGCCCTCGTACAACTTGCGCCATTTGCGCAATGGATCGCCGCCGTCCGGCGATTCGACCTTGATCACATCGGCACCGAATTCAGCGCAAATGCGCGAGGCGAACGGGCCGGCGATCAAGGTACCCAATTCGATGACTTTCAGACCTGAGAGCGGTTTGGCAGAGGACGGCATGCGGGCTCCTGTTGGACAAAGGTTGAGCGAGTACAGAGTTTTAACATAGCCGACTGTCAGGCGCCCAAGGGAGATCGCCTTCTATTCGTTGATTGGTGGCTGCATCGGTTAGACTTGCCGCCTTTCCACGTATCAAGAAGCCCGTTCATGGCCCAGCCGTCCACGACCTACAAGTTTGAACTGAACCTCACCGACCTCGATCGCAGCGTCTACGAGTCCGTCAAGCAGACCATCGCCCGCCACCCTTCGGAAACCGAAGAGCGCATGACCGTGCGCCTGTTGGCCTACGCCCTCTGGTACAACGAGCAACTGTCGTTTGGCCGTGGCCTGTCGGACGTGGATGAACCGGCCCTGTGGGAAAAGAGCCTGGATGACCGCGTCCTGCACTGGATCGAAGTCGGTCAACCCGACGCCGATCGCCTGACCTGGTGCTCGCGCCGCACCGAGCGCACCAGCCTGCTGGCCTACGGCAGCCTGCGCGTCTGGGAAGGCAAGGTGATCCCGGCGATCAAGAACCTGAAAAACGTTAACATCGCGGCGGTCCCTCAGGAAGTCCTGGAAACCCTGGCCAAAGACATGCCCCGGGTGATCAAGTGGGACGTAATGATCAGCGAAGGGACGATTTTCGTCACCGACGACCGCGGCCAGCATGAAGTCCAGTTGCAGTGGCTGTTGGGCGAACGCGGCTGATCAGTCGCTGCCTCACCGGTTTTATCCTACGTATTGAAGAGAAGCCCCTGTCACCCCATGCGCATCGAACCTCGCCAGCTGCCCGACACCCTGCCATTTCTCGGTGATATTCCACCGCTGCTGACCCGGCTGTACGCAGCGCGGGGCGTGCAATCCGAAGCCGAACTGGACAAAAGCCTGGCACGGCTGATTCCGTTCCAGCAGCTCAAGGGCATCGAGGCAGCGGTGGATCTGCTGGTGACCGCACTCCAGCAGCGCCAGAGGATTCTGATCGTTGGCGACTTCGATGCCGACGGTGCCACCGCCAGTACCGTGGGCACCTTGGGCTTGCGCCTGTTGGGTGCGGCGCATGTCGACTATCTGGTGCCCAACCGATTCGACTACGGCTACGGCCTGACCCCGGAGATCGTTGCGGTGGCCCTGGAGCGTCAGCCGCAGTTGCTGATTACCGTGGACAATGGCATTTCCAGTGTCGAAGGCGTGGCCGCGGCGAAAAAGGCCGGGCTCAACGTGTTGGTCACTGACCACCATTTGCCGGGCGATGACCTGCCGCTGGCCGATGCCATCGTCAATCCGAACCAGCCCGGTTGCACATTCCCGAGCAAGGCGCTGGCCGGCGTCGGGGTGATTTTCTATGTGCTGATGGCCTTGCGCGCGCGTTTGCGCGAACTCGGCTGGTACGCCAGCAAGCCGCAGCCGAACATCGGCGAATTGCTCGACCTGGTGGCGCTGGGCAGCGTGGCCGACGTGGTGCCGCTGGATGCCAATAACCGCATCCTGGTGCATCAAGGCCTGGAACGCATACGCGCCGGACGTGCCCGGCCGGGGATCAAGGCGATTCTCGAAGTGGCCAAGCGTGATCATGCGCGCATCACCTCCACCGACCTGGGGTTTATCGTCGGTCCACGCCTCAATGCCGCCGGGCGACTGGATGACATGAGCCTGGGCATCGAATGCCTGCTGACCGAAGACGTGGCGCTGGCGCGGGAAATGGCGGCGCAACTGGACGGAATGAACCAGGACCGTAAATCCATCGAGCAGGGCATGCAGCGTGAAGCGTTGGCCCAGCTCAAGGATTTGCCGGTGGAATCGATGCCATTCGGTTTGTGCCTGTTCGATCCCGAATGGCATCAGGGCGTCATCGGCATCCTGGCCTCGCGCATGAAAGAACGTTATTTCCGTCCGACCATCGCCTTCGCCGATGCCGGCGACGGGTTGCTCAAGGGCTCGGGGCGTTCGGTACAGGGCTTTCATATTCGCGATGCCCTGAGCGTGGTGGCGGCGCAGCATCCGAACCTGATCACCAAGTACGGTGGTCATGCCATGGCCGCTGGCCTGACGCTGCCAGAAGCAAATTTTCCGTTGTTCGCCGAAGCTTTCGACGCCGAAGTGCGTCGGCAACTGCGCGACGAAGACCTGACCGGGCGCTTGCTGTCGGACGGGGTTCTGGCGGTCGAAGAATTCCACCTCGAACTGGCCCGTGCATTACGCCACGCCGGGCCTTGGGGCCAGCACTTCCCGGAGCCACTGTTTCATGGCGTGTTTCAGTTGGTCGAGCAGCGTGTCGTCGGTGAACGCCACCTCAAGGTGGTGCTCAGGAGCGAGTGCGGCTCGGTCAAGCTCGATGGCATTGCCTTCGGGATCGACCGTGAGGTCTGGCCAAACCCGACCATCAAGTGGGTGGAGCTGGCTTACAAACTCGACGTCAACGAGTTTCGCGGCAATGAGACCGTGCAACTGATGATCGCCCACATTGAACCGCGTTGAACCCGCCCTGTAGGAGCGAGCATGCTCGCGATGGTCGTGAACGATAACGCGGGGTACCTGATACCCCGCGGTGTCCTGTAGTCCATCGCGAGCATGCTCGCTCCTACAGGGAGGGGCGACATCCCCCGATGTCGACTAGGCTCTAAAGCACTGCTTGATTATCCTTGTGACGTCTTGTCAATCTTTTGCCCGCGGGGGCGGGTGCTGCATCCCTTTCATGTCACTCGTCGACTATTCAAACAGAACCCTGGAGCCTGCCCACTGATTTGAGAGGTGCCCCATGAGTCTGCTGCTTGAACCCTACACTCTTCGTCAATTGACCCTGCTCAACCGCATTGCGGTATCGCCAATGTGCCAGTATTCGAGCGTCGATGGCCTGGCCAATGACTGGCACCTGGTCCACCTCGGTAGTCGCGCCGTCGGCGGCGCCGGACTGGTCTTTACGGAAGCCACGGCAGTCACGGCCGACGGGCGAATCACCGCCCAGGACCTTGGCCTGTGGAACGATGAACAAATCGAACCCTTGCAACGCATCACCCGTTTCATTGCCGCTCAAGGCGCCGTTGCTGGCATCCAGCTGGCCCACGCAGGGCGTAAGGCCAGTACCTATCGACCCTGGCTTGGCAAGCATGGCAGCGTAAAGATTGACGAGGGCGGCTGGTTGCCGGTTGGCCCGTCGCCAATCGCCTTTGATCCGCAACACACACAACCCAAGCAGCTGGACGAAGGCGAGATCGCTGACGTCATCCAGGCCTTTGTCGACTCGGCGAAGCGCGCGTTGACCGCCGGTTTCAAGGTGGTCGAAGTGCATGCGGCTCATGGCTATCTGCTGCACCAGTTTCTTTCGCCCCTGAGTAATCAGCGGCGTGACCAGTACGGCGGTTCATTCGAAAACCGCATTCGCCTGGTCTTGCAGGTCACCGAAGCGGTGCGCAAGGTCTGGCCCGAAGAATTACCGCTGTTCGTGCGGGTGTCCGCCACCGACTGGGTGGAGGATGGCTGGAACCCGGATGAAACCGTCGAGCTGGCGCGACGCCTTAAGGACTTGGGTGTGGACCTCATCGACGTGTCGTCAGGCGGTACGGCCGTCAACGCGGAAATCCCCACGGGTCCGGGTTATCAGACCCGCTTCGCCGAACGTGTGCGCAAGGAGTCAGGCATCGCTACCGGTACGGTAGGAATGATCACTGAGCCTGCACAGGCCGAACATATCCTGCGCACCTGCCAGGCCGACATCATCTTCCTCGCTCGTGAGCTGTTGCGTGATCCTTATTGGGCATTGCATGCCGACGATGACCTGGGTGGGCGCAAAGCCATTTGGCCGGCGCAATATCACCGCGCGACCCATCGTGACCAACCCATTCATGAGTCGGATTTGCGGGATTGAGTGAGGTCGCAAACCAAAAGCCCCGGTCGATTTGACCGGGGCTTTGTTTTCTCCGTCAGCTGTACTTGCGCTTGTCCGGTGCTGGCGGGAAGTACTGGTACAACCAGGTTTCACTCAGCGTCCGGTCATTGGTGCGAATGAACAGGCGCAGCTCCACCGGCTCGACACTGTCGTTGGTCGGATACCAGTCAAAGGTGATGCGGTAGCCCTTGATGTCATCGAGCACCAGCACGTTGAAGTCCTTCACCTCGCCGTTGGAACAGGTGACCACCGGTTCGATGCCCGTGCCTGGCGGCAGGCGATCCAGGCCGCCACCGTTGAAATCCACGGCGAAGCGTCGGGCCCAGACCTTCGGGTAGTGTTCGCCCGGCGCCCAGCCTTCAGTGAAACCGCCCATGCCTGAGCGGGTTGCGTTGACCCGTGCCAAGGGCGTGCCGACAGGCGGTAGGGCGCTCCAGTAGAGTTTGTAGCCGTAGTTCAGTGAATCGCCGGCGGCGACCGGTTTTTTCGGGGTCCAGAAGGCAACGATGTTATCGAGTGTCTCGCCGGTGGTAGGAATTTCCAGCAGATCGATAGAGCCTTCGCCCCACGCGGTCGTCGGTTCTACCCACAGGCTCGGGCGTCTGCTGTACCAATCGACGGTGTCCTGATAGCTGGCGAATTCATGATCGGTCTGCACCAGGCCGAAACCTTTCGGGTCCTTGTCGGTGAAGGCGTTGAATTGCAGGGTGGCCGGATTGTTCAGCGGGCGGCAGATCCACTCGCCATTGCCGCGCCACATCGCCAGGCGATCGGAGTCGTGGATTTGCGGGTGAATGGTGTCGCACATACGGCGCTCGTGGGTACCGCAGCTGAACATGCTGGTCATCGGCGCGATGCCCAGTTGTTCGATGGCGGTGCGCGCGTTGACATGGGCGTCGACCTCCATCACCACGCGTTCGGCCTGGCAATCGATGTCAAAACGGTAGGCGCCGGTCGCGCTCGGAGAATCGAGCAAGGCGTAGACCACGAAGCGCGTGCTGTCCTTGTCTGGCGTCTCGAACCAGAACTTGGTGAAGTCGGGGAATTCTTCGCGCTTCTTCGCATAGGTGTCGATTGCCAGCCCGCGGGCCGACAAGCCGTACTGGCCAGTGGCGTCTACCGCTCGGAAATAGCTGGCGCCGAGGAAAGACACCACGTCGTGTTTGTCCAGTTCCGGCGCCTTGAACAGCTTGAACCCGGAAAAGCCCAGGTCGCCCTTGAGCTGCTGGGTGTCGACGGACGTATTCTCATAGTTGAACAACGAAGGGCGGAAATGCACTTCGCGGGCCATGTGGGTCTTGGGATCGACGCTGTACATGCGCACCGGCTGGCGGAAACCCATGCCGACATGGAAAAACTGCACATCCAGCTGGCCATTCAAGTCATTCCACAACGAATGCTTGCCGTCATAGCGAATGGCATTGAAATTCTGCGGGGTCATGGTCGCCAGGGTGGGCGGCAGCACCTGCTTGGTATCCTGGTAGCGGTTGCTGGCCAGTTGCTTGGCCTGGACCTTCAGCGCTTCGAAGTCGAACGCTTGAGCCTCGCCATCCGCGGTGCCATTGCCTGCCCAGGCACGGGCAGCGAGCAGGCCGGTGGCCGATAATCCGGTGTAGGCCGCGATGGCCATGGAGGCTTTGAGCAAATTCCTGCGATGCATAAATACAACCTGTCGTGAACGATCCCGCGCCGTTCCTGGCACTGCTGGATCAAAAATATCGGTTCGGACATGCCTTCGGCCAAACGCAACTGCCTTTAAAACATATAACGAATAGCTTAAACCGTTCGGTTGCGCAGCAAAAATGATTGATGGCGTGACGATAGCGCGGCAATGAAACAAGAGATGTCGGTTAACGTTTCCGACAGTAAGTTCTGATTTAAAGGGCATTTCTGTTTTTTTCGACTAATTACTCTAAAAAGTACTTTTCAGCGCCCGGATAGTTTCTATTCTATGGGCATGACCGGTTTCTGCCCTTCGGGCCGGTGGCTTCAGTGGGCACAGGGTGGCTACTGAAAAGGGTAGGGCGATGCAATATCTGAAGTTTTCTTTGACGTAGAGAAGGACATCGTCCATGTCGAAAGTACAAGGCATCACCGAAATCCTGGGAATCTTTGCGTGCCTATCTACTGGCCGGCGGAGACGTCGGCTCAATAACGAGGAGATGAAGTTGGTGGAGCGCTATCGCGAGTTGTCGGAGAGTGATCGCATTGCGATGCGTTATCTGGTGGATGCGATGCGCAGTGTTTCGCGGTTTTGAAGAAATGGAACATCCAGTCGCGGCAATCCTGTCGCGGCTGGACGTTCTCCCTTTACCAATCCTGAGAACGTTCAGAACGCTGATGCAGCACCCTCAACACCTGTACCTGGCCATTGGCAAATCGATACGGCGCAATGAAGGGATAACGACCAAGTACCAATTCTCGTACATCAGGCATGATAGAAGGCCTGCCTGAGCCGGGGAACTGTTCCAACTGCCGGAAACATTGCAGCATGGTGGAAATGATCTCGATGGCAGTACCCGCGCCTACGACCTCTCGGTAATGTTCATGGATGGCGTCCAGGTCGCTTTCGGCTTTCTCAGTCAGTACTACGCTCGGCACGTTTTTCCCACTTAGCCTTCACGGCGTCCAGGTCGGTCAGTTTTCCAGCATCGGCATCGGATATGCCGTCGCTTATGGCTTGCAGATGCCATGACTCGGCTTCTACATATCGAACCAATGCACGCTTGAGGTGGTACTGACGGTCGCGGTCGGTGGCAGCCGCTAGCTGATCCAGTTGTTGGGCCAGGAGTTCTTCGACACGAAACGACAAAACGGGCGAGGCCATGGTGGCTCTCCTAAAGATGTATACGCTGTAAACGACGTAAACACCCTAGGCCTTGCAGCGATTATCGTCAACCAGTACCACTTGCGTGGTAGGGAAACTCTAGCTGGGGATACATCCACGGGATGCCAGGAACTGTTTCGAAATGCTTGACCGCTAAAAGCGTTTGGTTGCCCCGGTGTCTTTTGGCACCGGGGCAATTTCCATTAGCGACTAACCTTCCACGCATCCCCCGCTGGCGCTGTGCCGTGGTCATACGGCTTGGCGATCCACATGTAGAGCAACCCCAGGCCAATGACGATGGTGGTGCTCAAGACCATGGCGTAGTTGATGTACCACGCCGCATCCGGCGTCCGTGGCCAGGCCATGTTGACGATTGCGCCGACGCCATAGACCAGCGCGCAGATGTTCACCGGCCAGCCCCAGGCGCCGAGGGTGAATTGGCCGCTGGGCTTCCAGCCTTTGAGGCGGGCATACAGCGCCGCAAGCACGATCATCTGGAAGGCCAGGTAGATGCCGATGGCGGCGAAGCTGACGATGGTGGCGACTGCATCCTGCAGGAAGAAGCCGAGGATGATGATCAGCGCTGGCAGGACGCCGGACACGAACAGCGCCGCAACTGGAACCTGGGTTGTAGGAGAGATCTTCTTCAGCAGTCGGCTGCCGATAACCATTTCATCCCGGGCGTAGGAGTACAGCAGGCGACTGGCCGCCGCTTGCAGGCTGATGACGCAGGAGATGAAGGAAATCATCACCACGCCCATCACCATTTTCGAACCGATTGGGCCGAAGGCGTTGTTGAGGATGGTGCCGACCGGGTCCTTGTCGGTGCCGTCGATCACCGCTTGCATGTCTGGCACGGCGAGGATCAGTGCCAGGCAGGCGAACATTGCCGCAATGCCGCCGATGTAGATGGTCATGCGCATGGCCACCGGGATCTTCTTGCTCGGGTTCGGGGTTTCTTCGGCCACGTCGCCGCAGGCCTCGAAGCCGTAGTAGAGGAACATACCCGCCAGCGAGGCGGTGAGGAAGGCCGGCAGGTATGAACCATCGACGCTGATGTCGAAGGTGTTGAACAGCACGCCAATTGATTGATGGCGCTCGAAGACCAGCAGGTAAACGCCGACGATCACTGCACCCACCAGTTCACAGAGGAAGCCGAACATGGCAATGCGCGCCAGTACCTTGGTGCCGCTGAGGTTGATCAGGGTGGCAAACAGCGTCAGCACCAGGGCAATGACGATATTGGTGTTGTTGCTCGGTTCAAAACCGAGCATGGCAGCCAGGTACGGGCCGGCGCCGACGGCTACGGCGGCAATCGTGACGCACAGGGCGATGGAGTAGATCCAGCCGACCATCCACGCCCAGCGCTTGCCCACCAGGCGACGCGCCCACGGGTACACGCCACCGGAAATCGGGAACTGCGACACCACTTCACCAAAGATCAGGCACACCAGCAACTGGCCGCAACCGACCAGCAGATAGGCCCAGAACATCGGCGGCCCGCCAGCGGCGAGGCACAGGCCGAAGAGGGTATAAACCCCTACGACCGGCGAGAGATAAGTGAAGCCCAGGGCGAAGTTTTCCCACAAGCTCATGCTGCGATTGAAGTTGGAGGTGTAACCCAGTTTTCGCAGTTGCTCGGCGTCGCTGTCGACGACGGCGGTAGAGAGATCGGGTGATGCAGTCATGTGTGTTTCTCCGGAAAATCGGCAGATTTCGGATGTCCGAAGCCGTGGCAGGGCCGTGGAGGCGCTGCCCGGATCGGTGGTTATTGTTGTGTTTGAAACCAGTGGTGCGTAATGCCGGTTTCGACCTTGAAACCGTGGTGAAATCATCGCTGTACTGTAGGAGCGAGCATGCTCGCGAGAAACCGGAGGGCACCGCGGGGCGTCAGGTTCCCCGCGTTATCGTTGACCTCCATCGTCGGAAACCCGCCCGGAGCATGCTCGCTCCTACAAGGGGTTAGTGTTTGAACATCACATGCCGCACGACGGTGTAGTCCTCCAGCCCATACATCGACATGTCCTTGCCATACCCCGACAACTTCTGCCCGCCATGGGGCATTTCGCTGACCAG